>OMIV01000339.1 GCA_900299185.1 Planctomycetaceae bacterium
ACATTAGACACTGAGGCGATGTAGGGATCGGGCGACATCGACTTAAGCGTGAGCTCGACGTCGTCTCCGTCAATTCGTTGTCGCAGGACATAGCCGGCTCGATGCAATGAAAAGTCGACCGTGTCTAAGAAGACCACCGTTCGGCTGGTCTTCTTGTTCAACGTCAGTTGGCCCTTCGTTCCAAAGCCCAATGAGTCCGCCAACTTCGAGACTTCTTCCCAGAACGAATCGACGGCTGAGCTGGCATCTTGGAACCACCGATGATTCAGCATCAGCTTGTATTCTCGGGCCGTGATCTGCGGAGCCATGTGTAGGATTTCTTTCGGTGGGCGACCTGAGGTTGAAGAGAGTTCAATTCAACGACGGCTGCGGTGGACCGCCTGAATTGAGTAGCGCGATGAGCTTGTCGGCTTGTTGAACACCTCGCGGCTGGCCGAGCTTTTGAAAGCCGTTGCGGACTTCGGTGAGAATCTCGCGAGCTTGCTCTTTCTGACCTCCAGCGGCCATCAGTTGGCCAGCGATTAGGCCGACCGCGCAGACCCCGTCGATGCGACCGAGCTTTCGATTGAGAGTCAGCGACTCCATGACTCGCGCCAGCGCGCTGACAAAGTCATCTTGTTTGATGTCGAGTTGCGCAAGCTGCCATTGCACCTTCGCGACGGTGGGAAAGTCATCGCGTCGCCGAGCTGTTTCCAATTGCTTTTCGAGTGATTTGAAGAGGTCGTTCATAATGGAGCACGAAATACACGAAGAGAAATTAGGAACGACTTGAGGATCACGTGGAGCACGATTCTGTCGTGCTTGGATCATGCTTAAGCCGGACACGTTGAAAGCGTAGCGCTGGAGGTTCAATCGAAAGCTTAGAGCAAGTCGGTCTCATCCAGACCACCGACTTGATGATAGGCTGGAAGCCTACGGCGTTGACGGTTCACCATGCGACCATGGACGGTGAGTTGATTGTGGTCGTTAGAAAATCGGCGAACCGAAGTTGGTGGGTCGGGTCGATGCGTGCTCAATCGAGTGGGATGTTTGAGGACCGCGCGACTATCGCTCGGAGTTGTCAGCTTTAGAAAGCAGTTATGGGCAAATCAGGATTCAATGGGCCGCTCGAACAAGTCAACGAGTGCTTGTGGCGGATTCCCAAAAGCTACATGCCGAGCATGCGTGTCGACGGCTTGATCTACGCCAGCGACGAACTCATGCAGCACTTGCGGCACGATCAAGCTCCCGAGCAAGTGGCCAATGTGGCGACGCTGCCGGGGATTCAAGTTGCGAGCTTGGCGATGCCCGACATTCACTGGGGCTATGGCTTCACGATTGGTGGAGTGTGTGCGACCGATCCCGATGAAGGCGGAGTGATCTCGCCCGGCGGCGTCGGTTACGACATCAACTGCGGCGTGCGTTTGATGCGTACCAATCTCTTCTATCGAGATGTGAAGGCGCATCTGCAAACGCTCGTCGACGCGCTGTTTCGAGAGGTGCCAACTGGCACCGGCAAGAAGGGCAAGTACTACTTCCCGGAGAAAGAACTGCGCGAGCTGATGGGCAGCGGCGTGCCGTTTCTCAAACGACGCGGGCTGGCAACAGACGAGGACATTGAGTTCACGGAAGCTCGTGGCTGCCTGGCCGGTGCAGAGCCTGACAACGTGAGTGAGCGAGCGTTGCAGCGCGGCGCCGAGCAATGTGGCACGTTGGGTTCTGGGAATCACTTTCTCGAAGTGCAGATTGTCGAAGCCATTCTGGATGCCGACGCCGCAGACGTGATGGGTCTGAAGAAGGATCAGGTCTGCGTGATGATTCACTCGGGCTCGCGCGGTCTGGGCTATCAAGTTTGTGATGATGCGTTGCGACTGCTGCGCGGCGTGCCCGAGAAGTACGGCATCGTGTTGCCGGATCGTCAATTGGCTTGCGCTCCGGTGCTCAGCTCTGAGGGACGGCATTACTTAGGAACGATGCGAGCGGCAGCGAACTATGCGTGGTGCAACCGGCAACTCTTGATGTGGCAAGCTCGCGAGGTATTCGAATCGGTCTTTCGTCAGAAGTGGCGGGATCTTGATATGACGCTGATCTATGACGTTGCTCACAACATTGCGAAGTTTGAAGAGCACTCGATTGAGGGCGGCTTCAAGAATGTGTGGGTGCATCGGAAGGGGGCGACTCGGGCGTTCCCACCGGGGCACTCAGAGATCCCAGAGTTGTATCAGCAGATCGGGCAGCCGGTGCTGATCCCTGGTGATATGGGCCGAGCGAGTTGGGTGTTGGTCGGTCAGCCGGGCAGCATGCAGCAAACCTTTGGCACCACATGTCACGGAGCGGGGCGGTTGATGAGCCGCACTCGAGCGATCGAACATGCTCAAGGTCGTCGCATTGATCAGGAACTCGCGAAGCGCGGAGTGATCGCTCGGGCTCAGAGTTGGCGAGGTCTCGCTGAAGAGCAACCGGCGGCTTACAAGGACGTCAACCAAGTCGTGGATGTCGTGCACGCTGCGGGGCTTTCGAAGAAGGTTGCTCGCATGAAGCCGATCGGCGTCATTAAGGGCTAACGCCAACTTGATGCAGAGCGAGTCCCTTTGGTTTCGGGACTCGGCTCTGTTGTGCGGTCGCTTCGAAATTGAGATTTCGAGCCATGTGTCGCTGATGTGTCTCGTCACGAAGTCGAGTGCACTGCGAATTAGTCCGGATTGCCAGAATTCGGGAATTGGTTTGCAAGTTCGAGTTTTGGAATTCGATGCCAAGACTAGCCCTTTCTCCGGTCACGGAGAAGCCGCGCGCCCGTGCTGGAAGCAACTGGGCAAGTGCGGTGGATGGTTCGCAAGGATGCGGCCACGGTGGCTTGTGAATGAATCACCGTTGGTTTAACTCTCAGGACACTTTGACAGCGAATGATTTGGCGGGATGGCAGCGCGTCGAAACGCATAACGACGCAAACCACTGGCTGTGACGCACGGCATTCAATTGTCAGAGTAACCCTGGTGTTCGTGCAGCGCGCGAACTGACTTTTTAGGCGTCTTTGTGGGGCCAGTGTTATGGACAAGGGAACGGTCATTGGTTTCGTGGGAATTGTGGTCATCGTCATCGGCGTGATGTTCCACGGGTCTCACGGCAACATCATGATTTTCTACAGTTCCGAAGGAGTCTTCGTCGTCATTCTGGGCTCGATCCTGGTGACGATGATGAGCGTGCCTTGGAACACGTTTCTTTCGTTGGGTGCGTTAACCAAGAAATGCTTCTTCACTCCGGATACCGACCTGGAGTCGGTTGTGAAGGAGTTGTCGGACTTGGCTGTCGTCGCTCGACAAGATGGTTTGCTCGCGCTCGAAAGCGAGATTCCCAAAGTCAAAGATCCGTTCCTCGTCGAAGGCTTGAAGATGCTGGTCGACGGTAAGAAGTCAGACGAGATCGAGGCTTCGTTGCGGATCACTCTGATCGGTATGGCAGCCCGACATAAACGCGGCAAGAAGGCCTTCGGCGTGATGGGCAACTACGGTCCGTCGCTCGGTCTGACCGTGACGATCATTGGCCAGGTGGTGATGTTCCAGAACCTCGGTTCGGACATCGGCATGATCGGCGGAGCAATGGCCATCGCCTTGTTGGGAACGCTCTACGGTTGCTTGTTGGCGAACTGTTTCTGTCTGCCGCTGGCCGAGAAGCTCGATATGCGTCACGCCGAAGAAGAGCTGACCAAAGAGCTGTATATGCAGGGCATCTTGGCGATCGCTGACGAAGCCTCGCCGACAATTCTCAAGCAGAAGCTGCTGTCGTTCCTCGATCGCAAGGCGATTCAGCGAGCTCAAATGGCGAGCTAGTTCTTTCTGAGTTGCGGAGCGATTGAACCGATTGAGCGAGTTGCTTGGCGACTCGCTTGTTTCATTGAGATTGCGACGACTGCTGATTCATCCGCGCAATACGAACCACTGAGTCTCTCTGGTAATCGATACTTCCATCGTTCTTGAACCGACTTCATCTCAGGGCTGATGACCAATGGCAGATCACGGCAACGACCAAGATGACCATGATGATGACCATAAGAAGAAAAAAGGCGGTCATGGAGGCGGGCATGGCGGTGGTGGCGGGCACGAAGAAGGCGGTGGTGGTCACGGTGCTCCGCTGTGGGTAGTTAGCTTCTGCGATATGACCATTTTGGAGATGAGCTTCTTCGTCATTCTGTTGGCGGGGTCGTCTCAGAAAAGTGCCACCGACGACGACTTGCTCAAGATGTTGGCGTCGATCAAAGCGGGCTTCGGTTATGTGCCCAAAGCCGACTCAACCGATGAACTCGATATGGCCGTGCTTCAAATCTTGGCTCACAAGAAGTCCAAGATCACAAGCAAGAACCAGATTCGCTGGTCCAATCCCGCTGTGACTGGCGAGCAATTGCGCGACCGCGACTTATGGGTGCGAGTGAAGGGGTCGATCGGTAAGCCGATCATCTTTGAAGAAGGATCTGTGGATATCCCTTTGAATTGGGAACCGCAGGTCGACGAGATCGCGGCCGTGTTGCGGCATCACTTTCGACAGATCGTGATTCAAGGACATTGCACGTTGGCCGAGTCCGAGCGTGACCCGCAAGGTGGTCACGAAGTTTCGTTCCGCCGTGCCTTGGCCGTTAAGACGGCTCTGCAGCAACGAGGGATTGCGGCTTCGAAAATGCGACTGGTTTCGTGTGCTCACTACGACACCTTCCGAGAAAGCAAATCGACGATTCAACGTCGAGTCGTTGTGACGCTCGGAACTTACTACTTGCCGGGTCAGGATCAGTTGATGGAAGACCTGACGCCTATTCCGGGGCAGGAGCCTTCGTCATCGAAGAAGGCTCAGTAAGCGAGCGATGTTTGGAAACGTGGTCGAAAAGCATCATGGAAGCGATGTCTGATCGCGCCTGTCTGTAGCCATTCCTGGCAACTGCTTTGATGTTGCCATTCGTGCCAGACGCGGCTTTTCATCAGCCTGCACGCGAACTCGCAAGCGAAGAATCGACGGCTCTTTTTTCTTTCGGAACGACGGCGAGTCGACAAACAAAATGGCGGACTCCACGTTCGTTGGGCGATGTCGCCAATGAACGGTGGAACTGTTGGAGTGCAAACTCTCGGTCCGCTTTCGGATGTCGCTCATGCAGCTTTCGTCTTGGTGGAATGGTCGCGCGAAACACCTGACCTTGGGGCGTGCTCGTCCCATACGATCTCGTCGCGGTTGGTCACGAAGTGTTGGATTCGGAGTCTCTGTATCGCCGCGCGAGTTGGCGAGATCTTCCGAATGCTTGGAGTCCCGACGGCTCTTGTCCGCAGCGTTTCCGGAGTTTGCTGATCCGCATGACGCTCCTGGCAATCAATTCGGGAGCAGCTTGGCTGTTCTGACCAATGGCAACGTTGTCATCACGTCGCCATTTGATGATGCCGGAGGAACAGACGCTGGAGCTGTTTATCTTTTCAATGGGGTCACCGGTTCGCTGATCAGCTCGCTGATGGGCTCGCACTCCAATGACAACATTGGCAGCGCGGGCGTAGTGGCGCTGAGTAACGGCAACTTTGCGGCGATCAGTCCGCAGTGGGACAACGGGACGACAATCGATGCTGGGGCCGTAACTTTTGGTAACGGAACGACCGGAGTCAGCGGCGTTGTTGGTTCGACCAATAGCTTGGTGGGCTCTGCGACTGGCGATCAAATCGGCAGCGGTGGAGTGACTCCGCTGAGTAACGGCAACTACATCGTCAGCAGTCCGCATTGGCACAACGGGCTATTGGCGGATGCTGGAGCGGTGACATTCGGCAGCGGACAAACTGGAGCGATTGGTGCCATCACCACAGCCAACAGTGCTGTCGGGTTGACTGCTAACACGAGCTTGCAACCGGTAGTTCTCAACAATGTCACCAATACGTTTTACGCCCGCTTTCTAACCGAGGGGTCTGGCAAGGTGCGGGTCGGGTCGCAATTCAGTGGCTTTGCGACCGACACTCCTGTCGTGGGAGCAAGCGATACCGAAATCACGCTCGATGGCTCTAACAACTTGGTCGTGACGGATATCAACGGCGGTACGTCAAACGACACGCTGACGATCAAGTCGGACACCGCGAACAACGTCTTCGTCATCAATGATTCGGTCCTCACGATCTCGACCAATATCGCCGGTGCGACAGGAAGCGGCACAAGCTCGGTCTCAGGACATACCGGTCCGTGACTCAGAAAACGGAACCTACCGGGAAGTCGCACAAATTTTTTGAAAATCTTGCAACGGAGGGGCATCGAGTTCATGGCTCACCGAGATTGTGGATGTCCTGCCGAGGCTGGCTCGACTTCGCGGGATGAGACACGGGGAGTCCACATCGATCAAACCGGTGAGCGGCGGATGCGTTCGAGCCGCATCGTCTTCGTCGGGCAGTGCGGGCTCGCCTTTGGTGGGCTGTGATCGAAGGCACTGGCAGACGCTGCCGACTTGTATGCGGCTGCGGTTCGGTAGGTTCTCGTCTGAGTTCGCCTTAGCTTTCACAGCGAATGTGTTCGCAAGGTCTCAAGCAGGAGCTGGAGTGATGTCGGAATTGCAGTTGGCGGGACGAGTGGCGGTAGTCACAGGTGGTGCCAGTGGTATCGGGCGAGCGACGGCGAAGCTGTTGGCTCGACATGGAGCGAAGGTCGTCGTTGGGGACTATCGCTTGTTGCCCGAGAACGATGCGGAGTTCGCTGAGTTGGTGATCGAGCAGCGGCAAGTTGATGTGCGTCGTGAAGTGGAACTCAAGGAGTTAATCGAGTTCTCGGAGACCTTCACCGGACGCATCGACATCCTGGTAAATAACGCCGGCATCGCGATGGTGAAGCAGATCGTTGATGTCTCTGAAGCGGACTGGGATGCGTGTCTCGACACGAACCTCAAGGCGGCGTTTTTCGGATGCAAGTACGCCATCGCTTCGATGCTGCGTGACGGGCAGGGCGGGGCGATCGTTAATACCGCCAGCAATGCGGGCATCCTGCCGAGGGCTCATGACCCGGTTTACTCCATCAGCAAGTTGGCGTTGGTCGGGCTGACTAAGTCGTTGGCTTTGAGTCACTCCAAAGATCGCATTCGGATCAACGCTGTCTGTCCCGGTCCGGTCGGTGAGACGGGCATGATGAATGCGGATCTCGACAAGGCAGCTGATCGAGCTGCGACCGTTAAGCAATTCATCGCGGCGAGTCCGTTGGCTCGTGCAGCCGGTCGAATGATTTCACCGGAAGAGGTCGCGGCTTCGATCCTTTATTTGGTGAGCGATGCGGCCTGCATGGTGACGGGAACCATGATCGCCATTGATGGCGGAAAGTCTCTGGGGGTGCCGCCCCTGTGACTCCTTGAGCAGCCAAGCCAGTGATGGATGAGGCGACTTCAGGTCTCGCCACCACGCGTGGGAAACTTTGCCGATTGAATCGGTCGGCGCGGCTCATTTGCGGGACCGGCAGCCGAATTAACCGCGCTAGGCAGATCGTGCGGAATCCTCGGTGTGTTCCGGTCGATCCTTCAGGCCAGTGCGATCTGATTTCAGGGAAGAGGAGTGAGAATCTCCCGCCGTCCCGCGACTGTGAGGGGGACGAAAGCCGCATTTCAGCCACTGGTCTGGCTGCGTTTGATTGTTGAACGAGTCGTCGTGTCAGTGCTCCTGTCTGACAACAACGACTTCGAGGACGCGAGCAGGTTTGTTCGTGTTGTGTCAGCCGAATGCAGCCGACCGGGAAGGCGCGGTGAGTAGGAAGAACCCAAGCCAGGATATCTGGTCAGACCGCGAACATCGCGCGGCCTTTCGTCTGAGGACGGGCCGCGCGAATTTTTCCCGCCTCGTGGTTAAGGACTAGGGATATGTCTCGCGCTCTCATTCTGCGCGCGGCCGGTGCGTTGACACTCGGCCTCTCTGTTTTCGGTTCTAGCGGCAGTGCTCAAGAAGCTGTTGCTCCGGGGACTCAGCCCCCAACCAATTCTTCTCCGGATGATGCTCCACCGCCGGACGTGCCGGTGCTTCCCGAGACTGTCGTAACGACTCCACGATTTCCGCGCGAGCCACTCACTGCGGATACAGTGATTTCAGCAGGACGAACAGAAGCCAATCGCCGTTCGGTGGGAAGTTCGGTCACGGTCATCACCGAAGCTCAGATTCAATCGTCTGGAACTCGCACGCTCGATCAAGTACTTCGAACGGTGCCCGGTTTGAACATCGCTCAAAGCGGTGGACCAGGTCAGCCGGCGGGCATCTTTATGCGCGGCACGAACAGTTCGCAGACGAAAGTGTTGCTCGACGGCATTCCGTTGAACGATCCAACCAGTCCCAATCGAGCCTTCGATCCGTCCAAGTTGCAGCTCGATAACGTTGAACGCATCGAGGTTATTCGAGGTCCGCAAAGCACCGTGTTTGGATCGGATGCGATTGGCGGCGTGATCAACATCATCACCAAACGCGGCGAAGGTGGGACCAAGTTCGGAACCACGGCCTACGGAGGCAGCTTCGGCACTTATAGCCAATCGGCGACGGTCTCTGGTGGAGATGGTCGCGTCTATCACTCGACGACCGGAAGCTGGTTCAAGACGAACGGTATCTCGGCGGCGGCAGGTGGTCGCGAACGAGACGGGTTTACGAACGGCACACTCTCGGGGCGCTATGGCTACATCATCTCGCCCGAGCTCGATGTTGATTTTGTGTGGCGCTACAACGAGGCCGATGTCGACTTCGATGATTATGTCGGTCCCGGTTTCTCGTTGGCGGATGCTCCCAGGAATCTCGACAACCAATCGTTTCAATCGCGCACTCAACTGCGATACCTGCAGCTTGATGGAGATCTCGAACACAAGGTCGGCTTCGGTTTCAACAAGATTCATCGAGACGACAAGACGTCGGTTTTCAGTCCGAAGTTCTTCGACGGAGAGAGCCGCAAGCTCGACTATCAAGCCAGCTTGAAGGTGCTGAGCGACGACTGGCTGACGAACACTTTGACCGCTGGCTACGAGCATCTCGACGAAGACGCCGTTCAAGAAAATACGGTGGTTGGTGGGGCTGACTCCGTCCAGCAGTTCAACGACGCTGGCTTCTTGCAGTCCGATTGGGGATTGAATGACTCGTGGTTCGTGACGGCTGGCTATCGACACGACAACCACAGTCGAGCGGGCTATGCCGACACCTTCCGTGTGACGTCTCGCTATGTCTACGACGACTTGGGTAGTGCCTTTCAAGGCAGCTATGGCACTGGTTTTAGAGCCCCGGCCTTGGCTGAGAACTCGGTGGGTTTTGGCTTCAATCCTTCATTGAGACCCGAACGCAGTCGCGGTTGGGACTTAGGCGCCGAGCAACGCTTGTTTGAAGGTCGACTGACGCTGGATGCGACCTACTTTCGTAACGATCTCGACGACTTGATCTTCTTCGACTTCAACACCTTTACGTTGCAGAACATCGCTAGTGCTCGGACGAGTGGAGTCGAACTGACAGGCAAGATTGATCTGACTCAGACCACGCAGTTCACAACGTCATACACGAACCAAAATACGCTGGATGGTTCGACGGGCGGGCCGTTGCTGCGGCGGCCACGGCATATGGTCAACTTGCGAATTAGTCAGGCGTTTTGGGAGAAGCGTGCGAATGTGTCGCTGGGTGGCCGCTACATGAGCCAGGCCATCGACTTCGATTTCAACGGCGACCGAGTACCGTTGAACGACTACTTCCTAGTCGATCTTTCGGGGTCATACCAACTGACAAAACAGATCAGGCTCTTCACTCGGATCGACAATCTCACGGATGTGAAATACCGGGAAGTGTTCGGCTTCGGGACCCCTGGAATTGCGGCCTACGCTGGGGCGACGCTGGAGTTCGGTCCGTAAGCGGCTGAGGCATTTTCATCACGTCGCAGTGGGCGAGAGATGTTGCTAACTGAATCTGGCGTCTCATGCGGTCCCGACAATTCGAGACCGGAGCGTTCGCCTTTCAGATTCAAGATTCGCATCCATGAAGTTCGTCCTTCTGGAACCCTTGCGCGGCATTGCTGCGATTTGGGTCTTGCTCTTTCACTTTCAATTCTCGGACGCGTTCCAACGGACGTTTCCGCAGTTGCACTCGGTCTGCAAACTCGGCGAGATGGCCGTCCCGATGTTCTTTGTGATCTCGGGGTACTGCATCGCAGCGTCGGCTCGGAGTGCGATTCGAAAAGGCGAGTCAGCGGGTTCGTTTCTGCATCGTCGGATGCGCCGCATCTTCCCACCGTATTGGGCGTCGATCGCTGTCGTGGTCGCGCTGCCGTTTGTGATTGAAGGCATCGCCGCGTTGAAGACGGGACATTATCAAAGCCCGTCTCCTCACAAGTTGAACTACGGCTTCTTGAAGTACGACATCGCCGAATGGTTTGAGGTCGTGACGCTCACTCGGGCGTTTGTCACCGTGCCCGGAGCCGACCAACTGCAGCTCAAGTTCACAACGATCAACGCCGTGTATTGGTCGCTGGCTATCGAAGTGCAGTTCTATTTGATCGCTGCGCTCGCGGTGCATTTCGGTCGCCGCTTCTATCAAGTGATGGCGAGCATCACTCTGATTGCGGTGCCGTTCTTGTTCTGCCCGGTGGCGAAGTTCTGGGGGATCTGTCTGCCCTACTGGCCGATGTTCGCTCTGGGCATCGGACTTTATGGCGTGTTCGAACGAGGTTGGGCTCCTTCCAAATTTTGGGGTGAGTCGTCTCGTCGAGTGGGTTGGCTGGCTCTATCGGGACTCGTGATCGCGACATCGATCATTGCAGTCGCTCAATGGCCGATTCATCGCACGACCTTTGCCGTGTTGTTTGCAGTCGCGTTGTTTGGACTGGAAGGACTCGACGCGAGCTTTCGCAGGTTACTGGCACATGGTGCGACACCGGTGCGGCGCTTGGCTGAGTTCTCCGTCTTCTTGGGGACGATGTCCTACTCGATTTATCTGGTGCATGGACGAGTGCAGTTCTTGGCGATGCAAGGCGTGCGACAAGTCTTCGCGGAAGGGACGATGGCCTTTGATGCCTTGTCGCTGATCTTGACGATCGCGCTGTGCTACCCGTTCTTCCGCTTTTGTGAGCGACCTTGGATATCGGCTCCGGCGACGTCGACCTTACCAGTGGAACGACCGACATCAGATCCGCGAGCGGTGCTGAGCGATGCTCGCGTGAGTGGTTGAGTCGCCCGAGTTGGCGGCATTGCTGTTGATGCCTGATATCGGGGCAATCGTTGGTTCTTGGTCTTAACGACATTGAGACGCTCACTCGCTTCAGACCGGATGCTTATTTCGTAAGACTCCGATGCGATCGCAAGTCGCGATCAAGCTGTTTCAACGACGCATCGGGAGTGCATGGAATGAAGATGAGTTTGCGATTTTGGAGTGCCTTGGGAGTAGTCGCTGCCCTGACGGGGGTGGCGCATGCTGACGTCAAACTGCCGAACGTCATCGGCAGCAATATGGTTTTGCAACGCGAAGTGCCTCTGCCTTTTTGGGGCTGGGCGGATGCGGGCGAAGAAGTCACCGTTACGTTGGGTGATGCCACGGCCAAAGCCACGGCTTCTGCGGAAGGCAAGTGGTCGGTCAAGCTGCCGGCTCAGAAGGCAGGCGGTCCTCATACGGTGACCGTGCAAGGTAAGAACAAGGTCGAATTGACCAACGTCCTGATCGGTGAAGTGTGGGTCGGCTCGGGCCAATCGAACATGGAATGGTCCGTCGCAGCATCGGCGAATCCTCAAGAAGAGATCGCGAATGCCAAGCATCCGAAGATTCGCTTCTTCAATGTCGCTCCGAAGAAGACTGTAGCAATTACTCCCATGACGAACGTGAATCCCGAAGTCGTCTGGACCGAGTGTACGCCGCAGACCACTCCGAACATGTAGGCAGTGTGTTACTACTTCGGTCGACATCTCCATAAGGAACTCGACGGCGTGCCGATCGGCCTGATCAATACATCGTGGGGCGGTACTCGCATTGAACCGTGGACGACTCCCGAAGGCTTTGCGTCAGTTGAAGACGATCGCGTGAAAGCCATCGGCGTTGCGGCGGTCGCTCAGCGGAAGGCTTATGAAGAGGCCGCTGCCAAGGCGAAGGCCGAGGGCAAGCCAGCTCCGAATCCAGGAGTGGGAGCGGGGACACCAGTGGCTCTCTACAACGCCAACGTCGCTCCGATCGTGCCCTTCGCCATCAAGGGTGCTCTCTGGTACCAAGGTGAATCGAATCGCGGCGAAGGCATGCTCTATGAGAAGAAGATGCAAGCCCTGATCAATGGTTGGCGCGGTGCGTGGGGGCAGGGCGACTTCCCGTTCTACTTCGTGCAACTGGCTCCCTACACCTACGTTGGTAAGCCCGCTCCGGATAACTTGAGTCAGCAACTGGCTCTGGCCGAGATCTGGGAAGCACAGGCTGCAACGCTGAAGTCCGTGAAGAACACAGGCATGGCAGTGACCACTGACATCGCCAATCTGAAGGACATTCACCCGAAGAATAAGCAGGACGTCGGTAAGCGTTTGGCTTTGTGGGCGCTCGCGAAGGACTACGGTCGCAAGGATTCGGTCTACTCTGGTCCGCTCTATAAGAGTGCGAAGTTCGACGGCGGCAAAGCCGTCATCGAGTTCGATCATGTGGGCGGAGGCTTGGTCTCGCGCGATGGCAAGCCTTTGAACTGGTTCACGATCGCTGGCGACAACGGCGAGTTCGTCGAAGCCAAAGCCGAAGTCGTGGGTAACACCGTTGTGGTGTCGAGTGACAAGGTCGAGAAGCCTGCTGCGGTGCGCTTTGGCTGGCATGAACTGGCTGAACCCAACCTCTCGAACAAGGACGGCTTGCCAGCCTCGCCGTTCCGCACGAGCAAGTAGTTCCTGCTAGTTTGCGATATCGAGGAGTAGAGGGCGCCGCACGCTGGCTCCTCTACTCCTCTCCTCTTTCATACCTCACCTTTCCTCGCAGGATGTCGTCATGCTCAAACGCTGGATGCTGTTGTCGCTGTGTTGTTGGTCGTCGATCGATGCTTGGGCTCAAGCTCCGAAGCCGACGGTTGATCCGAAGAAACCAGCGGCGATCTCTGTAGAGAACGTGCCCGTCTCATCGCCCGAGATCTGGGATCGAGTGCGGCAGTATCAAAGTGTTCGATCGGCTCGATTTCGTGGGTGGGCTCCCGATGGTTCGGGCATCCTGATTCAAACACGCTTCGGCAATACGGCTCAGTTGCATCGAGTCTATGAACCGGGCGGACGACGCGAGCAGATTTCGTTCTTCGAAGAACCGACCGATGGAGAATTTATTCCAGCCGATGCGCACGGTTCGTTGCTATGCACGTTGAGTGCTGGCGGCAGCGAGATCGATCAGGTTTGGACGCTCGATCGTGCGACCTATGCCCTGACTCGTCTGACCGACGGCAAGTCTCGCAACCTGCTGGGGCCGGTTCGTGATGACGGCCTCTTCTTCATTGTCAGCAGCAACCAGCGTAATAGTCGTGACATGGACCTTTATCTGGCCGACCCGCATGAACCGGGAAAGCTGGAGTTGGTGCATCAAGTCGAGAACGAGTTTTGGATCCCGAAAGATTGGTCTCCGGACGGATCGAAGTTGGTGATGAACCGGTACGTCTCGATCAACGAAACCTACCCGGCGATTCTGGATCTGGAGACTCGCAAGGTCACTCCCATCAAGGTGCCCGGCGGCAAAGCAGCTTTTGGCGAATTGCATTTCTCGGCAGATGGCAAAGCTGTTTACGCGAGTTGCGACGCGGCCAGTGAGTTCAAGCAACTGGCTCGGATCAACTTGGAAACGATGGATTACTCGTGGCTCACCAAGAACATTCCTTGGGACATCGACGAACTGACCGTCGAGCGTTCTACGGATGGGCATGAGTTGTTGGCGTTCTCGGTCAATGAGAACGGAGCTAGTCGCGTCTATGTGCTGTCGGGCAACGAGCCGCTCCCCATCAAGTTGCCGTTGGGGATTGTGAGCAAGTTGGAGTTCTCGCCAGATGGGACTCGTTTGGGTTTCACGCTGTCGAGTCCCAGCGCACCGGCGGATGCGTACTCGTTGGATCTGCGCACCAGCGAACTTGTCCGCTGGACCTACAGCGAACTGGGTGGACTTCCCCCGGATAGTTTTGTCACCGCGCAGCAGATTGAGTTTCCGTCGTTCGACCAACGCAAAGTTCCGGCTTACTACTTGAAGCCGACGAACGCTTCTCGCGACAAGAAGGCGGCAGTGCTGATCAACATTCACGGCGGCCCCGAGGCTCAGTATCGGCCCGACTTTGATCCGATCGATCAGTTCTATTTGGCTGAGCTGGGCATTGCTGTGATCCGGCCCAACGTGCGTGGCTCGGATGGCTACGGCAAGACGTACTTGCAGCTCGACAATGCCGAGAAGCGTGAGGACTCCGTCAAAGACATCGGTGCGTTGTTGGATTGGATCGCCAAGCAGCCGGAGTTGGATCCATCACGAGTTGCTGTCATCGGCGGTTCGTATGGAGGCTACATGGTCTTGGCTTCGTTGACTCATTACAGCGACCGATTGAAGGCCGGAGTGGACGTTGTGGGCATCGCTGACTTCGTGACGTTCCTCAACAACACGGCGGCGTATCGTCGAGACTTGCGCCGCGCCGAATATGGCGACGAGCGCAAGCCCGAGATGAAGGCGGTCTTTGATCAGATCAGTCCGCTGAAGAACGCTCACAAGATCAAGACGGGGCTGCTGGTCGTGCATGGCAAGAACGACCCGCGCGTGCCGTTCAGCGAAGCCGAGCAGATTGCTCCGAAGGTCCGCGCCAACGGCCAAACTGTGTGGACGGTCTATGCCGACGACGAAGGTCACGGCTTTGGGAAGAAGGCGAATCGCGATTACCAAACCGTCGTCACGATCATGTTCTTGAGAGACCGGCTGTCGAAGTAAGACACAGCCCACGGTTGGTTGCGAAGGCGGCCCATCAGGTGCCGGCAGCGAGCACGAATGCCGTGTGAATCGTTCGAGCGTCTGGTTCGTGATGGTCTCGCGAACCAGACGCGAACGTGCTTTTCGGAGGCTCTGTTATCAGAGGGCTCATAGAGCAACTCGGGGCGATCCCGATGGCTCACTCTTTGGGTCTGGGCAGATCGACTTCAAAGCCGTCGACCAAGAAGTCCGGCATGCGTTGGATCTGTCCTTGACGATCAACGCAGCCCAAGACCGTATGGCCGGTGGCGAGCACCACTCCACCTCGAATGACTTCGTAATCGTGTTCGAGCTTGGCCGGGCTGGCTCGGGAGAGCGTCGTGCGAATGATGAGTTCATCGTCGTAGCGCGCTGGTGACCGAAAGCGACACTCGGCTTTGGCAACGACAAGAAACAACCCGGACTCTTCCATCGCTCGATAGTCGCCACCTTGAACGCGGTACAACTCGGTGCGCCCGACTTCAAAGAGAGCGAAGTATCGTGAGTGATGTAAGAAGCCCATCGCGTCCGTCTCCGAGTAGCGAACGCGGACGTGGACGTCGTTTTGGCGGATGAGATTGCTCATGAATGCGCTGTCGTTTGAGGTTGGACGCTGGGGTGTTCGGCGTCATTGATTCGAGACGAAGATGGATGGTGTTGGCGTTCCGATCGCTCAACGATTTCTGTGACGCGACTGGAATTGAACGCGTCGACCGAGCTGGCATTTACTGGCTTTGCTGGCTTCTCGATAGCGTCCGAACGATCGGGACTTCAGCCAAGGCGGAGCAACCGGCATTTTGAGTCGTACTCTGAGCGACGCAGTTACGAATCTCGCAAGACTTCGATCTCGCTGACTCGTTCGTCTGGCAAACTGTCTTCAGGGCGTCGAAAGCCTCATTCATTCGACTTCGTTCTTTTCAGTCATAGCTGACGTCTCCGAATTTCGGGGGGTACGTTTCCAACGTGCCTCAATTCAATCGGAACGAGCGCGTTAGAAACGTGCTCCGCGAGTTCTGTCGGCAACATCAGAGCTTCATCCACACGAGGATTGTGACATGTCCGACGGGACTCAAAACGCAGAGGTTGGTAACACTTCTTCCACAACGTCTGCGGCAAGTTCAGGCCCAGATCGTCCCAAGCTTTTGCATCCGTTGCTGGCTTCAGAAGTCATCTTTGGTCTTGTCTGCATCGGGCTGTGGTTGGCGTTGTTCACTGCAGGCACCTTTGTCGCGACCGAAGAATTCCGAAGCGCAATCGGCAAGCCGGGGGCGACGCCGTTTGGCAAACAAGTGCTGGCGTGGTTCGTCGTGCTGACGTGCTACACGTTTTCGAATGCGGCTTTGCTGTCGTGCTTGGCGAGTGTCATCGGCAAGTTCAGTCGCCGATCGTTGGCCTACGAAGTCGCTTCGATTCAACAACTACCCAGCGCTCCAGAGCCTCGACTGCGAGAAGTGCTGGTGATGTATTCGGTCGCGATCGCTCGCGGCTGGGTAATCTTCTTGATGCTCGGAGCCGGTCTGTTGATTCTGACAACGGACGCCATCGCCAATCCGAAGCAGGGCGACTACATCCGCTTGGCCGGCACGATTTCAGTCATCGGCTTCTTGGCCGGCTACGACGCCGATCTCTTTAAGAGGCTGCTCGATCGAGTGGCCATGCTGTCGATCGACTCGCCGAAGAAAGGCTGAGGAACTGGGACTCACAGACTCAAACACAGTGAGTGTTGAACTCGTCCCATCCTGGAGTGCTCCGGCTTGACGGAGCCCTCCTACTCAGCGGCCGGTGGCTTGCTTCTGAGCAACGCAGCGTCGCCAGTTAAGAGCTGACAGCTTTTTTCGTCAAAAGAAAGCGTCTCTTGCTCTGTTCTTTCCCCTCTCCGTTTCCTTCGTTTGCTTCTGTTCCATAAGACCTTGAACAGAAGGAAACAGAGGAAACGGAGAAGGGCAAGAACAGAGAAGCAATGCTGCCATCGAGTTTGGAAGAAGGCCGCGAGCTTATTGCTGATCGTTCGGCAGACCTGGAATTGGCAAGCCTGGTGGTGCCAGTTGCATCAGGGCTGGGGCGGACAAGATGGCTTCTTGAATGACGGCATCGCTGACTTCGAGCGACAGCAAAGCTGATTCACCCGACGACGCAGACTTCACGGTCTTGAGCACCTTGTCGGCTAACGAAGCGACCGGTGGTGGCAGCGCCGGCTTGGCGAGTTCGAACGATTGCTTGCCGAAGTCGACGAGGTCTCCGAGCGGCTTGCCGATGCTCTGAGCTTGCTCTTCGGTACCGGCGGCAATGCGAACTTCGAGTTGCACACCTTTCGTCAGTCCAATGGCCAACGCGGCACCTTTGAAGTCATTGCTTTTGACGGCTTTGGCCAGCTCATCCAAGGCTGGAATACCAAGCCCTACTTCCTCGGGGATGGCTGCCTTGATGCCTTCGAGATCGGCAGGTGAGCCGGCGATAACGATGGGCTTGGAAGCATCGACGAAGGCGAAGTTCGGGTTGGGATCAGCTTCCGCAGGCATGTCGAGTGCCGCTTTGACGAACGCTTCGGCCCCGCCGACATAGGCTCGGGGTTCGGCGATATAGACTGCGAAGTCGCCTTCCTTCGTCTTGAAGTAAGTCTTGCCGTTCTCTTCCACCTTCTCGAAGGACTGATCGGCTTCCAACTTGGCGGCATCGAGATCGACCGTGGTTCGAACGACGACAACAAACGGTGGCGGAGCGGGCGGCATGCCGGGGTTCCCGGCTGCTTCGGCAATTGAGCTTTGAGCTGCATTGGTCGCGAACGTCACTGACTCGACGTCTCCGATGCTGAAGCCAACTTGCTCTTTCATCTTCGCCATGCCGGCAGTGGCTTGTGGCATCAACTTCAAAGGAGCGAGCAATGGAGCGTTCCAGACTTCCTTCACACGCACATGAATCAGAGCCTCGGCGTCAGCGGGCAGGTAGGCAAAGTTAATGGCACTCTTACCTGGAGCGGCTGGCGGTTCTGGCGGCACGGATGGTTCGGCATTTCCGGCCTTGGGGGCGGTTGCCTTCGCGACGACCTTCGGCTCTGGCTTAGCATCAGCGTTGTCGGTCGTAGGCTCGGGAGTCACGCTCGGCATGGGCTCTTCCGCCGGAATGCCAGGAGCGATGGGCTTTGTGTTCTTGGCCATCAACTGAGCGACGAGTTCTTTCTCACGGGCTCGTCGCGCCAACTTCACGGCAGCGATGGCATCTCGACGATGCGCTTCGAGAGCATCACGCGCCGGTCCCTGAACTTTGAGCAGGGACTTGTCCATGTCGACTCGATTGCCGCTGGATGTCTCTAGCTTCACGCCGCGTTCGAAGTCGGCTTGAGCAGCGTCTTGATGTCCCAGCGAGAACTCAGCGAGTCCTCTGTAATAAAAAACACGAGGATCGTAGGGGAGCTCGCTGGCGAGTTCGGTCAGCGCGCCCTTAGCAACCTGATAGCGCCCGGCTTGGTAGGACTCGATCGCGTCGGACAGCTCTTTGGTCAGTGCCTTGGTTTTGCGATAACCACCCAACGCTTTGGCGGCGGCTTGCTTGGCCGCAATGCGATGTTGCTGGATGGCGAGGCGATCGGCACCTTGAACTTTTTCGAGAGCTCGGTCGATGTCGACTCGACCGCGACCGGCGGCTTCGAGTTCTGCACCAGCTTGGTAGTCAGTCTTGGCCTTCTCGGCATTCCCGGCAGCAGCTTGAGCGAGTCCTCGGTAGTAGTAGACGCGCGGGTCTTCAGTGCCGCTCTCAATCAGTCGCGTCAGCAACTTTTCCGCAAGCGAGTAATCCTTGGCGAAGTACGCGCTGACTCCGACCGCGTAGGTGTCGCGCGGCACTTCATCGGCGGCCAGGCTTAGGTTGGGGGCCATCAGACCGCAGACGAGCAACCAGCAATACAGCTTCTTCATAAGTTGGTATCCGTTATGGATTGGAGTTCGGGTTCAGCGAGTCGCGGAGCGACTCGCCTACGTAGCTCAGTCGCTCCGCGACTGAGGTTGGCGCCTGAGGGCTTCGCGAATTCTAGGTCCTCTGAATCTCTCGATTTTACGGCGGGCGAATTTGAACTGTCCGTCACAGCGTCCGCAATCGCTGTCTCGAAAACGTGATGGGCGAGTCGTATCCTCCCGCCGGTCGATCGACCTTGTGCTTGCCGGACCTCTTCATGTTTGAAATCCCACCGTTTCGCAGTTTGCCGCTCTTGAATGGCGGACATCGGCAGACCCTCGCCGCAACAATTTGGACCGGTGCTTCCGCTGGTCAGACCGGGCGTCGGCACTTGCTCTCGTTACCCGATGGAGATGAGCTCGTCTTGCATGATGATTGCCCCGCGAATTGGCGACCGACTGCTCCGGTGGTGTTGTTGTTACATGGGCTCGCCGGGAGTTATCTCAGCGCGTATATGGTCCGCATCTCTCAGAAGTTGCGAGCTGTCGGAGTGCGGACATTCCGGCTCGATCATCGCGGCTGTGGAGCAGGAGCCGAGACAGCCAAGCGGCCCTATCACGCTGGTCGATCCGACGATGTGTTCGAAGCGTTGTGTCTGGTGCAGCAGCAGTGTCCGGGGTCATTGCTCGGTGTGGCGGGCTTTTCGCTAAGTGGCAACATGCTGCTGAAGATGTTGGGCGAGCACGAGCATCGATCGATCTTGCCGCGCGAGTTGATGTGCGCGGTGGCCGTGAATCCGCCGATCGATTTGGAAGGCAGCGGGCGGCGTCTGGCTCTGCCCGGCAATCGCATCTACGACCAGCATTTCGTGAAGCTGTTGGTCGAAGATGTTGCGCGTCGCGTGCAGCGACATGCGGATGCACCGCGTCCGTTGTATGCGGCGGCTCCTCGGACATTGCGTGAGTTCGATGATCTCTACACCGCTCCGGTGTCGGGCTTTCAAGGCGTGACAGATTACTACGAACGTTGCTCGGCTGAGCAGTTTGTCCCCAGCATCATGACGCCAACATTGATCCTGACTGCCAGCGACGATCCGCTGGTGCCAAGTGAATCTTTCGAGCGGTTGGCTTGTCCGAGTTCCGTGACCGTCCACATTACTTCGGGCGGCGGTCACTTGGGTTACTTGAGCCGACGCGGTCGCGATGCCGATTGTCGTTGGATGGATTGGCGCGTGGTCGAGTGGTTGACTGCGCATCTCAGGCCATAGTCCCAGCCGCAACGATCGAAGTTTCGATTACATCCTCGCCGAGTTCCGATCATGACGACGTCGTCTTCCATCGCCATTGTCGTTAGTCCGACCATTCAGGTGCTGTGGGACGAACTCGAGATCGCGTATTCACGCAGCTCGGGGCCGGGCGGGCAGAACGTGAATAAGGTCAATTCGAAGGTTGTCATTCAGTGGCATCCGGGAAAGTTGCCCGAAGCCGTGCGACTGCGATTCGAAGCGGCCTTTGCCAGTCGGCTATTGAATGACGGCAAGATCTCGATCACCAGCCAGGAGTATCGGGACCAGCCTCGCAACATGCAGGCTTGTCTCGACAAGCTGCGTGAGATGTTGGTGTCGGTCGCAAAGCCACCGAAGAGCCGACGACCGACGAAGCCAACCCGCGGCTCGATCGAACGTCGGCTCAAGGCCAAGCAACAGCAATCTCAACGTAAGCAATCGAGACGCTCGTTTGATGCGGATTGATGACGCGATGGTTCGAGATGAGCCCCCGACACAGATTGACTGGCATCGCGAGGAATTCTGTGGAACGCACTGCTAGGCTGCTCGACCGCCGTGGCCACTTTCACCCGATTCCACTTACCAACATCTCATGGCTCTTTTCGATTCCAACTTCTTGCAGAAGCTCGAATACCTGTCGCTTGTGTCGCGGCGTGTGTTTCGCGGCGAGCTGTTGGCTCAGAAGCGGACGAAGCAATTAGGCGGCGGAATCGAGTTCGCGGATCATCGCGAGTACGCGCCTGGCGATGACTTTCGGCATGTAGATTGGAACCTCTATGCCCGACATGGCGAGCTGCTCTTAAAGCGATTTCAAGAAGAGCAAGACCTGCATGTTTACGTGCTGCTGGATTGCTCGCGCAGCATGAGCATTGGCAACCCGAGTAAGTTCGATTTGGCTCGGCGCATCGCTGCTGCCTTGGCTTACATCGCGCTGGCCGACCTCGATCGAGTTGCCATTGTGGCCTTTGCCAACGGAGTTGTGGCCGACTTTCCGCTGACCCGTGGTAAGGCGCGAGTCCTGTCTCTGCTTGAATTTCTCGAACAACAAACAGCATCGGGCGAAGCCACCAACTTGAGCGATCTGGTAACCGCGTTCGTGCATCGCACTCAACGCCCAGGATTGGCGATTGTCGTCAGCGACTTCTTCGATCCTCAGGGCTATCAGTCAGCGATCGACAAGTTGCGGCATCATCAATTCGAACCGCGTTTGGTTCAGGTGCATGATGCAACTGAAGCTGATCCGCAGTTGTTGGGAGATGTCGAACTCTTGGATGTGGAATCCAATGAGCTTCGAAAGTTGACGGTGACGGAACGCAATCTCGCTCAGTACCGCCAAGCGTTCGCGGACTTCTTGGCGTCAATTCGAACTTATTGCGGGCGCTACGGATTGCACGAGACGATCGCTCGAACCGACGAACCGTTTGATGAACTCATCTTGGGAATGATGCGGCTGCATGGACCTGCTTGAGATTGCGTCATCAAGACTGAAGCTGTGTCGCTTGTCTCTACTTCAAACTGTCATGCCGCGATGCAACGTTGAGTACCTGCGATCGTTGATTGAAGCGGATGCGATCTGCCGACAGTGACTCTGTTGAATTGGCTGACTGGGCTTTGCCATCAAGACGACTGCTCGTAGCCTGGTGCGAACACATCGTCGACCGAACTGACTAATCCGAACGACGTGCTTGTGAGTTTGGCTACATCGTCATGATGAGGTTTGCGTCATCGAGACGAGCTTCCCATAATCGCGAGCATCGTGTGGCAGGAGAGAAAGCTCTGTGGAGTTTGAGTTACTCTTCCGAAGACCGATGCTGACTCGCGAGAGGAGACTCTATTCGGAGTTGGTCAGTGATTGAGCCGCATCCCGACCGGACTGAATCACGAGGTAAGTCGGACAACCTTTTGTGACCATCGGCCCTCTCTGTGGGCACATTCGAGGCCGTCATTCATGGCAGATACTTCTAAACAAGGTGCTGGCGAACTGGGTGAAACTCACGTCCCCAATCGGGCCAACACCGCAGCGTCGACTCAGGCCGAATCGCCCAAAGCGAAGAAGGACGATGGCAAGCCGACGGAGAAGAAGAAGGAAGTTCAACTTGGCGACTTCAAGCTCCTGAAGAAGCTGGGCCAAGGCGGCATGGGTGAAGTCTTTTTGGCCAATCAGCTCAGCCTTGATCGCAACGTGGCGTTGAAGATCTTGTCGAAGGAGATGGCGAAGAAGCCGGGCTTTGTCGAACGCTTTGTGCGCGAAGCACGCGCGATGGCTCGTATCGATCATTCCAATGCAGTGAAGGTTTACGCGGCCGATACCGACAAGGGCTACAACTACGTCGCCATTGAGTTCATCGACGGTCAGAGCATGCAGGACTGGATGGACCAAAAGGGCAAGCTCGAGATTGGTGATGCCGTTCATGTCGTTCTGTGTTGTGCGGACGCGTTGGCTCACGCTCATGAATTGAACATCGTCCATCGCGACATCAAGCCCGACAACATCCTCGTCACTAAGAAGGGGGCCGTGAAAGTTGCCGACTTCGGTTTGGCAAAGGCCCTCGATGACGAAGACATGTCGATGACACAGAGCGGTACGGGGTTGGGAACTCCGCTCTACATGCCGCCCGAACAAGCTCGTGACGCCAAGAACGTCGATCTGCGCACCGACATCTACGCGTTGGGCGTGACGCTCTATTACTTCCTGACCGGCAAGCTGCCGTTCGAAGGCGAGACCGTCATCAAGCTGGTGATGTCCAAGGAGAAAGGGCAGTACGCACCAGTCCGCAGGCACAATCCACAAGTGCCCGAGAAGCTGGAACTGATCGTCGACAAGATGATTCAGAAGGACAAGAACCACCGGTATGCCAACTGTGCCGACTTGATCGCGGACCTAGATAAGCTCGGACTCGAAAGTCCCATTCTCTCGTTCGCGGAAGGTGCTGATTCGGCAGGTGGTTCCCGAGTTGGCCGAGGCCGACAACGCACAATAGTGGGTGGGGCCGGGACAACGTCGGCTGGTCCAAGCATTCCACAGTTCCGAACTTCGGCAGACGATGCGGCCGCTGCTCAAGCCAAAGCTTCTGCTGCCGACGCAACGACTTGGTATGTGCGCTACATGAATGCCAAAGGCGAGACGACCGTCAAAGAGATGTCGACTCGACAAGTTCAGCAAGGCATCGCTTCGGAAGTTTTCGACGTGAAGTCGCAAGCTCAGAAGAAGGACTCGGGCGGCGGGTTCTTGCCGCTGGCTGCTTACTCTGAGTTCCAGCCCTTGATGAAGAAGCGGTTGGTGAAGACTCAAGATGAAGTTCGAAAAGAGTCGCTGAAGGACCAGTTCGCGAAGATCGACAAGGAAGAAAAGAGCCGCAAGCGTTGGCACCGAGTGAAACTGTGGTTCGAAAATGTCGTCGGTGGGCTGGGCTTGATTGTCTATCTGGCTTTAATCGTCGCGGGCCTATTCGGTGCTTACTTCGCGATCACTAAGTTCGTCTATCCGTGGATCTCGACCTTCCTGAATTAGTGCTGTCGAGAAGTCATCTCGATGAATTGCTGGCGAATGCAAAGCCTTGTTGGCACGGCCGCGGAGTACCGATCGAGTCGTGCTGTGTCGATTACGAATTCTCATCGGGAGCAATGTCATGCAGACCACTGAAACCGTTGGCCGACCGATGGAGATCTTGTTGGTCGAAGACAGTTTGGTCGCCGCCAAGCTCACGATGGGAGCACTTCGCAACGGCAACGTCCAACATCGCATGACGTGGCTGACTGACGGCCAAGAGGCTCTCGACTTCGTGCATCAGCGTGGATTGTTTTCGCGAGTGCCTCGGCCAGATCTCATCTTGTTGGACTTGGGTTTGCCAACGCGTGACGGTCGCGAAGTTCTCGCCGAGATCAAGGCCGACGAGTCTCTGAAGTCCATTCCTGTCGTGGTGCTGACGGCATCAACGTCTGACGTCGATCATGCCGTTAGTGAGCAGCTCAACGTGGAAGGTTATCTCACCAAGCCCGTGGACTTGCCGCGTTTCATCGCCTTGGTGCAGCGTCTGAAAGAGTTTTGGCACGCCGGGGTCATCCTGCCTCAGTAGACGCCTTGAGAGCACTTTCTCCATGTGCCAGTTCTTACACGGCACCGAAGAGCGTTCGTAAAGGCTCGCCAGCGGCGATCGGCCAGGGCCGCGCTAGTCGGTCGTGAATGTGAGTGCCTGGATCAAAACCGAATCGCCAATAGATCGTTGCGGCGAGGTCCGCAGGAGTGACGGGATCTTTGGCGGGATACGCACCGATCGCGTCGCTTGCACCATGCACCGCTCCACCTTGTACGCCACCTCCTGCCAACAGCACGGAGTAACAATCGGGCCAATGATCGCGGCCAGCACTGCCGTTGATTTGCGGTGTGCGGCCGAATTCTCCCGTGGCGACGATCAACGTTGAGTCCAGTAACCCACGTTCTTCGAGATCACCAATCAGAGCTGCCAATGCTTTGTCGGCGGGCGGCAAGAGATGGTCTTTGTGCTGAGCAAAGTTCTGCGCGTGGCTATCCCAATTCTGTCCTTGCTGTCGGAAGTCATACACATTGACGAACGGCACTCCGGCTTCGACCAAACGACGTGCCACCAACAAGTTCTGACCTCGCATGTGACGGGCATGTCCGGCACCGGGAGTGTCAGCGGGATAAACGCCGTAACGCTCGCGAGTCGCTGGAGTCTCTTGTGAGAGGTCGAGCGCGCGACGCACCTGTTCGGAACTCAGCAATTGATAAGCCCGGTCGTAGAACTGCTCTAGGTTTCCAGACGAACTTGCTGAGGGATTGGAACTCGGCTGCAACGCGGACAGTAAATCGAATCGAGTTCGAATTCGGCGAGCAGGCAGTTCGTCACGCAGTGCGAGTTCATCCACAACGTAGTTCTGCTTCTCGGCATTCACGGCGACACGGAAGGGATCGAACGCTGTTCCCAAGAATCCGCCGCCTTGGCACGGAGTCGGAACGACATTGTGAAACACAAAGGGCAGGGCGGCGTGCGGAACGACGAGACGTCGGTCGCGGGCGAGGTAACTCAACGTGGCTCCGTGGCACGGAGAGAATTGCTCGATCGGTGCAAACTCTTCGCGATCACCTTGAGCGGCTTGTCGCCCGGTATGAGTTTCAATCGACGCGGAATCGTGCAGACGATTGGTGTGATGCATGCTGCGAATGATCGCGCAGCGGTGCATGACTTTGGACATGTGCGGGAGATGTTCGCAGATCTGCAAGCCCGGTACTGAAGTGGCAATCGGTTGGAAGTCGCCACGGACCGAACTGGGGGCATTCGGCTTTACGTCGTACGAGTCCAAATGACTTTGGCCTCCGTAATAAAACACGAAGACGCAAGCCTTAATCCGTTGAGCGGCGGGGCTGCCTAGCTGCTCGGCCAATGCTTGAGCTTGCCACAAACCGCCCAGCGACAACGCACCGGCACCGCTCAATTGAAGAAAGCGACGACGAGCGAGTTCGGCTGCTGCGAGATCTAAAGGCATGTCGTACTTTCGAGAGTAATGGAGCGTGCTTGCGCTGAAATCGGGCTGTCGCGGTATAGCGTGACGCTGCTCGTGAAGCATCCCTTTGTTGGCGACTTGGATGCGATCTTGGTCTACGTCGAATTGGTTGATCCAACTACGCTGCCGACGTGAAGAGTTGCTCTAAGTTGGCTCGTTCGTTGTTACTCGAAGAAGGATTCTCGCATGCCTCGCGACTTCCAAACGGAAAGCCTCGCGCACGATCCCGTCCCCGGATACATCCCTTTTATCTCTCGCGACCTGTTGCCCAAAGGCGAAGTTGCCGAGCAGCAGATTCTCGATCATCCGTGGGTGCAACGCATGCGTCACATTCACCAATTGC
>OMIV01000340.1 GCA_900299185.1 Planctomycetaceae bacterium
AAGAGTCATGTCGGGATGACAGGCTTTCTGAAAACCGGGAATTCGCCCTTTGCCATCCCATTCCTTCCACGCATCGTATAGGGCGTCTTCAGCGTCAGAACTGAGCCCTGTTGGCACGTTCGGCTGACGGCCCGGCTTTGGTGCTTTGGGCTTCGGCGGATGCCGCTCGCCCTTCGAATTGCCGTCCGCAATCTTCTCTTTCTTGGCAACCTTCGCAGCAATCAAACTCATCTCTTTCGCCAATGCTGTGAGTTTCGATGCGTGCGCAGTTTCCGTCGTCGCCGCGATGTGCTTGAGCCACTTCTTGATACAGCGTTTGACTGCGTTCGTTGCGTATGTGTCATCGACAGTCCCATCATCGCGGACTTGGATAAGTGCAATTCCGGAGCTTCCCGTCATTGGATCGACGTAGACCACACTGGGGCATACAGGCTCCGGCAAATAGCCGTTCGAACTCCACTCCGACCACGGAATCTGCTTGGCGCATAAGCTCGTATCTTGCCGGCGCAGCCACTTTCCCCCGATTGGGCCTTCAAATTGCTCCGTTCGCGGTTCGAAACAGACGATGCCAAATTCGCGATGGAGTCGCTGAGAGATGCTCATCAGTGACGAACTCAATAGAGCGAAGGGATCATTTTCGAGTTGTTCGAGGGCTTCTTCGAGCCACTCTTTTAGGCCCTGTCGACATTCTACTTTTGCGAGTTTCCGGGAAATTGTTTTCCGCCGCTCGCAGTGCTGCTTCAGTACCCGATTAGCGGGTGGTCTTTGATGTGCAGTCGGCTTGCTCGACTTCTTTTTCGCCATCGGTCGCTGTCCTGTGTGCGACGCCCTGAAAATCAAATGAGCCAGCCCGTCAGGACAACGAGTTATCGGGGATCAGCCTAGGCTCGCTCAAATCCTACCGGCATGACGTGTGTCAACCAACAAGTCAATCTCGATCATTGAGACGACGACCTTAGCTGCTGCGATGGCGATATCGTGATAGGGGTCGTCAAGTAACGTGCCGAGAATGGCGACAAACTTCGCTCGTTGGTCTTCCGTGAATCGCTCGGGACACGGCAAGGCTCGCCGAAGTGCGGCCAAGAAGTCATGAATGTCGCGGTTCAATCGAGCTTCATGCGACGCCATCAAGGATCTCCTTGGTAACGACGTCAAGGTTTCGGAAGCGTTCCTCGCGACGTTGTTGAAGGCGCTGTCGAGTAGCTTCTTGGTCGATCTCATCCACAGGATCGTCCGTCTCGCTTGCCGATCGCTCCTCGCGTGCCGCAATTGCCAAGAGAGAAGGCGGGGTCGAGCCAATCAGATATCGCGTCAACCAATCACGAGCTTTGGACTCTCCTGCTTTCGCATCTGCAACAGCCCGCGAGACGATCGCTTGCCAATCATCAAGAGAAACCGCGTCGCCAAGTGCCGCCATGTAAGCTGACTCGATTGTTCGTCGTGGCCTTCCTGGCCCGCCAGCATTGCCGATCGCAAACCGGCCTGATTCATCACGAGTTGCCATGTGCGGTTTCCTTGCCGATTAAACGGACGTTGGAGAGCCCTTCTGTCAGTTCCCCGCCGGAGCAAATTGCCGAATCAATTCTCGCCTCGCGATCGTGATTGGAAATGAATCTATTGAGAAACCATCAGTTCCATGTTCTCGAACGATTAACAAGACGCCTTCTTCGTCCGTCGAAGAACTTGGCGAGGCAGATTTAGTTGCTCGTTCGTTTCACGCATCAACCATGCGTTGACTCAATTGGCCCTAATGCAATCTCGCGGTCGATAGCTCATGCCCGTGCAGAAACCTATTCTCTCGTTGCAACTTGAGTTCAAACTTCTGCAATCCCGGAGCGAGCTGTGTGGGTCATCTTTTTCTTTTTGTTCATAGCATCGACAGTCTTTGCACTTTGGTTCGGCATAGAGCGTTTGGAATTACAGAAGATCGTTCGCTCGTTAGAGCGGGATTTGGACGAACTTCGTCCGCAATTGGCTCTCGCAGAAAAGAATAATCAGCGGCTTTCTGTCCGAGTCGCACGACTCAAAAAGTGGTCTGAACTCGCGGATGCTGAAGAGCAAATTGAAGAGATGCGGATGCGAGCCGAACGTCGACTGATCGACGCTGAGAACTATGCAAACTCGTTGCGATGGAATGTGGAGGCTGAGCTTCGGGCATATCGAATCGAACAGGAGAACCAAATACTTGGCAACCTCCGACAACTTGGCGAAGAAATCAGGCGTCGGGGTAGGCCAGCGATGCAACCAACGGAGATTGATACTCTTTGTGATTCGTTCGACCGTCACGAGATTGGACGACGGCTCAAAGAAGTTCGTCAGAACGCGCGCCGGGCGATTAAAAAAGGCGATGCCTCGGATGGTGTCTTCATCGGAAGTTCGGGACAGGATGACAGCGGTCGCTTCGCAGTCGAAGTCTTTAACGAGAAGTTCGAGCTAATCGTGCTCCGCCGGAAGACTCAACCTGCTAGCTCACTCGAATCTGAGATTCGAGACTCGTTTGGCTTAGTGAATCTCAATTGCGAAAAGTTTCAGCTTACGCCGGTCTCAAGTGAATATCTTCGGCTCAAGATTCAAGAACTGCACCTTGTGGCGTCTCTGGACGAGCTAAAGGCGCTGGCTCGCGAAGAACAACGCCGGATACGTGAGCAAATGAGGGAAGAAGAGCGAGTACGAAAGGAGTACGACCGCGTCATCAACGAGGCTCAACGAGAAGAGCAACTACTTCACCGAGCTATCGAACAAGCAAGGCAGGAAGTTGAGTTTTCAAGTGCTAAACAACGAGCGGAGAACGAACGCAAGCTCGCAGAACTCTCCCAGCGATTGCTGGAAGCTGAGAGTCGGAATCAACGAGCGCTTTCAATGGCTCAACAGACCAAGCGCGGGTACGTCTACATCATCTCAAACATTGGCTCATTCGGTGATGACGTTTTCAAAATCGGTCTCACTCGGAGACTCGAACCACTGGACCGAGTCAGGGAACTCGGAGATTCCAGCGTGCCGTTCACGTTTGATGTTCACGCATTGATCTTCAGCGAAGACGCTCCTGCTCTCGAACACATGCTGCACCGGCACTTCGTGGCAAACCAAGTCAACAAGCTGAATCCGCGAAAGGAGTTCTTCCGGGTGAGTCTGGCAACCATTCGGCAAGAAATCGAAGCCCTTGGCCTCCAGGCAACTTGGACGATGGAAGCTGAAGCCCGCGACTACCGAGGAACTCTGGCGATTGAAGCCTCGATGGAAGCCGATCCTGTGGTGAAGTCGCAATGGATCACACATCAGCTTGAAGTCGATCAACACGACGTCATCTCGTTTGATGAGTTCGAAGAAGAGCCGGAAGAAGCCGCCACTACCACCGTCTAAGCGGTCTCAATTGCGAGGTCGCAGTTTGAGTAATTCCCTTCTTCCCTCAGTAGAAACAACGTCGCAGTTGAGGACTGGCTCGGACTTCAATCATCGTCCGGCCAGGATGCTTTCCGATTCGAGAGACCGTTCCGCAAGGCTCAACAATCGAGCCCTCGTGTCGACATCGAGTGACGGCCAAAGAGCGACCAGCCTGGCCAAATCAGGCGAAGTGGCATCAGTTTCGGCATCACTTCGCAGCCCGTTTTCCGAAGCCCCTACAAAACAAGGCACTTTTGAACGCGATTCGAATCCAGTATTGCCCAATCGAACGGCTGCATGCACTGGCATGCAGCCGTTTCATTTTTGGCTAGGAGCCTGTCCGAGAATTCTGCCGGAGATTGGCGAAGTGGGCTTGGCAGCGGGGGTAAGATTTCCTCCAATCATTCGCCCGTGAGGGACGTGAGTCTTCGAGGATGTCGCCG
>OMIV01000341.1 GCA_900299185.1 Planctomycetaceae bacterium
CGTGGGCTCGGAGATGTGTATAAGAGACAGGTAGACGACACCGCAATACGCTCGCAGTGAGCTCGCTGCCGACGCTTTTGAAGTTGTGCCTTCTGGTTGTATCTGTGCCCCCTGTGCCCCCTGTGCCTCTGTGTTTCAAATCTTCGGCGAATCGCGGGCGACAATGTGTATTAGGAAACACAGAGGCACAGAGGACACGGAGAAGCTGGTTACTCGGACAAAACCACGGATCGACGCCGAAGTGAAATCAGTGCTGATATCTCAGGAATTCACGTGGGGCACGTTTTTAACGTGCCTGATTTCGAGTGACTGGAGCACGTTAGAAACGTGCTCCACGAGTGAAGACTGAAGTCACTTGGTGCTACGTAATTTCAAATACGCGTCGGCCATGAGTTCGCCAAGCTTCAGCGTGCCTTCCGAGCCGAAGTGCACAACGAAGTGAGGGATGTCGGCTGTCTTGATGATCGTGAGTCGCGCGTCGGTGCGGGCCAGTTCGTTGATCGCGGTGTTGACCGAGTCCATGTTGCGCCAGGGAGCGTTCTTGTGTTGCTCGGAGATGAACCACGCGAGGTCTGGTTGCTTGAGGTCCGCTCGCGTCTGGTCGATCAGTTGCTTCATCCACTTCGCGTTGTTGCTGGCGTAGGGACCAAAGAACGTGTCGTTCTCGCCGGTGTGCCAGAAGATGCCTTCGATGCTGCTCTCATGGCCGCGCTGTTTCAGATCGTCCTGAGCCGAACGAATGAAGCTGATGAGCTTGGGATAGAGATTGCGATGGGATTCGTTTGAGCCATTCGGAAACCAATCCGGGCCTTGTGCTCCGCTGTGAGTGAACTTGATGACTCCCACCGCTTCATTGGCTGCGAGTGACTTCTTGAGCTTCGCTCCAAAGCTCAACTCGGGGCCGAAGTTGCCAACCTCGCTGACGGGACCGAGCGGCTCCCAATTCGATGACGACTGCACTCCGCCGCCAATCGAGTAACGAAACAGGACGTTGCCTTGATCGTTCTTCAATGACTCAAAGCCAGGGTGCCGAGCGATCTCGGAAACGAACGCGTCCTCACCTTCCATGTTGCGCTGACCGGCGAGCACGAACAGCTTCACTCGGGCCGACTTGGCGATCGGCAATTCGTCTTTGAAGCTGCGGTCAGGCGCGGGCGTCAGCTTGCCGATGTCGCGCAGGTAGGCGGACGCGAAGGCTTCGCCCATCTGAAGCTGGCCCTGAGTGCCGAAGTGATAATGAGGCTGACCGCTGCCCATGACTGCGAAGGCGAGATTTGATGTCGGCACCCAACGCAGCTTCGGATCGGCCTTCAACACTTGCTCTTGTTGCTGACGCAGGACGCCGAGGTTCTCGCGATGATCCATGCCCCAGATGCCTTTCTCGCTGACTTCGGCGATGTACCACTTCAACTCGGGGGCGTTGAGATCCGCTCGCAGCTGCGCGATGAGCGTCGTCAGTCCGTCGGCGTATTGCTTGTAGAGCTTGCGGTCGAGCATGTCGTTTTCGCCCTGATGCCACATGACCGCTTCGAGCTTGTAACGAATGCCGCGTTTGTCCAATTCAGCAAGCGAATCGCGAACGAGCTTGAGCGTGCGCGGATAAAGCTTCTGCCCTTTGTCGGGAGCATCGGGATTCCAATCGAAGGCGACCGTGGTGCCTCCAACGGCTGACTTAATAATCGCGATCGGGAACTTCGCCTGCTGCTTCACTCGTCTCGCGAACGTTACTTCCGGCCCAAACGAACGGAGCGGCTTTAGCGGCACCCAGCCCTTCGATGCCTCGTCACCATTGCCAAGGATGTACGAGTAAAGGACATCACTCTGAGGCTCGCCCGCACCTTTGAAGTTCGGGTAGTCATCAATGCGATCCGTATGCGCGTCGGCTCCAACCATGTTGGACTGACCCGCGAACAGGAACACCCGAGTCACCTCGTCCGCTGCGACCAAGTTGCTCACTGCCACGAAGTAGAAAGCGGCAACCAACGCTGCGGTTAGAAACAAACGAGCGGACAATTTCACGATGTTCCCTTTCGATGGACTCAGTCACGTGAGAGCAATCTGAGATAGACCAAGCAGCAACTACATCAATCACGACACGTTGGCAGATTGCTGCTCGGATCAAGACCTCTCTGCGCTCTCCGCTGCTCTGCGGTGTTTGAATTCTTCCACCGCCGAGCTGCAGAGAACGCAGAGAAGACTCAGTCGCGGAGCGACTGAGCTACGTAGGCGAGTCGCTCCGCGACTCGCTGAGCGAGAAAATCCAAGGCGTTAAGTCGCTCTAATCCAGTGACTTAACGCGGATGTTGCGCCACGAAACTTCGAACGGTCCGGTGCCCTTGGCAATGCCGTGAACTTGCAGGCCGATGAAGCCGGTGGGGTGAGTCTTGAAGATCTCTTCGTGAGTCAGATCTTCGATCGCTTGGCCGTTGATCCAGGTTTGGATGCGAGGGCCTTTGGCGACGACTCGGTACTTGTTCCACTCGCCGTCTTTGAAGTGCTTATGCGGCTTGAGTCGCTCGTTGGCCGTCAGCCAGCCGTACTTAGTGGACTCGCCATAGACGTAGCCGGCTTCTGCTCCATTGGCACCGCTGGCTTCGATCTCGACTTGAGGACCATTCACTCGACCGAACTTCTCATCGCCCTTGGCTTCGGCAGTCTTCGAGCGAATCTGAACACCCGAGTTCAGCTCGTTCGCGCACTTCACTTCGAACTCCAATTCGAAGTTCGCGTAGTCCTTGTCAGAGCACAGGAACGAGTTCGGGCTGCCTTCGTTGGTCTTGCCAACAATGGTCCCGTTCTCGACGCGATAAGTCGCCGTGCCATTCTTTTGAGTCCAGCCCTTCAGCGACTGGCCATCGAACATGTTGACCCAACCATCTTTGTCATCGGCAATGGTCGGCAGACAGCACGAGAGACCTAACACCACCATCCACAACAGCTTCTTCATCACGGATCTCCTGCAATGGCTAACGAATGAATGAAACGACTGACGCCGCTTCAAGGGGAGTAAGCAACTGCGAGGAGTTGTAACGCAGGCCGCGCGATGAGCGACTCTTTGAGGCTCCTAGCAATTCGAGCGTCACGAAGTACTCTGTCGACGCGTTTCGACTTACCTCATTGCCGCCAGTCGAGGTGGCTTCCAGATCGGCTCGATGATGGATCTTCGCCTGCTAAGAACGACGTGGTTGCCGCTGTTGATGTGGCTGATCGCCGGAGTTTGCTCGGCGGCCGACACTCCCGTGCGATTGATGGTCGTTGTGCGCGGAGCATCGGGGACTCCCGAGTACGGCAAGATGTTTGATGAGTGGTCCGAGCGTTGGCAGGTCGCTGCGAAAGTCGGTGGTTGCCGAGTCGTGAAGATTGGCCCGACCGAGAAAAACAACGAGTCACCCACCGTGTCTGATCGTGACGTGTTGTTGAAGACGTTGAGCGAAGCCACGAACGAAACGGTCACTGAGTTGTGGGTCGCGTTGCTGGGGCACGGCACATTCGATGGGAAGACGCCGCGCTTCAATTTGCGAGGCGATGACGTGTCCTCGCTGGATCTGAAGGACGCTTTGGTCAAACGCTCGGAGTTAACCGCGGTCATCAATTGCTCGACAGCCAGCAGCCCGTTTCTCTCCGATCTAGCGGCCAAGAATCGAGTCATCATCACGGCGACCAAGTCGGGTTCCGAACAGAACTTTGCCAGGTTTGGCGAGTACATGTCGGCGGCGATTGGTGATGCCTCGAACGATCTCGATAAGGACGGGCAGACGTCGTTGTTCGAAGCGTTCTTGATGGCGAGTCGTCAGACGAAGCAGTTCTACGATTCGGACGGTCGACTGGAGACCGAGCATTCGTTGCTCGATGACAACGGAGACGGGCAAGGCATTCGCGCGGATTGGTTTCGAGGTTTGCGGCTGATCAAGAAGCCGGAGCGAGGATAAGCGGTTGATGGTCAGTTGGCTCAGCAGTTTCGGCTGATGCTGTCGGCACGCGATCAACAGCTTGCTCCGGAAGTTCGTCGAGAACGCGATGAATTGGTGCGAGCTGTGATGCAGCTTCGACAGAAGAAGGCTGAGTTCGCGAGCGAGGACGAGTACTTCCAAGCTCTGGAAAAGCTCTGCTTACGAATTGCGGAACTC
>OMIV01000342.1 GCA_900299185.1 Planctomycetaceae bacterium
CGTGGGCTCGGAGATGTGTATAAGAGACAGGTCCTTCGGTGACTTCGACATCGGCACCAGCCTTCAGGCAGGTCTTGATGAGTTGCTTCACGAGCTTTTTGTCACTGCCAACTCGCAACACAAACGATTGACCGTCCGCCGTTCCGATGGCCGACTTCGGCAACGACCACACGTCAGCGCGTTGAGCGATCAAGAGGTCGACTTGAGCGGACATCCCGGGTCGAAGGCGACCGTCGGGATTGGGCAGATCGACTTGAATGCGCAGCGTGCGTGCCCCGGCATGCAGCACCCAGCTCGTGCGAGTGACCTTGCCTTCCAACACCGCGCCGCCGAGTGCTCCGACTTTGACCTTCGCCTCACGTTCGAGTTGCACGGCGGCGGCATCGCTTTCAGGAACATCGGCGCAAAGCCGGACGGTGTCGGCAGCGACAACGGTAAAGAGCGGCTTACTGCCCGTTGCGTTACTCGTCACGAGGTGCCCCGGATCGATCTGCCGCGCCCCAACGATGCCATCAAACGGGGCTCGAATCTGAGTGTAGTTCCAAACGGCCTGAGCTTTGTCGGCCTCGGCTTGTGCAACCAACAAGTCGGCATTGGCTTTCTCAATGCCCGCCGCTGACTCAGCCAGTTTGGCCATGGCGGACTTAATCTTCGCAGCGGTTTCTCGTCGCGCGGCATCCGCAGATTTGAATTGCTGCTCGGTTTCATCCGCGACTTTTTGAGTCACAGCATTCGATGCCGCCAACATACGAACTCGTTCGTACTCGGTCTCCCAACGGCGATAAGTCGCTTCTGCCCGATCGACTGCCGCCTGTGCTTCAGCCACGAGAGCGTCAGCCGACTTGTGGGCCGCCTCAGCCACTTTCACGGCAGCCACACCTTGCTTCACGATGGCCTGACGCTGCTTCAGATCCTCGGCCAGCTCAGGGATTTCGATCTCGGCCAACAACTGACCGGGCTCGATGACCATTCCTTTCGCATCGCGTTTCGGTCCGACAACTCGATCGCCAATGTCGACATGCACGACTCGAACATAACCCGTGACCTTCGCCCACAGCGGAGCAGTTTCGAAGGCTTCAATCTCGCCCGGTTGCTCCGAGCGGCGGGTCAGCGTCTTCCGTTCGGGCTTAATCGGAGTGACCTTCATCGCCACGTCTTGAACAGCGGTCGTGCTCGACGAATTCTCCGATGCCGAAGGTTGACAACCCGCAGCCAGAGCCAGCAAAGCGCATACAGCCAAGCGATGTCGTTTCATGGTGCTTCGCATTCGAACGTCAATGAAGTTCGCGGCGTCGCGAACGGGATAATGAAAGGCCGAAGAGTTCATGCTTCAGCTACGTTGGTTGAGAAGTGCGAACTCTCGGGATCAGTCGGATCGAGCGAACCCGATGACGGAGAAGCTCGCGACTGCAAGAACGAGTACACCGCTGGCAGAACGAAGAGCGTGCTCAACGTCGCCGCGAGCAGCCCGCCGATCACGGCTCGCCCCAACGGTGCGGTTTGCTCGCCCGATTCTCCGAGAGCCAACGCCATCGGCAACATGCCCGCCAGCATCGCACAACTCGTCATGAGAATGGCTCGCAAGCGACTGATGGCGGCTTGCTGAGCAGCCTCCATCGCCGTCGCGCCGCCTCGTCGCGCGGTCTCGGCAAAGGTCAGCAGCAAGATCGCGTTCGCCATCGCCACACCAATCGCCATGATCGCGCCGATGAAACTTTGAATGTTGAGCGACGTGCCAGTCAGCCAGAGCATCACGGCCACACCAGCGACCACAGCCGGAGCCGTCGAGACCGCAGCCAAAGCCATCTTGAACGACTGGAAGTTTGCTGACAGTAAGAAGAACACGGTGAGCACCGCCAACAGCAAACCCACTCCGAGTCCGCTCGTGATTTGCCGCAGTGGCGGAATCTGCCCTCGGACTTCAAACGTGATGCGTCCCGGCTTTTGACCGGCTTTAACCAGCTCGTCCTTTGCGGTGTCGTCGCGCTGTTTCACGTTCTTCAGAACTCGTGCGATGTCGCGTGAGACTCGTCCCAGATCAGTGCCCGAAATGTTTGCGGTCAGCGTCAGTTCGCGCTTCATGTTGTAGCGGTCGAACTGCCCCGGAGTGGTGCCGTTTTGAAGCTGCACGACATCGCGCAACAACAACGACTGAAAGTCGGTCGAGAGATGCGCGAGCGGCACTGCTCCCAAATCGTCAATCGACTTCAAGCGCGGCTGAGGGATCTCGACCTGCACTTGATAGCCGATGCCCGACTTCGGATCGGGCCAGTAGTTCGGCACGACAAAGCGGCTCGATGAAGTCGCCGCAACGACCGACCGAGTGATCTGCGAAACCGTCGTGCCGCTCAGTCCTGCTCGTTCGCGATCGACTTTGATTTCGACCGATGGGTAGTCGAGCGACTGAGCAAACTGGATATCTCGCAACGCAGAAAGCTGCCGCAGCTCGGCTTCAACCATCTTGAGAGCGTCTCGATTTTCTGTCAGCGAGCCGCCGCGTGCCGCGATCTCGATCGGCGTCGACGAACCAAAGCTCATGACCTCGCTGACGATGTCGGCGGGCTCAAACGAGACTCGCAATTGCGGAAACGCTTCAGCAAACGCCTGACGCAATTCTTCCTTCTTGGCCTCGGTGCGAATGCCACTGCCGGGCTTCAGTTTGACTCGCAAGATGGCCTCTTCAGGCCCACGCGAAATCTGATAGACCGAGTTGATCGGGAAGCTTGGTGGAACAGTCCCTACATAGCCCAGCGTCAGTTCGATCCGGTTCGGCCCCAGCTTGTCTTTCACCAAGCTCAACACATCGAGTGCGTATTTCTCGGTCCGATCAATGTGCGTCCCGTCAGGAGCTCTCAATCGAATGCGAAACTCATTGGCATTGGTGACCGGAAAGATTTCGAGCCCCAGTCGAGTGCCTATCAACCACGTCATCCCCAGTGCGACGACCAAGTACGCCGGAACGACAACCCACCGCATCGCGATGAGAGTTGTCACGAGTTTTGAATAGCTCGAAGCCGAGAGTCCGGCTCTTCCATCATGCAGCGACGAGTGGCTCGTCTCGTCCCCGCGATCATGGCCATGAGACTTCATCAGCCACACACACACGACGGGGACGAAGGTGCTCGACAGCAGGTAGGACGCGATCATCGAGAAGCCGACCGCCAGCGATAATGGCACGAACAACTCGCGAGCCGCCCCCTCCATAAAGAACGACGGGACGAAGACCGCCAGCGTGCACAGCATGGCCAACAATCGCGGCACTGCGGTTTGAGCGTTGCCGTTTCTCACAGCCCAAGCGACTGACTGGCCGCGAGCCAGTTGCGAATGAATGTTCTCGATCTCGACCGTCGCCTCATCGACCAGAATGCCGACCGCGAGCGCCAGTCCGCCCAGCGTCATGAGATTGAGTGTTTCCCCGATGGCGGCCAACCCGAGGATGGCACCCATGATGGAC
>OMIV01000343.1 GCA_900299185.1 Planctomycetaceae bacterium
TGCTTGAGTACCGACTGCTCCCGTTCCGCGACCGACTGCAGAGCCCGCTCCGGTGCCGGTGCCAATTGTCCCCACAACTCCGGGAGAAAGTCCGGCGGTACCGGCATCGCCGAGCTGAGGTTGTCCGCTTCCCGTGCCGGGGCGAGCGACGCCTCCGGTGCTTCTTGTCACCGCGCCACTCGTTGAGCTTGCAACATTGGTGGCTGTGCCTGTCGATGCTGCAGAACCGAGAGGCACACTCGCCGCCGTTCCCCGAGTCGCAGCACTTGCGGCTGATTCTCCGACTTGAGGTGCTCCGACGCCCGACGCGCTGGCGACTTGAACGGTCTGAGCAGGGCTATTCGCTGCTTGACCCGTGCGTGCTGAGTTCCTGGCCATTGAGGCGGAACCACCGGCGCTCGGGGCCGAGCTTGATGAGGCACTGCTGTCGTTGGAACGAGCGACTTTGGAGCCGCTGATGCTCGGAGCCCCCGCCGAAGAAGGGGCATTCGTTGCGGCTTGTTGGCCTCCGGTGATTCCCGCCAGTGCGGCTGCGGCTTGCTGTCTTTCAACTTCGGCGCGTTGTTCTTGAGCGGTGAGTTGCTTGGCCTTTGCTGCACTCGAAACCGACACGTTTTCTGGTGCCTGTGACGTCACTGCTTGAACTGCGGATGTATTGCGGTCAGGAGTTGCGCGCGAACGAGGATCATTCTGCTGCGGCTTCGATTCGCTGCGTTGAGCCTCAAGCTTTGCGGCCTCAACTTGCTGAGCCGTCGATGCGACTTCTGTGAGTCGGCGCTGGGCCTGCATGGCCTGGGCGATGCGCTTGTCTTGTTCAACCTTGGCTGCCAGTTCGACTTGCTTTTGTTCCTGTGTTTTTAGCTCAGGCTGCGCGATCGGTTGAGGTTGCTTGAGTTCTCGCTCACGTTGTTGCCGTTCGAGTTCGGCTTGTTGTTCTTGGGCAAGTTTGACTTGCTGCTCTTGTCGTTGTGGCGTGTCGAGCTTGGCGATGTCGACTGGTCGCTCAACGGCCTGTTCTTGCGGACGATTGGCTTCGACGGCTTGAGCTTGCTGTCTGTCGAGTTCAAGTTGTCGCTCGGGTGTGGCGACCTCGGCGGGTTGCTCCCAAGCCGCTTGATCAGGAGCGTTACCGTGATCCGGAAGTTGCAATTCTTCCAGCGGTCGCCCCGGCAATTCATCCGCTTGAGCTTCGAGTTGCAGCGGAACTTTCAATCCCAGCGTTTGCATCGACAGGCAAAGCAGCAGGTGCAATATCAAACTGATGGTGATGGCCCATTGCAGGCGTTGCATCAGCACGCTGCGAACTACGTAGGTCGCGATAAACATGGCCGCAGACAACGTCAGTGACCAACCGACTTGCCCCGCAAAATGATTCATTCCCGGAAGCGGTGTCGATGTTGTCGACGAGTACCGCAGCCACATTCCAACAAACGCCAGAATGCCACTGACTCCCGACAAACCAAATGCAGTGACACTCAACGCACGAGCTTGCTTCGCTCGTTGCTGATGTTCTGCCGCCGGTAGCCAGAGTTCGGTTTGCATAGTTGACGTCGAGCAAGAGCTGTTTGAGTGAGCGGACTGCAATCAATCGGTCTGCAACTTAGTAGTGACTGTCGAGAGGTTTCGATCGGCACCTTTCCCGATCAGTCAGGGAGAGTGTTGTGATAACGAATGAGTGATCGCCGCTGGCTTTCGTCGCGGGACAATCTGTCTGGAGTCATCGCTTCGCACAATGGCTGCCGTGAGTCAGGAGAGCGCCAATTCAAACCTCGGTTGCAGTTCAGTGTTTGAAGACCACAATCCGACGCGCGTTGGGTTGTGGCGAACGGTCGCTCAGTCCTCATTCACATTCACGGCTCACTCTGCCGGGATTAGGAGCACTCGATGATCAGCTTTGATTGTCCGAACTGTGGCAAGAACCTGAAGACCAAGGACGACAAAGCCGGCATGAAGTCGCGCTGTCCTCAGTGCAGCGAGATCATCGAGATTCCCCAAGCGGACGGTGGTGGGGCTGCTGATGACAATCCCTATGCATATGACGCTGGCGACGGGAAAGATGATGGCACCAAGGAATGCCCGGCTTGCGGCGAAACGATTCAAGCTGCTGCCGTAAAGTGCAAGCACTGTGGTGAGATGTTGAAGAAGTCGCGTCGAAGCGGCTCACAAGAGTGCGCAGGCTTCTTTACGAGATTCTGTGCGGCGTTTATCGATGGCTTCATTGTCAACATCATCAACTTCGGAGTTGGGTTCGCGATCGGATTGGTTGTCGCCGTTCTGGCTGGTGGTCAAGGGGGTGACGGAGCCGCGGGGATCGCACAGGCGCTCGGAGGATTGGCGGGCCTGATCGTGCAGTGGTTGTACTCCGCAATCCAAGAGAGTTCGGAAGCTCAAGCAACCATCGGCAAGCGGGCACTTGGAATCATTGTTACAGACATTGATGGCAACCGACTGTCGTTTGGTCGGGCAACGGGCCGACACTTTGCCAAGATCCCCTCCGCCATGATCTGTTTGATCGGCTTCATCATGGCAGCCTTTACGGAAAAGAAGCAGGCCTTGCATGACATGATTGCTGGATGCTTAGTCGTGCGAAAATAACGAACGCACCTTGGCAATCAGCCGATGGCCTGCAATTGGGACTGGTGTCGCGAGACGACGCTCTCCGAGTTGTCGTTGGCACAAATTCGCTTTCGAGTGGATCTCAATTCTGAAGTCGAGCTCGGAACGTTGCGGGCCGTTGTTGGTCACTTTTCGAAAGGACTCGTTGTGAACCCTGAACCTGCCCCGGAAGTTTTGGCAGCGCGCTCGACCTCTAGCTGGGGGGCGTTTCGGTTCGATGTGCTGGGAGTAATTCTGACAGTCGGCGGGGTGTTGGAGACTGGTGTTTGGAACTTCTTTGCTCCGGATCGAACTTATCAAGTCTTTATGTCGCTGCCGGTGGTCTCGGCGCTGGCCTTGGCTTTGGTGCTGTGGTGGTTGCTCGGAGGCGGCCGTAAGTGGAGCATCGTTCGGAGACGTCTGGTCGTTCTGCTGGTCCTGGGGCTGGGCTACCGTTTCACCTTCAGGTTTGAAAACTTTGAAGGCGACATGATGCCGCGGTTTGCTTGGCGTTGGACGCCAACGGCTGCGGAAAAGTTGGCCGAGTTCTTAGGCAAGAATCCTGCGTTGGCTGCCGAAACGATTCAGACTGCTCAAGAGCCCTCACCTAAGAATTTGCCCGACGCTGAGGCCAGCAATTCGGCGAAAGTTGACGAGCCTCAGTTGCTCATCACCGATCGAGATTGGCCAGCCTTCCGAGGGGCAGCGCGAGACGGTTCGGTCACTGATCCCGAAGCTCGATTTGATTGGAGCAAGGCACCTCAAGAGTTGTGGCGTCATCCGATCGGTGCAGGCTGGTCGTCGTTCTCGGTGGTCGACAAGTTCGCGTTTACTCAAGAGCAGCGGGGCGAGTCGGAAGTTGTCGTGTGTTACGAAGCCGAGACAGGAAAGCAGGTCTGGGTTCATAGCGACTCGGCCAAGTTCGACGAGCCCATGGGCGGACCAGGTCCGCGTGCGACTCCCACGATCCATGCTTCCAAGGTCTATGCGCTGGGTGCCACCGGCATTCTGAATTGCTTGGATGCCCTCACGGGGAAGTCGGTCTGGCGCCGCAAAATTTTGGAAGACGCTGGGGCGAAGAATATCGATTGGGCGATGGCCGGTTCCCCACTCGTGCTGGATGATTGGATCGTCGTTAATCCGGGTGGACCAGACGGACGTGGAGTGGTGGCTTATCACCATCTGACCGGAGAACGAGTTTGGTCCGGCGGCAGCGACCAAGCTTCCTACGCAGCTCCGAAACTCGCGACTCTGGCAGGCACTCGGCAAGTTCTGATTTTCGATGGCATTGGTCTGGCAGGTCACTCTGTGGAAAACGGCCAACAGCTTTGGAAACTCGATTGGAGCAACAACCCCAAGGTCAATGCGATCGAACCGGCCATCATCGACGAGCAATCGTTACTCATTGGTAGCGGGTATGATCGCGGCGGCGCATTGGTGCGAATTGAACGTGACGGAGAGAAGTGGAAGGCCAGCACGGCCTGGACCGTGAAGCAGTTCCGACTCAAGTTCAATGCGCCAGTGGTGCGAGATGGTTTTGGTTACGGTCTCGACGAACGGGTGATGGTCTGTGTCGAATTGAAAGACGGCGCTGTGAAATGGCGTAACGGACGATACGGCTATGGTCAGATTCTGCGTGTCGGCGAAGAGATCGTCGTGCTCGCTGAAAGTGGCGAAGTCGCGATCGTGAAGGCCACATCGGAGCGATATGAGGAGGTCTTGAAGTTCCCTGCCATCTCCGGCAAGACCTGGAATCACCCCGTGGTCTGCCGAGACTTGCTGCTCGTTCGCAACGGCGAAGAGGCCGCTTGTTTCCGACTCGCTCGACGTTGAGTGCCTTGTCATCGGCACGATTTGTTGAGTTCAGCAACTCTCACAACTTGAAGCGAGGGTCGAGTCGAGCGTCATTCATATTGATGATTTCGAGGCATTCAAAGACGGCATCGAAATCATGCCCCTCGTCCAGAGCCCAGTTGATGATGTTGAGATTCTCATCACCGGCTTGGTATCGATCGATGATCTCGCAGGTCAGTCGGTCCACTACGATGGCTTGGTGGAAAACACCGAAGCTGCGGCGACCGAACTCGGGCCAACGTCGCTGGCCGATCAAATGCTCGACGTGCCGGTATCTCACGAAGATGGTCCAGTGATTCTGGTACCAATCCAGGAATGAAGACTCGCCGAGATCCCGACCGCACTTCTCGCTTTCAATCCAGCGATGGCGACGAGCTTCTTCAAAGGCTGCTTCAAAGACACTGACTACATCAGAGTCTAAATCACAGAGTAGTTCCATTTGTCACACTTCGACGAGGGCTGTTCGAACTGTGGATGCACCGCTATGGGAAGACTGAAGATGAGCTTTTATTCGAAGGCTCTCGGAACACTCAACACCACAGTTCGCGAAAGTTGCCTAACTCTGAAACACCTCAATCCATTTCTGCAAGTGACCGACCTGAGCCTAAAAAGAAAAACGCCCGCGAAGTCGCGGGCGTTTGTTTGATGCTGGGTGACTTTTTGCGACTTGTGACAAGTCAATTACTTGTCGACGTTGGCTTCTCGGAATGGGAAGTTGTCGATAGGGGCCAGTGCCAGTGGTGCAACCTTTTGTTGAGTGATGCGGTACGGCACAGCGTATGCGCCAACTCGTCCTGAATTGAGTTCTGCGACATAGACTGCGCTGGCACCGAATTGTGCTGAACCACGAGCCTGAAGGTCAGCGAGACCGGCGGAGATTGCGTAGTGTGGTTCGCCACCACCGCCGACGTTGAAATCTTCGGCCACGTTGCGGAAGTAGTAGTTCATGAACTCGGTCACGCCGCCCTTGCCTTTACCTAAGCAGGCGCCCGTCAATCGACCAGTGAGGAAGTCCAACACAAACACACCTTCGTTGCCGATGCCGATCGGGGTGGTGATCAGTGCGAACTTTTGATTGCGGTCTGCGCTGGATGCGCGAAGTGGTTCGTGAGGCCACAAGGACGAAATCGCAATCCCTGCAATCAATCCCAATACCAACCACGCGAAGCGACCATCTTGTCGAGCGATCTTCATCGCAACTTCTCCCGATTCTGCGGAACGAGTGGCATTCGAACCAACACCATTGGGTTCGATTTCACCGAACTCTAAGCGCTGGTACTAAACGAGAATAGCCGGATCGCCTCAACTCGCAGACGCGGCATGGCCTTCAAATTCGATTGATCGATGGATTGGCTTTCATGATCAGCGATGCTGGCGTCGTAACTTTGGCTCGTTGCGTAAGACTAGATTGGGCCTTAAGAGGCATACGATGTCTGCTGATATTGAATCACAGATACTTCGATCTGATGTGTCGTTCTGAAGGAAGATGTTTCATGCGTTTTGCTACGAGCCACCCACAACAGAGACGAAGGCTTCGAGGTTGGTTCTTCGTCATGATGTTTATCTGCTGTGTGGCCCCGATGGTGTTGGTTCGGGCTCAGGACACGCAGTCGGAACCAGTCGTTGCGAATCCTGAAACGAAAGCGGTTGAGGCTGCTCCACCAGCCGCCGTGACAACTAGCAAGAAGTCGGTGGCCTTGCCTTCGGTTTGGGATCTGGCAGTGCAAGGCGGCATCTTCATGGTCCCAATTGCGATCTGTTCGATCGTCGTTGCGGCCTTTGGCATCGAGCGTTGGATGGCTTTGCGAACGACGAAGATTGCGCCGCCTGAGTTGATCGCGAGATTGCATGCTCTCAGCACAGAAGAGAAGGGCATTGATCCTCGTCAGGCTTACGAAGTCTGCCGTGAGTTCCCATCGCCGTTGGCTCGGATCATCGAGATGGGGATCTTGAAAGTTGGCCGCCCGCATTCGGAGCTAGAGAAAGCCGTGGAAGACTCGGCCGCACGCGAAGCCGACGATATGGCTGGGAACATCAAACCCATCAATACCGCCGCTGTCTTAGGTCCGCAGTTAGGTCTGATCGGTACGGTACAAGGCATGATCATGGCCTTCATGGTCACGAGCACGACAACTGCCACTGGAGCAGCTAAGGGGCAAGAACTCGCGGCTGGCATTTACACGGCGCTCGTGACGACGTTCGCCGGGCTGTGTGTTTCGATCCCGGCAATTATCGTCGCGACACTTCTAGAAAGTCGCATCGAGCGGTTGCTAAGAGGCATGGAAAATGTCTTCGATCATGTGTTGCCACAGTTCGAACGCTTTGAAGGTAAGTATCGGGTCGCCTTGAATAGCGATGCTTCTGGCGTCGTCTTGAAGGGAACTGCTGCTAAGCCAGTTGGTGGAAAAACTACAACCGAATCGGCGACGTCGACTACTTCTGCAACTCCCAAAAGTCTGTGGGGAGTCATGGGCAGTAAGGCCGAGTGATGCGGATGCGGGGAGACTTCGTACCACGAAAGTTGATGGTTGAGCGGCAGACTTGGCTGATCGGTCACATGACCACCTGGATGGTATTGAGATCGCTCACCAACTGACTTTCGGGACCGAACTGACACGATGGTCTAACCGCTAACGATCGCCACAACTTCTGACGCATTCATGCCTTTCTCACGCGTTGACTTGGCAGAATGTCACGATTAGCGTTGTGCCAACCTGGCAGTTGACTCCGCTCTAACGCTTGCGTTTCACCATTCTTGTCTGGGCATTCGCCGATTCGTCGCCGGTTTCACGTCTTCGAAATCTACCCTCGATTGCGTATCAGCCTGTTTCGTCGAATGTTCGGTACGTGCGACTCTGCATCGGCGGAGATTCCGCACCGAAAACGATCAGTCTCATTGGTCCCGCGACAAAAGGATTCACTCAATGATCAACGCCGTGCTCAAGGTCATTGGTGGTAAGCAGGATGGAAAACTGATTCCGCTGACGACGAAGAAGTTCTTGATCGGTCGAGAACAAGACTGCCATCTGCGCCCCAATAGCGACTCAGTGAGTCGTCATCATTGCGTCATCACATTGGACGACTTCTCGGTTCAAGTTCGTGACTTGGGAAGTTCCAACGGCACTTATCTCAACAACGTGCGCGTGCTTGGAATCCAACAAGCGATGTCGGGCGACCGACTCAAAATTGGAACTCTCGAATTTGAAGTTGTCAGCAACGCGAAGGCTCTGGTGGGAGCAGGTGCCGCAACGAGCGACATCAAGTCTTCGGGAACATCGTTCTCTTTGGACGAATTCGGATTGGAAGAAGTCGTACCTTCGCAAGAGACGGCAGTGGTGTCGTCGAAGACTGAAGATACCGTCGTTGTGAGTCCGGCTCAGCCGGCAGTTGCTTCTCAATCAGATCCAACTGAGAGCGATGATCTCAATCTCGATGCTCACCTGAATGACGATGTTGAGCCTGCGACTGACGGTGCGGAGACAGTCGTCGAGAATCCCGATGACGCAGCGACTGCCTACGAAGATGCGCCAGCGATGCCGGGATATGACCCATCCATGGCGGCGATGGGCATGCCTCAGGGAATGCCGCCTGGTATGCCAAACATGGGTTATCCAGGTTTTCCTCAGCCTCAAGCCTATCCGGGGTATGGAATGCAGATGCCTCAGCCCGGCTATCCGTATGGCATGCCGCAGCAGCCGTATCCGGGCTACGGGATGCCGATGTCTCAACCGGGATATGGCATGCCGATGTACGGAAGCATGCCCGGCGCGATGCCTTACGGCCAGCCCGGTTATCCGCAGCCCATGGGCTACGGCGCTTATCCGCAGGCCATGCCTCAAGCGGTACCGCAGGCCGTTCCACAACCAGAAGCTGCTCCAGAGCCACAAAAGTCGGCGCTTGATGCATTGCCTGTGAAGTTGCCGCCTCCAGAAGAGACAGGTGCGAAGGCTCCGGTCGTTGACCCCAACAAACCTGCTGAGGCACCGAAGGCACCAGCACCTAATCCCGCCGCTGACGTACTTAAGAAGTACATGAACCGCAGATAGATCTGCTTCAGCCTGGCACGATGAATTTGCAACTCTGCTCGATCACATTGCCTGTAAGGAGTAAGCCATGTCCGATCCCGCCGAACAACAACGTCGCTACCGCGAGTTTCTTGATCTGATGCCGTTAACGCTCGCACTGGCCGGACTGCCGCAGAGTGAACTGGGCCGATATTTCTCTGAAGAGCAAATCGAAACTAGGTTGTTCGTACTACGTCACGCCTTCAAAGCGGCGCGAAGCTTGGCTCGCGAGATGGTGCTGAAGTAATCGAATCAATCAGCTGATTTTGAACCCGCTGACCGAAGTCATTCATGTGACTTCGGTCTTTTCGTTAAACGACAGTTGGCGACCTGAATTTGGTCTCGCAATACTAGATCCCGATGCGATCCTGCTGATCCAGTCTTCCGCCTGCTTCCTGCTTGTAATTCCCACCTCTCATCCCGACTCATTGCTGGCCTGAGCCAACCCTTGTTGGGACTCGCCTAACTCCGGAGGAGCCTACCGTGCCATCTTCGCGACTTGCGTTTGGCCTGTGTCTCGCGGCTTTGCTGCTTGGTTCGTTTGCAGTGCAAGCTGACGAGCCGGCCGCTTTGCATGGAGTTATGGTTACACCGGCAGAGGTCAAGCTTGTTCGAAACTTCGAACAAGTTCAGTTGGTTGTGACTGCCAAGAACGCGGATGGGAAGCTCACGGACCGATGTCCTGATCTCAGTTCCAATGCCAAGTTCGAGTCGCTCGATCCGATGGTCGCGTCCGTCAGTGAGATTGGTCGAGTGTTAGCTGTTGGGAACGGCCAAACGGTCATGCGAATTCGAGTGGCTCTTTCATCGGTGGATGTCCCGGTTGCCGTCAGCGGAGTGGAAGCGACGCCCAAAGTTGAATACTTACGCGATGTCGCCCCCATTCTCAGTAAGACAGGTTGCAACATGGGACCGTGTCATGCCGTTCAACACGGGCAGGCAGGTTTCAAACTCACCGTCTTTAACTTTGATCCAGATGCCGACCGCAACGCGATCGCACGCGAGCGACAGCAGCGACGCCTGAATCCGATTGATGCCGAGCAAAGCTTGTTTCTCTTGAAGCCGACGATGGCGGTTCCTCACGGTGGTGGGAAGCGGTTGGCTCCAGGATCGATCGAGCATCAATTGCTGGTCTCATGGATCAAATCCGGTGCTCCAGCTCCGATCAAAGATTCGCCCAAAGTGACCGCGCTAAGTGTTTTTCCGACTCAGCGTGTTGGGCAGAAGGGCCTGAAGCAACAACTCAGAGTGGAGGCCACTTACTCGGATAACACCGTCCGTGATGTCACTGCTTTGGCTCGTTTCGATTCGATGGACGAAGGCTTGCTCGCGGTAACGAACGACGGAATGGTGACGACATCGGCTTCGGGGCAGGCTCCGGTGATGGCTCGCTTCGAAGGTCAAGCTGCGATTTGCATGTTCGTTGTGCCGTATCGCGAAGGACTCGAACTTGCCGGTTGGACCAACAACAACTTTGTCGATGAGCATACATCGCAGAAGTTTCGAGAGTTGGGCATCGATCCCTCTCCGTTGTGTGATGACGCCACATTCATCCGCCGCGCGTTTCTCGATGCCACCGGCACGCTGCCGAATGTGGAACAAACCAAGAAGTTCTTGGCTTCGACCGATGCCAAGAAACGCGAGCAACTGGTTGACGAGTTGCTGGGACTGACGGGGGATCCTGCTCGCGACATTCACAACGACAACTATGCCGCCTACTGGGCTCTTAAGTGGGCCGACCTGTTGCGAAACTCCAGTAATCGCAAGTCGGTAGATCAAGGCATGTGGGCGATGCACAACTGGCTGCGAGAGTCGTTCCGCACCAATAAGCCCTTCGATCAATTCGTTCGCGAACTCGTGACTGCCAAGGGTTCGATCTACATGAACGGACCGGCGAATTACTTCCGCATCTTCAACAACTCTGCGGATCTCACAGAGGCTACTGCTCAGCTCTTTCTTGGCGTTCGAATGGAATGCGCGAAGTGCCATCACCATCCCTTCGAGAAGTATGGCCAAGAAGACTACTACGGCTTTTCTGCGTTCTTCTCGCGAGTCAGCACCAAGAACAGCGAGGAGTTCGGTCTCTTTGGTCGCGAAAGTGTGGTCATCGTTCGTTCGACCGGAGACGTGAATCATCCGAAGACCGGCAAGCGGTTGCCGCCGACACCTCTTGATGGCCAGCCTGTTGAGCACGCACTTGATCGACGCATTGCACTCGCGGACTGGTTGACGGCCAAAGACAACAAACTCTTCGCGGCCAACGTTGTGAATCGTTCCGTGCGCTTCATGCTGGGACGCGGACTTGTCGAGCCCGTCGATGATTTGCGTTCGACCAATCCTCCAACCAACCCTGCTTTGATGGATGCGTTGGCCAAGCATTTTGTCGACAGCAATTTCAACCTGAAGCAGTTGCTGCGAGCGATCATGGTCTCGCGGCTGTATCAGCTCGATTCTCAACCGACAGCCAGCAACGCTGCTGACAGCCGGTTCTACAGTCACTTCTTAGTGAAACGCATGACAGCAGAACCGTTGCTCGACGCGATCGATCAAGTGACTCAGTCGCGAACGAAATTCAACAACTTGCCAATCGGCACGCGAGCGATCGATCTTCCGGACTCCGAGTATCCCGATCACTTCCTCAACACATTCGCCAAGCCGCGTCGAGCAAGTGTTTGTGAGTGTGAGCGATCTCCCGATGAGAATCTCGCGCAAGCGCTGCACACGCTGAATGGAGAAACGATCGCGACGAAACTCGCAGACAAGAAGGGACGCATCGCGCGGCTGATCGCCGAGAAGAAGTCTGCTGAAGAGGTCATCGACGAACTCTATCTGGCTGCGTTATGCCGACCTCCAAAGCCCGATGAATTGGCTGCTGCGAAAGAGATCCTCGGTGGTGCCACCAGTTCGCAAGAGGGCTACGAAGACCTACTGTGGGCTCTGATGAACTCGAAGTATTTCTTGTTTGTGCATTGATTGAATGCGACTTGGGATACGCGGACTTCGTTCGTGAGTTGTTCGCGTTGGTGATGTGCTCCGTTATTCCTGACTGTGGTTCAAACTTCCAACGAGGTCTGCGATGAAAGCCGTCATCGTTCCATTGCTGTTGGCATTCTTGGGGCTGTCTCGACCGCTATTTGCTCAGATGGCTTATCCGATGGTGATGAGCTTGAAGCCCATTGCCGTTCAAGCGGGCAAAGAGTCCGAGGTTGAGTTCAACTCTCGCTACAGCATGCTCGGCGCGTTTCAAGTGCTGACGAGCGGTGACGGCGTCATGGGTAGCGTGCTGCATCCCGAGGTTAAGCCGGGAGAGAAACCTGAACTCACAAAGATGAAGGTTCGGTTCAACGTCGAAGCCTCGGCTATGCCCGGTGTGCGAGATGTAAAACTTGCTACGCCTCAAGGTGTCAGTACGGTCGGTCAACTTGTTGTCGTAAGCGACCCGGTCATTGTCGAAACTCCAAAGAACGATGACATCTCTCAAGCTCAAGAGGTCAGTCTGCCTGCGACGCTTTGTGGCTGCATCGAAAAGGCTGAGGACTTGGACTTCTTCAGGTTCAAGGTCGAAGCTGGAACTGAGTTGCACTTCCACATGCGCTGTGCCCGACTGCAAGACCGCATTCACGACTTGCAGAACCATTGCGACCCCATGATCACACTGCGGAACTCGATGGGTTCGACAATCGCGGCGAGCGACAATTACTTCTACGGCGATCCGTTTCTCGCACACCGCTTTGAACATGCTGGCGATTACACGATCGAGGTTCGCGATGTGCGTTATGAAGGCAATCCCTATTGGGAATACGCGCTCGAAGTCAGCTCCAAGCCGTTCGTGACCAATCTCTTTCCGCTGGGAGTAACCATCGGACAAGAGACACCGTTGAAGTTGATCGGCACCCATTTGCCACAACCATCGGTCTTGGCTTTCAAGCTGCCTGCTGAGGCAACGGTTGGAGCGACATGGGCTCGTCTCGCGTATGGCGGCGAGGTCACAAACCCAGCTCCGATCTATGCGACCAATCTGCCCGTCGTGATGGAGCAAGAGACACCCAACGACTCTCCTGAAGTCGCTCAGGTTGTTGCGATTCCTGCGGGGATAAACGGCCGCATCTCGCAAGAGAGCGATGTTGATTGCTTCAAGTTTGAAGCCAAGAAGGGGGAGAGATTCACCTTCGAAGTTCGAGCTCGCCGCTATCAGTCTGCGCTCGATTCGAATTTGAGAATCCTCAATGAAAAGGGCGCTGTGCTGCAGGAGAACGATGATCTTCGAGACTTGAAACGCGGCTCGGCTGATTCACGTATCGAGAACTGGACCGTCCCCGCGGATGGCACTTACTGCGTTGAAGTTCGAGACATGCACTTACGCGGCGGCGAGAGCTTCATTTACTTCTTGGAAGTGACGAAGGCCGAACCGCATTTTCGAATTTACGCAGACACCGACAAGACGCTGCTCGGGCCGGGGGGCAATGGTGTCGTGTTCGTAAAGATCGACCGCAAGAACGGGTTTGATGGAGAGGTGCAGTTGCACGTCGATGGCTTGCCCGAAGGAGTCACGGCAACGTGTGGAAAAATTCTGACAGGCAAAGTTGACGATGGATGCATCATCTTCAAGGCCGCTGCGACGGTGCCTCTGAGTGCGACCAACGTCACCATTCGAGGTACATCGACCTGGAAGGCCAGCGACACTGAATCCCGAGAACTCGCGGCCGTGGCGGGGGTTTATCAAGAGACGTATCAGCCTGGTGGAGGGCGCGGTCACTGGCCGGTCGAGACTCACACGATTTCGATTGGAGCTCCGGCAGACATTCGAACCATCAAGCTGAGCGACAAGGACGCCTCGATGAAGTCCGTCGATGGCGGCGGTTACGAAGTGACGCTGAAACCCGGCGAAACCAAGACGATCGAAGTCATCATCGAAAGAGCGGAAGGCTTCGACAAGAACGTCACACTAGATGTGATGTTTCAGCATCTCGGCATCTTCGCCAATACGTTGCCGACGGGTGTGAAGTTCGACGAGGGGAAGAGTTCCAAGCTTATCACGGGCAAGAATGTCAAAGGCCACATCGTGCTGACGGCTGATGCCACTGCTGCTCCAGTAGAGCGACAGCTCATTCCCGTGACCGCCAACGTCTCGCTCAACTTCGTCATGAAGACGACGTTCTCTGCCGAACCATTATGGCTGACGATCGCGAAGCCGTAGTTGACGCTGTGTGATTTGCTACAGCAGCGTCTAGACTTGCGAGCTAAGTGACAAGAGGCCGGGGCGGTGATCGTTAAATCCTAAATCTCCGGCGGCAGAATGTGCCCCATCTTGTCACGCTTGGTCTTCATGTAGTTCTCTCGCTCGCGAACTGGCGGAGCGATGATCGGCACTTGCTCGACGACATGCAGATCCCAAGTGTTCTCGAACGAGTTCGTCTTCTTGGGATTGTTCGTCAGCAAGCGAATCTTCGAGAGTCCCAAGTCCTTCAAGATCTGTAAGCCGATCATGTAGTCGCGTTGGTCCGCCTTGAAGCCCAACTTGTGGTTGGCTTCGACGGTGTCATAGCCCTGATCTTGCAGTTGGTACGCCTTCAGCTTGGCTGTCAGTCCGATGCCGCGCCCTTCTTGAGGGAGATAAACAACGGCGCCCGCGCCTTCACGGCAGATCATTTCAATGGCGAGATGGAGTTGGTCGCCACAGTCGCAACGTAATGACCCCAAGACATCGCCGGTGAAGCACGACGAGTGCATGCGAACCAACGGGGCCTCGACCGACTTCAAGTCGCCCCAGACCATCGCAAGTGGTTCTTGCTCCTCATGCTCGACTCGGTAAGCGATGAACTTCGGAGAGCCGTAGTCCTCGGTGTTGATCGTGACTTCGGCTTCTCGACGGACCAGTCGTTCGCGGAGACGGCGATAACGGATGAGGTCCTCGATTGTGATGATCGGCAGGTCGAAATTGCCGGCGAGTTCGTGCAGTTCGTCGCGATCGGCCATGCCCGAAGTTTTTTGGCTGAGGATCTCGATGAGGACTCCAGCCGGTTGCAGGCCAGCCATTTTCATCAGGTCGACTGTGGCTTCGGTATGTCCGGCTCGTCGCAGCACTCCGCCATCTTTGGCGAGGAGTGGCGAGATGTGGCCCGGCTTTACGAAGTCCGAATGTTTTGAGTCGCAGGCTGCCAACGCTCGAATAGTCTTGGCTCGATTGTCCGCGCTGACGCCACTTCCTGCTTGGATGTGGTCGACGGGAGTCAGGAAGTGCGTGCGATTCGGGGCATTGTTGGCCGTGGAATCGACGATCGGGGCCAGTCTCAAACGCTCTGCGGCCTCGGCCGTCACGGGCACGCACAGGACTCCGGCGCCATAGCGGAGCATGAACGTGACTTGCTCGGCGGTCATGTTCTCGGCGGAGCCAATGAGGTCGCCTTCGTTTTCGCGGTCTGCGGCATCAACCACGATGACCAGTTTCCCCGCGCGGAGAGCGTCCAGTGCTGTGTCGATTGAATCGTAGTTGGGTGAAGTCATGGAGTTTTGCGTCATGTCGGAGTTCTATCGTCTCGGCGGCTACCTTCGAAGTGTCGGGCCGATGTCGTGATGGGCATGTGTTGGTGGTTGAGGCAGGTGGGGCACGAATGGCTTCCAGCTGTTGGTTCTTGCTCGAAAACGCCGCCGACGGCACAGTCGCCGGGCAAGAAATTTGAGACCTCGTCGATTCTACGGCAGACCCAATTTCCCTGGGAGAAAACGCCGTGAGAGTCACACCGCAAGTTCAAATCGCTCGTACCATTCGCAACCTGCAAAAGGTGAATTCCCGTCTGGCCAAATACCAGAGTCAGGTGAGTTCTCAGAAGCGGTTGGAGAAGGCGTCGGATGATCCTTCGGACTTCGTGCTCGTCCGCCGAGGCCGAGCCAACGATGCTCGCTACGAGAATGACAAGAATGCGATCCAGGATGCGAGCATTCTGATCGAGCAGCAGGTGCAGACGCTTTCGGACCTGCGCGAAACATTGAGCGAAGCTGCTCAAACGGCGATCGAAGCCAACGACGGCAGCAAGCATGATCCGCATGCAGAAACGGTTGCGGTCGGCCTGGAGCAGTTGCTGGATCGCGTGTTGGCTCAGGCTAATACCAAGACGTCCGATGGGAGATCGTTGTTTGCGGGGACATCTACAAACCAGCAAGCCTTCGGGATCGTGGGACGCGACTCAACTGGTCGACCGACTCGCTTCGCTTACCAAGGCGCTGACCAAGCATCGGAAGCTGTTGTGACCGGCGGGAAGTCGGTGAAGACGTTTATTTCGGGACGCGACATTTTCTCGGCGCGCTCGCAACGCGGTCGTGTTGAGATCTTCGGAACGACGGGGGCAAAGGCTGGCTCCAACACCAGTAACTCTACGGGCAAAGGTTCGCTGCTCGTTCAAATGGCGACGACGTTCCAAAGTGGATCGGGGCTTAGTTCTGGTGTTGGTGGAACCGATCGCGACGTGCTGGGGCCGGGTTCTCACACCATCACCATCGGCGGCGGTGGGACAACTCTGTCGCTCAATGGCGGTCCAACGGTTACTCATGATGGCTCGACCGACTTCGTGTTGAAGGGGCTCAACGGAGAGCAAGTCGTTCTCAACACGAACGCAGTGCTCGTTGATGGCACTTACACGATTACTCGAACAGGCCAGCTCTCGACCGATAATGGCGCGACATTCACGGCCATGGCGAGTGCGACGAACCAAGAAGAAGTTACCAACAGCGCGACTGGCGAAATCACCTACATCGATACCACAGCGATTCGATCCAGCGGTACCGACATCATCGACAACCAAGGAGCTTACGACGTCTTTCAAGCGATGGCGGCTTTGAGAGATGCGGTTCGAGATACCGACAAAGTTCCGGCTGATGTTCGAGCCAAGTACCTGTCTCGCACGTTGCAGGAACTTGAGACATTGCGGACGAATGCTTTGGAGCCTCTGGGTTCGCAAGCCGCGACAGCTCAAGATCTGAAAGATCTGACGACGCGCATTGAAGACCGACAATTTGGATTGGCTTCCGAGATCGACGGCCTGGAAGCCGCTGACATGCCGCGAGCGATTTCGAATTTGCAGTTTGCTCAGAACGACCTTGAGTCTATGCTGGCAGTGGCCGGTCGGTTCGGCAACCTCAGCCTGATTGATTACCTCGCTTAGGGAGTTGTCTGAGTAGGTCGAGAGAGCCGCTTTCAGTCGTACTTCTCCGCCTGTGCCATGCAGTTCGCACAAAGCTTTGCTGACTTCTCGTTGCCGCAGCTCGATCAGATTTCTGGAGTCAGGATCTTTCTGGCCCACAAGTACGCGATCACATCGAGCAAGACCGCAATCGACAACATGACTTGGCCAATGAAGGTCGTGAAGAGTCGCTCGGTGTTGGCGGGGTCCAGGAAGAAGTAATACAGGGCCAGAATGAAGGCCGGGGCCAGCGCCATGTACATCGCCGAAGTCCGAGCTTGAGCGGTCTCTGATTCAATTTTTCGTTCGAGCCTTTGTAGCTCACGCACCGAATGTGCGATGCGGTCGACGGTCTCGTTCAAGCGACCGCCACTTTCGCGGCTGGCTTCCATCGCTGCGGCAAAGAGTGCGAAGTTCTCACTTCTCAGTCGCTCTTTGGTTTCTCGCAAACAACGTTCGAGCGGTTTGCCGAGCTGATATTCGCCGATCAACTGGCGGAATTCTTGACTGATGGGAGCCGGTGATTGCTGAGCAATGATCTCCATCGACTGAGCGAGCGAGAGTCCGGCTTTGATCGCGCTGGCTAACGACACCATCGCGTCGGCCATTTGATCTTCGAGCTTGCGTCGGCGGCGTTCAGCCATGCGTCGGAGGACATACCAGGGCAGCACGAAAAATAACCCGGCGCAGGTAAGCCCCAACGGCAGAGATGCGAATGCGACGGTCAATGTCATGAAGCCGCCGAGCACCAAGATCGACCAGACGATCAACCACTTCCGCAGATGCCTAGCGTTGAGTCGCAGTTGCCGAAGCTTGTCCTTGAAGTCGGCCTCCATCACATCCATGCCGCGTACGAAGAACGGCTCGCCGCCATAAGGAACCGCTCCGCAGGCCGCAGCCATCAGCACCGAACCTGCAACGGCAAGCCACATGAAAGCGTCCTTTTCATTCAACCAAGTCTCGTGATTCAGAGGCGCGTCGTCTGCGGCGCTCCTCGGGCATGCTGCTCACTCAATCGCATTTTCTAACGCACAATCAACCGACGTTGTGACACCGGCGGAAAGTCTCCCTTCGACCAGCGAGCTGCATCGGGGCTATCGGCAGGAACGGCATGCACTCGAACCGAGAAGGTCCGACCAGGTCCACCTAAGCCACCTTGAGCCACTTTCTGCAACGCGGTCGGTCGCATCTGATAGACCGCGTTCATCTTCAAGTTATGAATGTGCCAGTCGGCGTATGTGCCTGACTCCGTCATTACCACGACGTAATAAGACATGTCTCGGATCGGCGAGATATTTCGCAGCGATCCTCGTACCGCGACCTGCAGCTCATTGGTCTCGGCAAAGATGTCGACACCAGCCAGATTCGTTTGCCGACTCATGACGCCCGGTTGAGTTTCTACCTCTGGCTTGAAGCGTTCGCGCTTCGCCGCAGCGAGGAACGCCGGGATGAACTCGGACTGAAACGCGTTGGGCGACTTTCCAAAGGCGGCTTCGAATGCTTTCTTTTGATCGTCAGGTTTGGCGTCGGTGAGAGGTTCCAATTGAGACATCGCCTGCATGAACTTGATGTATTTGTCGCGGTACTTGCTGACCATCAGCCAGTGCATGCTCCACGCGTGAAAGTAGGCCTCACCGGCAAAGACGTCGGCTCCAAAGATGCGATCGACGCTCGCCACCAAGTTCCAATCCAGGTCGCCTGGGATGCTGCCCGTTTCCGCGATGGACTTTGCATACTGCTGATTGAGTTTCAGCGGATCGCCTTTGACTTTGTCTCCGGCTCCTTCAAAACCGGTGGCCATACCTTCGACAAACCACTTCGGTAACGGCGCGAGTCGAGGCAGTACTCCAGTGTTGAAGCATTGCTGATGGATGGCTTCATGGAGCGGCGTGGCGAACGTGTAGCACTCACTCATGCGGATGTAGAGCCCGTTGGTGAGCTGCGAATAGAAGCCGGCAATGTTCCCGGCAGAGAGCCCTTTGTTGCCCGTTTCTTTGGCTGTGAAGTCTTCGAAGATTTCGTCTGTTTCGAAGATCAAGACAACGAGCGGGTACTTGGGCGTCTGAGGATTCACTTTGGCTTGCTTGGCAAATGTCTCAAACGTCTTGCTGATCGACTGCATGTAACCCGCTGACTTCCTGAGTGCGCCTTCGACTTTCTTTTCGGACACTTTGGGCAGCGGAGCCATCAGCACGACTCCGATAACATATTGCCCAGAAACGATGCCGCGAAACTTCTCTTCGCCAAATCGTTCCTTGAGTTGATCGAGCATTTGCACCGGCGTGACCGGCAGTGGATCTCGCGAAGGCACGCGCTCCATGACGCGGGCTTCAGGCACGAGTTCCAAACCTCCGTCATTCTTCTCTAAGGCAATGACGCCGTTGCCGGTCGCGTAGATCTTGGCTTCGATGCTTTGGCGTTGGCCGTCTTCGTCGATGTAGGTGAACTTGTCGGCTATGACGGATGCTGGAGTGGCCCAAATTGCCAGCAGGCACAAGCTCATAAACAGAACGCGTGGAGTGGTCATAAGAAGTCCGTCGAATGATGAAAGACGTCAAGCCAACGATTGCTGCCATGCTAGTCAGCGCGTCATTGAATCTCATCTGTGTGGATTGGATTTGGCAGCGCGTGATGGTCCCATGACATCGTCAGACGACTGGGCTAAAAGACCGCCCCGCAATTGGCCTGCCGTCCGGCATCTATTTAGTTACTCAGCAAGGAGCACGATCCGTGTCCGTACAACTCAGTGAGTTTGCCAAAGGTCTCAACGTCGAAACTGCTTTCACCGTCTTGGCTGTGGCCAAGCAATTGAAAGCCAAAGGTAAGGACGTTGTCGAACTTGAGATTGGCGATAGCCCATTCGACAGCACGGCCCACGCCAAGCAAAGCGGCGCGAAAGCCATCACCGACAATTGCTCGCACTATTGCCCGTCGCCTGGTTTGCCGGAGTTTCGTGAGGCTGCTGCAAACTTTGTGAAGGCTGAGTTTGGAATTCATGCACTCGCCTCAAACGTTGTTGTTGCACCAGGTGCGAAGGTCTTCGAGCAGTTCTTCTGCGAAGCGTTCCTCAATCCGGGAGATGGCTGCCTGGTCTTCAGCCCGTACTTCCCGACGTATGTGCCAAACATTCTTCGCCGCAATGCGCGACCGGTTTATGCATCGCTGAAGCAGAGCAACGAGTTCCGTCCGCTGGTTTCGGACATTGAGAACTTCCTCAACACCGACCCGTCACCAAAGGCGATCATGCTGAACTCGCCGCATAACCCGACGGGCGGCGTGACGACCGAGCAAGACCTGCGCGACATCGCTGATCTGGTTCGAGGCAAGAACGTCGCCGTCTTCAGCGACGAGCCTTACTGCCACATGGTTTGGAAAGGTCGGCATCGTTCGCTGCTCGAACAACCCGGCATGATGGATCAGTGTATGGCGGCTTACACCTTCAGTAAGTCCTACAGCATGAGTGGTTGGCGACTGGGCTTCTGCGTTGCGGGTAACGCAATCGCCGATGCGACTTCGAAGATGGTCAACACCACGTTGTCGTGTACTCCCCCGATCGTGCAGTTGGCGGGTAAGGCGGCGCTCGAACGAGATTCCGTCGAACGCGATGCCGTCATGTTGAAGTTCCGCGAGAAGGTCGTGTTGCTAAACGAGGGATTGAATCGCATTCCGGGCATGAAGACGCTCGACCCAACGTCGACCTTCTACGTGTTTCCGAACGTCGCACCGATCTGCAACAAACTGGGCATCAAGAGCCACGGGCTTGCTCTGTACTTGCTCGACGGAGCCGACGATCACTTCGGCGTTGCATGCTTGGGCGGCGAATGCTTTGGCGATGCGGGGCAGGGCTTCTTGCGATTTAGCTGTGCCGAGCCCAACGATCGCATTCAGAAGGCAATCGACTTCTTGCCGCAGGCCTTCGCTCGCACGGACCGCGTGCAGGCTTACCTCGACAAGAATCCGCAGTTCCGTCTGACGACTCCGTACTCGGAAGGCTAAGTCCTGCGGATAGTTTGATGGTGGTTACAACGGGGACTCATCAGGCTTATGGAACGCATCGTTTCGGATCGTTCCTTCGGTCTGATGAGTCTCTTGTTTCGCACTCAGGAGTTGTTGCTCTTGAATTGAGGCACATCAGAATCGTGCCCTTCATGAATTCAGAAGCTCTGTCCGAACCGCCTTGTTTGCGCAGTTGATCCTTTTCTTGAGAGGCTGATCAGCATGCCCACCGAAACCAGCAAGCCCGTCGAGCCGAAGCAATTCACGGTGATTCCGACTCCCCGGCAGATGTCGCAGATCCGCTTTAGTCCCTGCGGCAAGTTTCTGTTTGCGACCGGGCGAGATGCCAAGATTCATCGTTGGGATGTGACTCAGCCACTGCCTCAACCTGAGCCGACTCCTGATCCTGATCCCAAAAAGAAAAATGCCAAACCTGCGAAGGCACCCGATCCGGTGTTCGCGAAGTTGCCTGAACTAACTGGGCACGACGGTTGGGTTTCGGGACTGTCGTTTCATCCAAAACAACAACAGTTCTTTTCGGCAGATAGTTGGGGCCGAGTCATCGGTTGGTCTTTCGCCGAAGAGCAACCCAAGCCCATCTGGAATCTGAAGGATGCTCACGACGGTTGGGTCAGGCAGCTTGCTTTGAGTGCCGATGGAGAGCGGTTGGCGACCTGCGGCAAGGACAAGGTCATTCGACTTTGGTCGACGGTTGATGGCCGGAAGTTGCAAGAGATCGCGGCTCAAGGTGAGGACGTTTATTCGGTTGCATTTCATCCGAATGGGAAGTCTTTGGTGAGCGGCGATCTCAAAGGCATCGTCAAGCATTGGGATCTTGCCTCTGGCCTGATGGTTCGCGAGTTCGATGCGAAGATCCTCTACATGCAGTCGATGATTCAGGAAGTTGGCGGAGTCCGAGTGTTGGTATTCGATGGCGACGGTAAGACGTTGGCCGTTGCGGGGGCTCAGCCAGCAACGGGCGGCTTCGTGCAGTGCTCGCCGATCATCAAGTTCTTCAATTGGGACGACGGCAAAGAACTGCAGATGGTCAAGCTGGGCGAAAACACTGAAGGCTACGTGCAAGATCTCGCGTTTCACCCCAGTGGCTATTGGGCTGGCGTCTGCAGTGGTCAGCCCGGACGTGGACGCTACTTCCTGCATCGAGTGGGCGATGCCGCGCCGTTCTTTACCGGTGACAAGGCCATGCCCAATTGTCATTCGTTGTCGCTGCATCCCAACGGTTCGCGCTTCGCCGTGATTTCAAACGAAGGCACGTTCGGCCAAAGAAAGTCGATGGCTCGCGAAGGGATCTATCCCGGTAACACATCGCCGATTCACATCTTCGACTTGGCGTAGCCTTGGTACTCACGCCGACTATTGTCTCTGAAACCGCTGTGTCAGAAACCTTACTTCGCTAGCTTTCCTCGTAGAGTGCGGCCAATTGTGGTTCGTACTTGTTGATGATGTGCCGGCGACGGACCTTGAGCGTGGCGGTTAGCTCGTCATCCGCGACAGCAAAGGGACGAGCAAGGATTAAGAACTTCTTCACCCGCTCGGGCTGACTGACTTGTTGCATCACGCTTTCGACTCGTGCTGCCAAGATGGATGTGGCCACTGAGTCAGAGACGAACTCGCCGGATAGCTCCAACGAGCCACCCTGTTCTGCGACGGCGGTTCTCAACCGATCAAAGTTTGGGACAAGCAAGGCGCTGACGAATTGCCGACCGTCTCCATAGACGACGGCTTGGTCGATGAATTCGTCGCGAGAAAGCAGCCGTTCGAGTTCCGCGGGGGCGATGTTTTTTCCTGCGGAGGTAACGAAGAGATCCTTCTTGCGATCCGTGATGTAGAGGAAGCCGTCTTGGTCGAGCTGGCCAACGTCACCCGTCAACAACCAACCGTCGATGATGGTTTGCGATGTGGCGTCAGAATTCTTCCAGTAGCCCTGCATCACATGCGGGCCCCGAGTTTGGATCTCACCGTCGTCAGCGATCCTGACTTCGACGTCTCCGATGGGCTTCCCGACAGAGCCGACTCGGTACTGCTCGATGCTGTTGAACGAGATTACGGGCGAGCTTTCAGTCAGGCCGTACCCTTCAAGCAACGGAAGTCCGGCGGCAAAGAAGCCTTCTGCGATGTAGCGGGGCAGGGGGGCTCCACCGGATGTGAGTTGTCGCATCTCGGAGCCGAACGTCTTGCGAATCGCGGTTGCTCGGTCCGCTTCCGTGAGCGTTTTGATTTGGCTCCAAACTTTCTCATAGACGCGAGGCACTGCGGTGAGCCAATGCGGTCGCACTTGTCGTAGGTTCGCAAACAGCGTGTCGACTGACTCGGCTAATGCGACGGTAATGCTGCCGATCGAAGTGAGATAATGGTCGACCGTGCGAGCATAGATGTGGCTGTAAGGCAGCCAGCTCAGCAGCACGACGTCTTCTGTCATAAACGAAATGTCGAACGTGGCTTTCGCGTTGGTGAGCAGGTTTCCGTGAGACAGCATCACGCCTTTCGGATGACCGGTCGTTCCGCTCGTGTAGATGATCGTGGCCAAGCTCTTGGAGTGCAGTGCTGATTCACGCGATGCGATCTCTGCTCGATCAGCGGATGTTCCCAGATGCCTCAACCCGTCCCATGTCAGCGTTCGTACTCGCGAGTTGGGAAAACGAATGGGATCGAACGAGACAATGAACTCCAACTGCGGAAGCCGTTCGATGACTTCCGCGACTTTATCGGCCTGAGCTTGGCCGCTCACGATGATGCCTCGGGCTTCGCTGTGTGTGACTTGATACTCGACCTGCACCGGAGCCAGCGGGGCATGCAACGGGACATCGGCGGCGCCGCAGCTGAGAATGGCATGATCGGCGATCAACCACTCGACTCTGTTCTCAGAAAGAATCGCCACTCGATCGCCGAGCTGTACTCCGAGGTGAATCAAACCCGCTGCGGCGTCATCGGCGGCACGTCGATACTCGTCCCAACTGAGATCGTGATAAAGGCCATGCTGCGGATAACGAAGCGCGATTCTCGCACCATTCTGAGCAGCAACCGTTCGATGGAGGTCACAGAGATTTTTGGCCGCGAGCATGAAGAGATTCCTCGATGAGATTCAGATAATTCAGAGTCGTGAGTCATAGCGAATCTTGAGCGAGTTTGACTGGCAGCTTCTGTTCCCTTTCGGTGGTTACAAAAATCGCCACTCACGAAACGTGGCTGCCTGACCGGCGAACTTGCCATGCTCGTCGATCAAGTTCCAAACAGTGGCTTGAGGTAAGAAGAAGCGGCGACCAGTGCTGGAGATCCGAATGCCCGAGTAATCGTCGACGTAGCCGTCGCGCGTGGTGCGTTCCAGTAAGCGAGCTCGCTCTTCGCGGTGCATCGGCTCGGCGGTTAATCGTGAGGGCGTTTGGCAGAAACGCTCAAGATCTAGCTCCCACAAGTTGAGAGCGGTTTGATTGCCATAGTTCAGGATTGGATCGGCTTGAGTGCCATGCGACACCACGACGAAGGACGCGTCGAACAATCGCTGCGCTTGGTCTTCGAGTGAGCCCGAACGATCAATGAGGTCGCTGCCGACCCAGTGGCGATACGAGTTCAGCAGCAGTTGAGAATGGCTATCACGATCAATTGTCGGTGCGGTCAAGTTGGGTTCCTTGTGAGGTCTCGATTGATGTCGAAACGCTGACCATCGATTGGAAGCGACGATTTCGCCAGCTTCGTAGTAGTGCCTATGGAAGATGGCCGCAGCGTATGGCTGCCACCTCTGGAGTCGAAGTGAGGTCTCGACGTTTTGACGTTGAATCGCACCATTGACTTGAGTCGAGATGGCTCTTTGGATTCGAAATTCAACAGGCGATATCAGCGGCGCGGATTCAAGAACTTCTGGCGATTCGAAAGTCTTCTACGGCAGCGCAGGCTGAATCAGCGGTTCCCAATCGAGTGATGCCCACTTTCAGCTCGGAGTTTCGGAGTTGTCCGCATAGACGGAACTGGCGGCACGGGTTTCACATCGTCCTGCGAGATTTGACCAATCAAACGCCCGTGACGTCGTAGGGGCTGACGATGACTGAGGCACAATGTGTCGGCTGAGTCTCGTCAGAGCCTCAACCTTTCAATCGCCCGTGGCTCGGGGGCCACCTCTAAGCCACATCGCGAGTGATCGGTACGACTTATTGCCAGGCGCTCGTGCGAATGCAGACCCAAGGATGGGCAACTCCTAACGGGTTCGTCGTTGCATGGGACGTCGACGATTGGGGAATGACCTCAATCAGCCGCTATTCACATCGTCGAAATCAAGGATTCGAACCCCTCGTAAGCGAGACGCGAGCGAGCTTGGGTCATTTGAGCCGAAGGAGTCACTGCGATGCTGGTACTGTCGAGACAGCGCGATGAGAGCATCATCATCGGCGACAATATTGTGATTACGATCGTTGACATCCGCGGTGACAAGGTGCGCCTTGGGATCGATGCTCCCAAGGAAGTGCCAGTTCATCGCCGTGAAGTTTACGAAGCCATTCAACGCGAGCATGGTCGTGCTGGCTCGACTGGCGGAACTGTTGCTGAAGGCCAGCCCACAACGGCTTGATCTTCCGCGAAACAAGCTTGTGAGCTTGTTCGTCGCGTTTTGAGTGCGAGCTGCTTGCTCTCACTCTTTTCGAAAGGCCCTCGGTGTTTGCCGAGGGCCTTTTCGTTTTTGGGCACTCCGCGTTCTCTACTGCTCGGCGATGAGTGATTCTTTCACCACAGAACAGCAGAGGACTCAGAGCAAAGACACGCGGGCCGCAGTCGAAGCAAGGCTTGGGTGGATGCTGTCGATCCCGCTCAAGAATCATCATCAATCGCGGAGAGCCCGTTCTTATGCCCGAGGAAGCGGTTCGCAGATCTCTTGTTTGAGTGAACTGCATCTCGGTGATGGCAGCAGTTGATGCGCCTCAATGTTTTGATGATCGCACGCAGAGGATGCTCAGGCGGATGCGATCAACGATTTGAGTTGTCCACGCGAGGGTGTTGCCGATGGCGCCTACTTCATGCGAGACCCGATGGTTCGACGATCCAGCCGCATGGCGATTGAGCGTGCTCGCTGACTGATTCCAGAAACGAAACCGCCCCCGACATCTATCCTTGCGGATTCCCAGAGATGTCGGAGGCAGATCGGAGTTTGGAGGCGGGCGTCTCATCTCAAGTGCCCACCGAATATGTCTTGCTTGGCGAACCGCATGATCGCGATTTCGCTGTTGATGGCTGAATAACTATGCCGACTTGCGACTGGCTGCGGGCTTCGCGAGCGGAAGCTTGAGGGTGAATGTCGTGCCTTGCCCAACCGTGCTCTCGACTCGCATCCGCCCCTTATGAGCTTCGATCACTTCTTTGCAGAACGAGAGCCCCAGTCCTGTGCCACCTTGTCCGAGTTCATCTGCGGTCTTGGTCGTGAAGAAGGGCTCAAAGATTTTCCGCATGTGCTCGGCAGGGATGCCCGAACCGGTATCACGGACGAAGAGTTCGCCCATGCCTTTGTCTTCACTCAGGCGAACTCCCACCGTCAGCATGCCGCCATCTTTCATGGCTTGTCGCGCGTTGACGATGAGGTTCATCAAGACTTGATGCAGTTGCGAGACGTTGACCTCGCAAATGGGGTTAGCCAACACGTCTGCCTGTAGCCGGATACGATGCATCTGCAGGTCTTTTTCGACGAGCACGAGCACATCCGCGAGCACTTGACCAAGATCAATTTCGTCGCGGCGATCTCCTTTGGGACGGGCGTAAGCCAGCATCCCGGTGGTGATCTTCGAGGCTCGCTGCCCAGCCGACAGGATGCGGTCAAATGCTTTGTCTCGCGTGTTGGCGTCCTTATGTCGGAGCCCCATTTTCGCGTAATTGATGACGGTAGTCAGGATGTTGTTGAACTCGTGAGTGATCGACGACGCCAACTGACCGACGTTTGCCAGTCGTTGAGCGTGGGCGAGTGCATCCTTGAGCCGCGCGTTCTCGGCTTCCAATTCGGTGAGTCGGTTTTGGAGCGATTCAGGCGAGTTCATGAGTTCGTCAAACTTGAAGAGAAAAAGGTCGGCGCGTCGAAATCATGCCAATGGCGCGAGATCTGCGCTTCGGCACATCGGATATCGGCGAGGCACGCCCAGAAATAGAGCCTACGACCGTTACAACGCAAACTCGCGTCAGAATCGCGCAGTTCGAAGCTCTCTGGATCGTTCGCTTGAAGTCAACGAGTGCTGTCTGGCGCTGCCGTCTCTGCTTCAGCCGGCGAGCATTTCGAAACTGCGTAGCTTGGGAATCGAAAACTTGAGGCGTTTCGTTGCTTCTGCGGTCGATGCCACGAATTCGATCAAGTCGGCGATCAGCGATTCGGATTGATGGCTCAGCAGCGACGCGTGACATTGAAGGTCACTGATTCGCTCCGAAGGCGCGTCATGAAGTGACAAATCCTCCGGGCGTGATTGACCAACTTCTTCGGCACTCGGTCGGAGGTATTAGTGATGGATTTGGAGGTTCGAGAGACCGTTCTCGGTGCATTCAGAAAGCATGAACTACGTTTGGTTGACTTGTGGCAGGGAATGCTCGCCGGTCGCTGTGAGTCTTGATCGGTTGCCCAATCACCTTACTAAAGAGGAGGACTGTTGATGTCTGACATGCTTGGTCGTGTGAAGCGTTTTCTGGTTTCAGAAGATGGTCCGACCAGCGTCGAGTACGCATTCCTCGGTGCATTCATCATCGCAGTCTGTGTGGCTGCCATCGGGAATGTGGGCACTTCGACGAACGAGTACTTCCAACGTATGAACTAGATCTGCAACTCCAAAAACAAACGCTCCGCGATATCACTAGCAGATGTCGCGGAGCGTTTTTGTTTTAGGAGCACGCGTCTCACTTCCATTGAGGGGACGTGACGTGATGGCCATCTAACCCGACGGCTCAGTATTGCCCGAGGATTGGAACGATGGCTCGTTGAAGTTCGCCACCTGTAACATGCACGGTTCCCTGGCCGTCGACGTAGACGTTGATTTCGCTGCGGACTCCGAACTCGGGCAGATAGATGCCGGGCTCGACTGAGAAGCAGGTATTGCGCATCACCAGCCGCTCTTCGCGAGTTTCGAGATTGTCCATGTTCGCACCATTGCCATGTACCTCTTGGCCGATGCTATGGCCGGTGCGATGAACGAAGTTCGCGCCGTAGCCTGCATCCTCAATCACTTTGCGACAGGCATCATCCACTTGCCAACCACGTAGCGGCTGACTGGTTGCGTAGGCTTTCTTAACGGTCTCGATCGCTGCGTCGCGCGCGGCGGCCACGACGTTAAAGGCCTTGGTGAATTGGCTGGGGACTTCCTTGCCGACGAATCCCGTTCGAGTGAGGTCGCTATAGACCGAGCGCGGCCGATCACACTTGGCCCAGAGGTCGACGAGAATAAAGTCGCCTTCGCGAACTTCGGTTCGGGCGCCCGTGCCGGTTTCGTAATGAGGGTCGCCGCTGTTTGGCCCGACTCCAACGATGGGTGGGTGGTAAGTCGTCAAACCGTGCTTGTGAAAGTGATCCATGATGGCGTCGCGGATGGCGACCTCGGTGGTAAAGCCGTGCTCGCGAACGTGCTTGGCGATGTGGCTCCAGGCAACTTCGTAAGCCGAGTTCGTATGCACGGCAGCTTCGAAGTGCATCTTGGCTTGCTCGTCATCCCACGTGGCTTCGAAGGCTTGAATGAGATTGCCCGATGGCACGATTTCGACACCGAGGCCGCGCACGAACTCAATCGTTCCACCGTCGACTCGGGAGATGTAGGGATTCGAAACGCCCGGCGAATACTCCATCGCCACGACCTTTTGGCCGCTCACCAGATGCTTGATGCCGGCTTCGAGTTCTTGCCATTTGAGATACACAGTCTTTGAACCGGGTAGATGATCGAGAGCACCGGACTCGATGCGATGAACCAACTTCAGTGGTTCGCCAGTGCGCGGGATGAGGTAGAAGAAACGACGCGAACCCATTTGGTCGGGAGCTAGTTCCAGAACTCGCCGCGCCAGAATGTTGCTGCCTCGGAAGTCGTAGAGCAGCCAAGCATCGAGATTGAGTTCCGTCAGAGCAGCTTGAATGCGATGCAGGTCAAACATGGGTTGATCCTTCGTTGTGCACGTTCGAAACGATGTGCTTCAGTGAGAGAAAACAGATTCGCCGCGCGAGCGTGTGATGACTTCCGTGTCGGTCGAGTTGACTACGAAGACCACGTGCGACTCGGCACGCCTGGAAAACACGGGGCTAGATAAGGCTTTCGAAGCTTCGCCGAAAGTCGTCTTGAGGCATCGTTCGGCGTTCTTCTATCACTCCGGCCCCTCCGCCAGCTCTTTCCATGAGCCGGCATCGTCACGTCTTGTTGGTCGAGTACGTCGGCCTGCAATTCCCCTTGCCTCGCAGTTCGCTTCCAAGGATTCGGAGATGGCGCTGCTCAAAGCTTCGTTTTCGCAGTTTGTACGTCGTCGGTCTCGACCTCTTGCCGTTGGTTTTGGTGTGCTTGGCGTGTGCCTGGTTTGCTGGGGCTGCCGCACCACACCGGTCAGCGGTCGTCAGCAATTGGTGCTGGTGCCTGAAGAGCAAGAAATCCAGATGGGCATCACGGCTTACGATGATGTTCTCAAGAAAGAGCCGCTTTCGAAGAAGCAGCAATACATTGCGGCGGTTGAACGAGTCGGTAAACGCATCGCGGCCGTAGCTGGTCGAGATGACTTCAAGTGGGAATTCAAAGTCATTGAGTCCGACACTCAGAACGCCTTCTGTCTGCCCGGCGGCAAGGTCGCGGTTTACGAAGGCATCATTCCGATCTGCGAAAGCGAAGCAGGTTTGGCTGTGGTGATGTCGCACGAGATCGCGCATGCGTTGGCTCGTCATGGCGGCGAACGCATGACTCAGCAGAACATCAAGAACCTCGGTGGCAAAGCCGTGGATTGGGTGATGCAGGAGCAGGACGATTCCAAGAAGAAGATCGTGCAGACCGCTTACGGTGTGGCTTCCGAGTATGGAGTAATCCTTCCATATAGCCGCAAGCACGAGAGCGAGGCCGACTTGATTGGCATCGAGCTGCTGGCCAAGGCTGGGTACGACCCCAGCGAGGCTCCACGATTCTGGGAGCGATTCGGAGGAGCGAAGGCTGGCAAAGAAACGCCGCCGTGGCTGTCGACACATCCCTCTGATGCTCAGCGAGCGGCTGACTTGCGAGCGGCCTTGCCCAAGGCGATGCAAATCTATGAGCAAGTCCCAGAGAAGGTCGGCCTGGGGATCAAGCTGGTCACAGTCGAATCAACGAACATCAAAGACCCCTCCATTGCCGGGACGACTCGGTTTCGGTGAGGTCACATTGGAACTAGCCGCAGTGGGTTGTGCGGCGTCAGTCTCAGTCGCGGAGCGACTGAGCTACGTAGGCGAGTCGCTCCGCGACTCGCTGAAACGGTCCGCAACGTTGCCGACTCCATGAAAGGACTCTGCATGTTTTTCTTTCTTAAACCAATTCGCCTGTTTGCGAAGGCGTTGGTTGTGGATGCCACGCCCAAGCAAATGGCCTTGGGATGCGCGTTGGGAATTGCGATCGGACTCGTTCCCAAAGGCAACTTGATCGCCATCGCTTTGATGGTCGTGCTGGGAGCATTGCGAGTGAACCTGGCTGTCGGAGTTCTGACAGCGTTCTGCGTGTCATGGATGGGAATCTTTATCGATCCCTTCTCGCATCAAATTGGCTTGGAAGTTCTCAATCACGACTCGCTGAAGAACTTCTGGACCGAGCTTTACAACTTGCCGTTCGTGCCTTGGACGCGATTCAACAACACGGTCGTCATGGGCTCGACAGTACTCGGCCTGGCCTTGGTGTTGCCGGTCTATTGGGCAACTCAGCCGTTGTTTGCGAAGTACACGCCGAAGTGGGGCGACAAGGTAGCCCGTTTCAAGGTGGTACAAGTCTTACAAGGGACAGAGCTGACTTCGAAATTGAATTGATGCCCGATGTGTCTATGGCGTTCAGACGCAGCACACTCAATGAGGGTTGGACTTCGTGCCGAACCAGTTTGACGGTCTGTGTGCTTTGTATGACAGACATCCTCGCACGGGTCATTGGCACTTAAGCACTATGAGTTTTCAACGAGGCATCAACGACTTCCCGTTGATCGAAGGAGCCGTCAAGGATGACGACTGAAACGCAAACCGCTGTGAGGACTCCTGCATCTGTTGCTCCCGCGAATTCCAATGTCGCTTCGCAACCTGCTCCAGAGACACCGACTCCCAAGAAGGCTCCGGGGTTGGGGCCGCGTTGGAGCTACATCATCTCGCGAGGACTGATCGTCGCGAGCGTGTGGGGCTTCTCTGCGCATGGCTTCGATCCGTTGGTGCGCTTTGGTCTGGTCTCGTCGGGGCAAGCTCTGGCGAAGGCCAAGGTCGATCTGCCCGTCTTTGAAACCAAGTTCTTCCCGCCGCGCATCCACATGACCAACGTCGCGGTGGCCAATCGCAACAAGCCGGGAACCAATTTCGTTTCCTTTGCGGATCTGACCGGCGAGATCGATGGCTTTGCCTTGGCCAAAGGTGCCTACGTCTTGGAGAAGGCGTCGATTACGGGTCTGAGTTGGGAAAGTCCGCGAGCTGACTCGGGACAACTTCCGCAGTATCCGCCGGAGCCGGTCGATCCCAATGCTCCCAGCTATCTCGATGACCTAGAGAAGTTCGGGAAGGACTGGGGCAAGAGCCTGCTCGATCGCGCCGAGCTGGAATACGACCCGCGCCGCTTAGAGACCGTGCGACTGGCCGATCAACTGGAAGACGAATGGAAAGAAAGCATCGACGTCATCGAGGCCAAGGTGAAAGGGCTCGAAGGCAAAGTGAAGTTGATCAAGTCGACGGTTGATGGAGCTAAGAAGGGCGACACCAACAAGAAGATCGACAACTACCTGAAAGTCGCCGACGACAGCATGCGACTGTTGAAAGAGTTGGAGGTCATGAAACGCGAGCTTGAAGTCCTGCCCGGTAAAGCCAAAGAGGACTTGAAGTCGCTGGACGATGCTCGCAAACGCGACACCGCCGAGATCCGACGGAAGATCAATGACCTCGTGCTCGACGGTGACAAGCTGTCGGAATTCTTACTGGGATCGACGCTCAACCTGCGCGTGCATCAAACGCTCGAATGGCTGAATTGGATGAATGGCCGAGTCGATGAGTTCGCTCATCCTCCCAAGCCAGAGCGGTTCGTCGGCGAAGACATCTTGTTCCCGACCAAATTTCCGTTGCCGAAGTACATGGCTCGTTTGATCGAGCTCAAAGGTGCAGGGCCGATTGCTGGCGAGCAATTTACAGTCGAAGGCGACATCAAGGACGTGAACTCGGATCCGAAACTTGTCGGCAAGCCGTTCGTGGTACGGATGGTGGCTGACGGAGTCGGGCGTGCCGAAATGATGGCCTCGCTCGATCGCACTCACGACCTGCCGGTCAACGACATCAATCTCGACTGCACATACGAGAAGCCGCTCAATGTGGAGTTAGGCGATAAGGACTCGTTCGTGTTGCAGGTTTCGGCTCAGAGATCGAAGTGGACCGGAGAAATTCGGACTGAAGGTGACAACCTCTCGGGGCGAATCTACATGATCCAAAGACCCGCTCAGTTTCGACCTGCCATCAAGGACAACGTCGACGAGCGACTGCAACGCATGGTTGCTCATTCGTTGGACGGAGTTAGCAAAGTGGAAGCGACCGTCACGTTGTCTGGCACGGTCAAGAAGCCGCAGATGAAGTTGAAGACGAACCTCGGTCCCGCGATTGCCAATGGCATCAAGGACGCAATCGGCAATGAACTGTCGGCTCAACAAGACGCCTTGGTCGCTCAGTTGGACGAGAAGTTCAAAGCCAAGAAGTCGGCGTTGATCTCGCAGTTCAACAGCAAGTACGGCAACGTGACCGACCAGTTGAATCTCCAAGAAACCACGCTGAAGAGCTTGGTGCCAAAGACCGGCAACATCGCCCTCGACCCCTCCAAACTCGATGGCCTGAAGTCGATCTTCCGTTAGGAGCCAGCTTCACAAATCAATCACTCCGTGCTTCGTCAGTACGAGTTCGACTCGTAGTAGGCTCGACCGGTATTGCGATCGAAGCCAACAGCGCAACCGCCTCTGTGTCGTTCTGGGGTCTCAAAGTAGAGCCCGCTGCGGAGTTCAACGGAGTATTCGGGACTACTTTCATCGAGAACATGGACGTGACGATGTTGGTCTCGAAACAGAGTAAAGCGGCGCAGGCGTCGCGGAGTTCGTACTTCGTCAACGGTCAATTGGCATGATGTCGCCCATTGCTTGAAGTCGGCTTCAGTGATCGTGAACTCGTACGCGCTCCCAAGCACTGAGTCGAAGTAACTCACGTCACTTGCCGATGCGGGCAAGATACCCGTTGGTCCAACGTGCTCTTCGATGGTTGGAAACTGCATCAAGAACATTCGCAACGCAATCAGCAGCGGATAGCCAAACATCGCGAACGCGGCGACCAATCCCAGTAAGACCTTTCTGTGGTTCGTTGATGTCGTCATTCGAGAAGCCTGGATGCCAGCGCAGGGCGATCCGATCCAACATGCTCGCGCGAAGTAGCCTCAATGTGATGACTCGTGGAGTAACCACAAACGTAGGCTCTGAGAATAGGCGAGGACTTTGAGTTGGTCTCATCGATGCAGGAGCGATGGCGGCCGTGGTCTCGTGGCGCGATCGGAAAACTCTCGCCAACCAGTACGACGCGCATCGGGCGATCGTCACGTTGGGAAAAGCAGGGCTTTACCTCAAACTAGTTCTCACCGCTGCGATGCCACCGGGTAGAGTTGGAAGCGGCGAAAGACGGCTGGCCGAATCGTGCTCGATCGCGAGCGATGCACGATGTTTGAGGGACTCAGCCGAACGCCCGACCGCGCATGTTGGCGCGGTGCGAACTCTCCTTTTGAGATGAACCGCCGAGACAAGACATGGTCACGAGCAACAAAGACAATGTGTGTGAATTCTTGTTGGATGCTTGGGAGCTGCGAATTCGAAGCGTCTTGGCTGAGGGGCGACGGGTTGTGGAAGATTGCCTCTCACGAGTCGAACGAGTCGGGGCCGCTCCGCACGATGTGTTGGCCATTCGACACGGGCTGCATGAGGCTGTTACAAACGCCATTCGACACGGCAATCGACAAGATCCCGGCAAGCACGTGCGCGTCGCAGTGCAGCTTCAAGCTGATGCGATCCATGTGGAAATCGAAGACGAGGGCTTGGGCTTCACCGTGACTGATGTGGCAGATCCTACACTGGAAGAAAACAAGTGCCGGCCCGGTGGGCGAGGGCTCATGATGATGAAGCACTTCATGAACGAAGTGGCTTACAACGATCGAGGCAACTGCGTTCGCATGCGGAAGCAGTTTGTTGTGCGGTCTTAGTTGGTCGGAACGAACGCAGTCGCGGCGCGACAAGCGATCGAAAGCTGATTGCGAGATTCATTCAAAGTCTCCGCCGCTTCGAAATCGTGCATCGAACTCATCCGACCAAGCACTTCCATTGCGTCCTTGCGCCTTAGCGCCCCGGCGTTGATTCGTGTTTTTCAAACGCCAAGACGCAAGGATGCAAAGAGCAGAATTGCCAGAGGTCTTCTCTCTCCGTTTTGAAATCCTCTGCGTTCCCCGCTGCTCTGCGGTGAAGCATTGATCTTTCAACGCAGTGGAGCAGAGAACGCAGAGACCGGAGCGGTCGCGAATTAGCTCTTTTGCATCGTCGCCGTGATGCCCGTGTTTCTGCGTGCGAGGGGAATTCAGTCCGACTTTTCTGGCTGGCCGAGTTGTCGTTGCGAGTGTCCGCTACACTCGCCGTCCGGCCTCGTCGTGATGGTACGAGTGAGGCCGAGCTTCTCTTCACTTGGATCAATTGACTTCATGACTTCGTGGACCAAACGCATTCCCTTCAAAGTCGATATCGCGGGCATCATCGAGATCATGGGAGCGTCGCTTTACAGCCGTGCCGATACTCCGATTCGCGAGCTCATCCAGAATGCTCATGACAGCATCTTGCGACGTCGCCAGATCGATCTGACTTTCTTGGGACGGATTGCCATTCGGCAAGACGCGGAAGCTCAAACTTTAAGTTTCACGGACGACGGTATCGGGCTAACTGCTGAAGAAGCGGAGAAGTATCTCGGCACGCTCGGCATCGGAATCACGGGGTTGATTCGTCGAGGCCGGATCAACACTGCCGAGTCCGCTCGGTCTGACGGCGGTTCGTTGATTGGTCAGTTCGGCGTGGGCCTCTTCAGTGCCTTCATGCTCGCCGACAAAATCATTGTGGAGAGTCGGAAGTCGGATGGTTCTGAAGCCGTGCGCTGGGAAGCGGGAGTTGGAACCGAAGTCGAACTCAGCAGCAGTTCGCGCGAAGAGCTGGGCACGACAGTGACTCTGGTCTTGAAGCCGGAGTACGCCGACTACGCTCGCAACACCGAACTGGTGGAGAAGGCCGTGCGCGAATTCGCGGACTTCATTCCCATCCCCATCTTCCTGAATGAAACCAAGCAGCGAGCCAACGTCATCAACGTGGCTTGGTTTGATCCAACGCCAGAAGCAGAGTCTTTGGAACTCGCGCTGGAAGATTACTTCGGCGAGACTCCGCTGGATGTGATCCCGCTGCGAGCCGAGCATCCCGTTGCTCTGGCTGGTGCACTTTATGTGACACCTCGACGCACTCCTGGCTTCGCCACTGATACCACGGTGACAGTTACGGTGCGCCGCATGGTGATCTCTCGCCATGTGCGCGGCCTGTTGCCCGACTGGTGCTTGTTCCTGCGCGGTGTGCTGGAACTCAATGACTGCTCGCCGACCGCGAGTCGCGAGGACTTGGTACGCAACGAAAAGTTCGTCGAAGTTCGAGACTTGATCGAACAAAAGCTCTTCGAGCACTTCGAGCAATTGGCCGTCAATCAGCCTCAAAAGTGGCAGTCGATCATTGCCTGGCATCGTTATGCCTTGGCTGGAGCCGCGACCGTTGAGAGTCGGCTGCGGCAATTGTTGTCTCAGACTTATCGCTTCAATACGTCGCAAGGTTCTCTGACTTTCACCGAGATCTTCGATCGTTGCCAAGCAGATCCCTTGTTTGAATCCGATGCCGATTACGTCATCTGGTACAACTCGGACCGACGGCAAGAACGCTGGGCCAACGGCTTGTTTGCCGGTCAAAAGACGCCCTGCGTGCATACGTTCCAAAGCTTTGAAGAGACCTTGCTGTCTGCGATGGCCGCTGATGCCGGTCTGAGTGGGCATGCGATTGACGTGAGAGTGGCGAGCCCCAGTGCCAAGAATTTTGCCGAGACGATCTTGGCGATTCGTGATGTCGAAGCCGTGGGCAAAGAGTGGCAAGAGTTCTTCTCGGCGCTGGATGCGACCGTTCTGACGGCGTCGTTTCAGAGCAATCAACCGGTCATGGCTTTCTTGAACGAACGACGGCAACTCAAGCGGACGTTTGATGAACTCAAGAAGGAAGGCAACATCCCGGCGGGCTTTCAACGACTCATCGACCAGCAGTTGGCGAACGACAATGTCGAAGGCAATGAAGTTCTGCTGAACCGCGATCATCGACTCGTGGGCCGCGCGCTACAGCAATCGACGAAGCATCCGTTGGCGAGCGTGCTGCGTTTGCTCGTGGTCTCGGCGTTGAACTCTGCCGGAGCGTCGGTCAACACCGAAGCCTATCAACAGCAAGCCGACGACTTAGATTGGATTGCGGAAACGCTGTGGGGCAAGAAGAGTTAGTCTCGGCAGACTGAGTTACCAGCGCGTCGGTAGTCCGGCGAGCTGATCGTGGATTCGCCGTTTCCGTCACCAGGCCGATAAGGACTAATGCGATGCCTCGCCCCAAAGCGAACTGTCCGGCTTGCGCAGCTCCGGTGGTGTTTCAATGCCGGACATCGATGGTGACGGTCTGCTCGACGTGTAAGTCGGTAGTTGCTCGTGGCGACAAGAAGTTGGAAGACCACGGTCGAGTGGCAGACATTGTGGCGACCGATTCGCCGTTGGCTCTGGGCATCAAAGGACGCTTTCGATCGAAGCCGTTTCTCATCATCGGGCGAACTCAGTTTCAACACGCGGCTGGTGGTGTTTGGGACGAGTGGTATTGCGCGTTTCCGAACGGCAAGTGGGGCTGGCTCGCGGAAGCTCAAGGTCAGTTCTACATGACCTTCGAAGAGTCGTTCTCAGAGGACGCTTTGCCCTCGCTTGACTCGTTGCAAGGTGGCCAACAACTCGTGCTGAACGACGCGAACTACACGATCGCTGAAGTGGGGCTGGCGCGAATTGGTGGTGCTGAAGGAGAGATGCCCGTCGCGGTCGTGCCCAATGCCGAACATCCCTTTGTCGATCTCTATGCCGACAATGAACGCTTCGCGACGCTCGACTATTCGACGGGCAAGCCTCAGTGCTACGTCGGTTGGATAGTCACGTTGGATGACCTCGGTTTGAAAGATGTCAAACCGGATCAACGAGAAGGGAAGTCGATCTCGGCCTTGAAAGTCGGCTGTCCAAACTGTGGCGGCATGCTCGATCTGCGCATGCCAGATGAAACGCAACGCGTCGTGTGCTCGTTCTGCTCGTCGATGTTGGACTGCAACAAAGGCAACTTGCAGTTCCTGTCGACGCTCAAGCCCAAGACAAAGCCAATCATTCAGTTGGGCACACAAGGCAAGTTGTTCGGCATCCAATTCACCGTGATTGGTTTCGTACAGCGGTCGGTGACGATCGGAGGAACCAAATACTTCTGGACGGAGTACCTGCTTTACGAACCCACGACGGGGTTTCGTTGGTTGGTGCATAGCGACTCGCATTGGAGCTATGTCGAGCCCGTGTCACCGTCCAAAGTCAAAGACGATCACTCCATTGCTCGTTATGACGGCAAGACTTTCAAGGTCTTCCAAGAAGCGATTGCACGGGTGGAGTACGTGCTTGGCGAGTTCTATTGGAAGGTTGAGATTGGTGAGTCGGTCTTGTGTCGCGACCTCATTTGTCCGCCCTACATGCTGTCTTTCGAACGAACCACTTCTGGAGCAAGAGCCGTCAGCAAACAGGGCCAGAAGGTTGGCAGCATCACCCTGGGCGAAACGTCGATATCGCTAGGGACGTATCTGCCGCATGCCGATGTGACGGCGGCATTTGGTGTCACCAATCTTCCACGTGGCTGGATCGTTGCTCCGAATCAACCCGTGCCAGTGCCAAGTGAGATCTTTGTAAAATGGGCGATGTTCCTGATCGCTCTAGTTGTGATTTACGGCTTCGCTCTCGGCTGCAATATGCAGCCTGATGATTGGCTGCTGATTTGGGCGATGACCCTCGTGTCCGTTCCGCCTTTGTTTGGGGCCGTCGTCAACGCCAGCTTCAATCAACGTCGGTGGGCAGAGAGTGACTTCGCCCCATAACGAAACGGTTTCAACTCTCGTGCAACTGCGACGAAGCACTGGCGGCGTGGAACATTTCTTTCAGTTGACTCTCACTCGTTGGAACGCGGAATTGTCGTCGAGATTGATGGCTCGCCCCATCCGCCGCCGCCGGGAGTTTGAATTGTCAGCAAATCACCGGCAGCAATCTCTAATTGAACTTTGCCGGGTAATTCTTCTGTCAGGCCGGTTGCTGCGCGAGTGATCGAGTTCCGGCCGCACTGTCCCGACTCACCGCCTTCGAGACCGAACGGTGCGTACGGTCCGCGACGTTCTGTTAGCAACGAGACCTTCAGCGGCTTGAGGAACTCGATCCGCCGCACGATGCCCTCGCCGCCTCTGTGTTTTCCGTTACCCCCTGAGCCGCGACGGATCGAGAACTCATGCACGCGAACGGGATAACGACGCTCGATGACTTCGGCATCGGTTAGTCGCGTATTCGTCATGTGCGTATGCACTGCATCCGCGCCTTGCGAGTCGCGCGTCGCTCCGCTGCCGCCGCAGATCGTCTCGTAGTACCCGAACGTGCCGTCGCCGAACGTGAGATTATTCATCGTCCCCTGACTCGCGGAAGCGAGCTTGAGCGCGCCGAGCAACGTGTCGACGACGCGCTGCGAGGTCTCGACGTTGCCGCCGACGATCGCGACGCAATCACGCGCATCGGGAGCACTCGGCGGATTGAGCAAGCATTCGGGCAAGATGATCTCGACCGGTTCGAGCACGCCGCTATTGAGCGGGATGTCCTCGTTGATGAGGCAGCGGAAGACATAGAGCGTCGCCGCCGTTGTGATCGCGCGATTGGCGTTGAGATTTGAAGTTCTCAGCACCGGTCCCGTGCCGGTGAAGTCGACAGTCGCTCGATCGCCTTTAATCGTGATCGTCGCGCAGATCGGCGAGCCATCATCGAGATGATCGGTGTAGGAATAAGTTCCGTCCGGCATCGCCAAGAGCGCGCGGCGCATCTTCTCGCACGCCGCGCTTTGAATATGCCGCATGTAAGCCTGCACGACCGGCAGCGAGTATCGCTCGACGAGATCGAGCAGTTGCTTCACTCCGGTGTTGTTGGCCGCAACTTCGGCAGCGATGTCGGAGAGGTTGTCCTGCACGTTCCGCGTCGGCAGCGGCGCGGTCATGAGGAGTTCTCGCAGGGCGTCTTCGTGAGAGACGGTTTGCGATGGATGCTTTTCGCTGGTGGTTGCTGGGACGAGTGGGACTTCTGGGACGGATGTGTTTTTTGCCTTCGTGGCGTCAGCAATTTCATTCGTCCCATTCGTCTCATCAGTCCCATTCCGCTTCCCGACAAATCGTCCCTCCACCAATCGGAAGCACCGAATCAGCACGCCCTCTTCCGCGAGGTTCTTCGAGAACGGCGGCATGCTGCCCGGCACGATGCCGCCGATCTCCGCGTGATGCGCACGGCTCGCCGTGAGGAACAGCAATTCGCCCGTCGACGGCTCATGCACCGGCGAGATCACGGTCACGTCGGGCAGATGCGAGCCGCCTCGGAATGGGTCGTTCGTCACATAGACATCGCCCGGAGCCATCGTCGAGACGTCTCGCAGCAGGCACTTAACAGTCTCGCTCATCGCCCCGAGATGCACCGGAATGTGCGGCGCATTCACAACGAGATCTCCCGTCGGAGTGAAGATCGCGCAACTGAAATCGAGCCGCTCTTTGACGTTTGTTGAGACCGACGTCTTCTGCAGCGTGACGCCCATTTGCTCGGCGATCGAAGCGAAGAGGTTGTTGAAGATTTCGAGGAGGACGGGGTCGGCGGGGGCGTCCTGTTTCCCGAAACTCATTTGTCTGATCGGTCCCACTTGTCCCATTGAATTCATAGGACGATTGGGACCGATGGGACGAATGTGTTGGACTGTTGAACGCGAAAGCACAATTTCACCGCGAGGTCCGATGACGGCTTCCCAACCGGCTTCGATGACGACTGTCGAAGTCGGCTCACACAAGATCGCAGGGCCGCTGATCTCATCGCCGGCATGCAGTTGCTCGCGGTGATAGATCGGGGCGTTGAGGTACTCGCCCGCGAAGTATGCTCGCTCATGAGCGATCGGTTCGGGACGACGAGTAACGGGAGTTACAGCATCGTCTGGCGGATCGGCCATCTTGCCGACGACTTCCACTCGGGCCGCAACCACTTCGAGCGGCCTCGAAGAATGCACATAGCCATAAAGCTGCTGATGCCGCTCGGCGTAGGCGCGAGCGAAGTCACCGTCGCTCGGCTCGGGGACGTTGATCGTTGCTTCGACGCCTTTGTAACGCAGATCCAACGAGCGAATCGGCGGAGCAATCCGGTCATCGGGAATGCCTTCGGCGCGCACGGCGGCGAGAGCTTCGGCTTCGAGTTCCTCAAAGACGCATCGCAACGATCCGCTCTCAGTCGTCTTTGTCCCATCAGTTGCCTGCGTCCCACTCGTCCCATCGAGCAGCCGCAGCACCGACCGCTGCGCAAACCGTCGCACGTCGGCGAGGCCGATACCGTAGGCACTCAGCAGCCCCGAATACGGATGCACGAGAATCCGATTCATGCCGAGCTGCTCGGCCAACGCACAAGCATGTTGAGCCCCCGCTCCGCCAAACGACACAAGCACGTAGTCCGCCGGGTCGTAGCCCTTCGCGACTGAGATTTTGCGGATCGCGCGCACCATGTTGGCATTCGCGATCTGTCTAAAGCCGTCGGCCAGTTCGACTGGCGAGTACCTCTTACCGAGTGGCGACAAAGCGATCTCATCACACAGCGTCGTGAGCCGGCGCTCGACGGCAGCGACGTCGAGCGCGAACGGGAAATAGCTCGGTAGCACGCGGCCTAAGTAAAGGTTGAAGTCGGTGATCGTGAGCGGCCCGCCTCGGCCATAGCACGCCGGACCGGGATCTGCTCCGGCACTCTGCGGCCCGACGAACAGCTTCACTCCATCGAAGCCGCAAACGCTCCCGCCGCCGGCAGCAACGGTCTCGATCGAAAGCATCGGTGCAACAATTCTGACACCGGCTTTGATCGTCTCGAACTCGTACTCGTACCGGCCGTCAAAACGCGAGACGTCGGTGCTCGTCCCGCCCATATCAAAGCCGATCGCCTTCTCGAAGCCCGCTTGCTGAGCGATTCGGGAGAAGCCAATCACCCCGCCTGCCGGGCCCGACAGGATGCTGTCCTTCCCAACGAAATTGGCGGCGTCGACGAGTCCACCGGAGGAGGTCATGAGCTTGAGTGTCGGCTTTCGCTCCGCGAAAGCACGCTCTGGCTGCGTCACTGGCTCGAGTGTTGTCGGGTCATTGGCACCGTGCTTTCGCGGAGCGAAAGTCGACAATCCGCCGCGAACCTGTGCCACGTATCTCCGCAAGATCGGATTCAGATACGCATCCGCGACCGTCGTATCTCCGCGCGACACGATCTTGATCAGCGGAGACAAGTGGCTCGAAACGCTGATCTCTGTGAAGCCGACTTCGCGCGCGACTTGCTCGACGAGCCGTTCGTGCTCGCCGTTCGCGAAGGCATGCAAGAGGCAGATCGCGATCGACTCAACACCGGCTTCTTTCGCTGCGATCAACGCGCCGCGCGCGGTCGTGAGATCGGGGACTCGCAGCACGATGCCGTTTGAGTCGATCCGCTCGTCGATCTCGATGACGCGTTCAAACAAAGGATCGGGTTTCTTGATCGCGAGATCAAAGAGACGCGGGCGATCTTGATTGCCGATCAAGAGCACGTCGGCAAAGCCTCGCGTTGTAACAAAGGCGACACGCGCGCCGCGACGGGTGAGCAACGCATTCGTCCCACGCGTTGTCCCTAGCTTCACGACAACCGGCGGAATGGGATCGCTGAGCTTGAGCCCCAGGATCGTGCGAAGGGCAAGCAGCGGAGCTTCGTCGCCGTGCGTGAGCTCGTAGCGCGTGCCGGGTTTGATTGCCGCGCTCAATGGCTGAGAAATCCGTAGGGTGGGACCAGCGCCGCGCCGGCCCACCAATTCGTCAGTTTTGTTTTCGGCACTGGATTCGAGGTTGTCACTCGGCATTGGTGGGCCGGCGCGGCGCTGGTCCCACCCTACGGGGACGGAATCGCTGATCTTGCCTTCGAAGATGACTTGTCCGAAGTCGTCTAAGAACCGGATCTCATACCCCGTCCAAAACCCGAGGGCTTCTTTGTTGCGTGCGGTATCAACGATGCCGTCAGCACCGAGCACGGCATCGACTCGGCCCTTCGTCACACCAGAACTCAGCACCTTCGCTGTGAAGAGTTTGTTATCAGGAGACCTCGCGATGCAGTCGGTGAAAGTGCCGCCGACGTCGATCCAGAATTCCCATAGGGCTGACATGTTGCTCGTCCTGAATGTCTTACGGAGTACCGAGTGCCACCGGTCAATGTCGGCGACTATCTTCGCGAACGCCACTCATGCGCGATACTGGCGCGGGGCGGATTGTTTCTCAGTGGCTCGTTGACCGCGACTCAATTGGCGGTCTGAACTCAGTTATGCAGTTCCGTCTGATGGCACAAGTTTGCCAAAGTCGTAGCTCGCAGTGAGGGGGGGAGACGCTCTCGTGCCGCGAGCGACGTTGCAGAAACTGTCTGTAGAAACGAAGAAAGCCGAAGCATTTTGCTTCGGCTTTCAACAAGTGGCGGGGGCCGGATTCGAACCGACGACCTCGAGGTTATGAGCCTCGCGAGCTACCAGGCTGCTCCACCCCGCGTCAGGTGGACGGGATTATTGCGGGCGACTTTTTGAAGTCCAGCAACGTGGCATCCCAATTTCCCATTCAACCAGAGATTCGTTTTCGAAGCCATGTTTCCAGCACATTCAGAATGACCACTTCAGTCTGAAGTATGGTGGAAATTCAGGTTTGCCAACCATGCTGGACGGAGCTGGCTCGAATTTGATCGTTGCGTGAGAGGCAACGAATCATTGAGTAGCTTCGAGGTGCCGGTCACTCAACCCGATCTGCGATTAGGGTGGAGTTCGGGCGACTTGAATCCGGTTGAACTCAGAGAGTTTGAGGTCAGCGAGTTCGGGGTGACCACCCGATGTCTTCGACTAGGATGAATTGCCTGGTGCCAAATGTCGCCGCAGCAGGTCTGGCCGACGATTGAGTGATGACCGAAATCAGTTCCGAGTGTCGGTCGCTTCTTGATGTTGCTCCAATCGCGATAGCAACTCAGCAACGTGCGGTATTGTCGCAGTTTCAATGATCAAAACGCGTTTGCCGTCTCTCAGTGTGAGCTCGCAAACTCAATCACTCCTATCCAAGGTGCCTGATTTGTCAGAGTGACTGGCTTGAATGGCTCGACTTGGCTCACTAGTTTCCCGCCCGTCATTTGGGTTGTGCTGATTGTGCAGAACACGCAATCGGAAAAGTTTTACAGAGTCGCACCTTTGGATGGTCACCGGGTCGGGTGACTCAAAGGACTGATGGTGGCAATTGGGTGTCGCGGTCAGTGGTTGGGGTGACTCATGAAGATCGTGTCCAGGGTTGGACGCGGTCGCCGCTTTGGTGGGTGAGTGGAAGTCATCCGGCAAGAAACGCGGCAGGGTTGAGGTTCTCGCGAGCCGACGTGGGTCGTCGCCTCTGAGGCCGTCAGCGATGGTCTGATGATCGGACTGTCGTGTACTTCGAGTCATTGCTGGGAGCGGCTGCGCTCCACTTGTTTTGGCAATTGCTCGTCAAAGAGCGTTCCTCTGAGAGTCGGCCTTGCCACTCTCGAAGCGTTACTCCCCATCGTTCCGACTAAAGGAGAAAGTTCCATGCTAAATGGAGTCGCTGTCTCGTGTTTGTTGACTGCGTTGCTTGCTGGTCCAGGGCCTGACGTTGATGAAATCGCCAAGCCACAGGACTCCGTGACAAAGACTGTGGAAGTCACAAAACCAGTCGAGTCACCTCGTCCAGTCGAAGACAAGCACGGCTGGCTAACCAAGCATCCCACCATCAGTCGGTTGCACGAACTCCAGAATCAAGAGCGAGCTCGATATGGCTTGCCGCGCCTGCGGATGAATCCGGAGCTGTGTTTGCTTGCTCAACGCCACGCGGTTTGGATGGCAGACACTGGCTGGTACATGCACAGCAGTTTTGGAATCCCAGAGATCATTCACTCGGGGCCACTGACTCCTGACGACGCTGTTAATGGATGGATTTGGTCGCCCGCCCATCACGGGATCATGTTGAGCGGGACGCAGGCTGGCTTTGGTTACATGGTTCGTAACGGAGTGACCTATTGGGTCACGCTGGTCCAATAGACCTCGATCGACAGGTTGAAGACGATGGCAAGACATGGTTCTCTATGAGAATCAGGTCTTGTCGTTTGTAGGAGTGGTGTCGATTTCCACGATGAGCGCGGAGATTACGAGGTCACTCGCCGTGCGAATTGTTTCACCAATTTGACCGACGAGGACGGCGTCCTAAGTTTGAAATGCGAAGGTGCATTCATTCGAGGAGCCGTTCATGCTTGCTGAAGAGATCCTGCCCAGTGGCAATGCCGCTCGTGGCCAACATCCAGCGTCGCATCCTTTGAACTCAGCTCGGCTGTTGTTGGATCTTGTGTCGCTCGCTCAGAGCACGCCTGACAACGCGACTGGCTGGGACGCTCTGATTCAGCGGTCGGCTCTGCGGTCGTTGATGCTGACACTGCAATACCGTGATCCGGCGATTGTGAATCACTCGCGCCGAGTTGCGACACTGGGAGTTGCGATTGGTCAATACCTCGGTTGGGACGGTCACAACCTGCAGGTTCTTGAAGCAGCATGTCTTCTGCATGACATCGGGAAGATTGGAATTCCCGACATGATCCTGCAGAAGCCCGGGCGCCTGGCGCCGGATGAAAGCGAGTTAATGACGCTGACCGACGAGATTGCTTGCGATGTTCTGCAAGCGTGTCGCGCTCATGACGACGTCATTCAAATCATTAGCCAGATGCATCTGCACTTTAATGGTGCGACGCATGGCTTTAGTGCGGTTGGCAGCGAGGTTCATCTGGGGGCTCGCATTCTGGCGGTCGTTGATGCTTACGACTCGTTGGTGACTCCGCAGGTCTTTCGCGAGAAGTATTCGCATGCCGAGGCGCTCGACATTTTGCATCGTGGAGCAGGATCGCAATTCGATGGGAATGTTTTGTCTGCGCTGAGTCGTTGGTTCGAATTCAATGGAGTTCCGACACATCTCTATGTCGACACTCCGCCCTATCAGCTCGTGACTGATGAGATCTTGCGTGCTGGTTCGATGTCGCAGTTACTGTCGTACTTGTATCTGTTGGAGAGCCTGTTTGACGGCTTCTATATCAGCGACACCGAAGGCCGAATCCTCGTTTGGAGTTCCGGCATGTCCGCTTTGCAGGGAGCGAATTGGCGAAAGGCACGGGCGGGCTACGTTCCTGAGTTCATTCAGTACCGCAGCAAATATGGCGAGTCTTTAGCGCATACTGAGTATCCCATCCGAGCGGCGTTGGAGAACCAGCGAGCTCAGACAAATGAACTGCAGTTGTTCCATGAGGTCGACGGTTGGGTGGCGGTTGAAGTTCAAACCATCCCTCTAATTGATGCTCATGGGCAATTGCATGGTTTTACTGAGATCGTGCGATACCTCTCGGGCAAACTCGCGAAAGAAAAGGCCGGCGATCGGGACTTGAGATTGATGGCCAGCCGCGACGCGCTCACTCATGTGGCGAATCGAGGCGAGCTGAAGTCTCAAGTTGAATTGCGAGTGAAAGAGTTTCACGAGACCAACTTCTCGAAGCCTTTCAGTGTGATCTTCTTGGACGTCGACCACTTCAAACGCTGCAACGACACCCACGGGCATGCGGCGGGGGACGAGGTGCTGGTCAGCATCGCGCGGCTTCTGCAACACGAGACATACTCGGGTGAACTTGTCGCACGATATGGCGGTGAAGAGTTCGTCATCGTCTGCCCGGAGACCAAGCTCGACGAAGCGTTTAATCGTGCCGAGCGTTTGCGTGTTGCGATTCAGGGAGCGCGTGTCGTCAACAAAGATGAGTTCAAAGTCACGGCTTCGTTTGGTGTCGCGCAAATTGAAGAGTCAGATACTGGAGACGGCGTCCTGCAACGCGCGGACAAAGCCCTCTATATGTCGAAGCGGCAGGGGCGAAATCGCACGAACAAGCTGACGTCAGAGGCGTTGCGACAGGCTGATCCGAATATGGTCGAGCCGCCAGTGACTCCGGTTGATGCGTGGCGCTTCGAGACCAAGTTCCGCGCGTGCTTGGGCGTCAACATGCTCGTCTACAAGCTCAAGGCTTTGGTCGAAGAAGTGGGGGCAAAGTTACTCGATGTGAAACCCACCGGCTGCCGTTTGCGGTTCGGTCAACGCGGGCTCTTGCCGTTCTGGGGCGGGACTGCGGACCGACAGCCCGTTGATGTCCTCATTAGCATCGGCGATGAACGCAGCGTGGTAACTCGCGGGGCGAGCAAGCTGTCTGAGATTGGAATTGTCATTACACCCATCGGCTGGGTGTCGAATAACGAGACCTTCCAAAATCGAGCCAGAGGTGTGCTGAAGGAACTCAGGGAGTACTTCGCTGCCGAGTTCGATGCTGAGTAGCTCGCTTCAATGCTGGATCTGCTCGATCGACGCGGAGCAATGCTCACAGGTTTTTTTGAAACGCTCAGTGAGTTGGCATGAGCCAACTCTGTTTCTTGTGATTCATTCACTTTCGCGATTCGATGCTGACGAAACGCGTTGAAAGCGTTGTCGCTCGTAGTCTCGATACCACGCAGCGGCCGCCTGCAAGTCGATGCCAGGAACCGCAGAGACTGATCGCTCTAATGCTGTGGCGTATTGGCTTAAGGTTTCATGCCGCAGACGTTGCCGAAATGCGCGAGCGATCTCTTGATCGGTTTGCTTCAACAGTGCCTCCATCTGGTGCGGTGCATAGAGAGTTCTTGGTCTTCGCTGTTTCTTCTCGCGATGGCGGCGATAGACCCAGACTGACGCGACGATGAAGGCCAGTGATCCCAATGCGATCGCGACTGGTTTGAGCAAAGCCACCGCGCCTTCTCGCAGCACACTGTCGATGCCACGGTCGAAGATGCGGTACTTCAAGGATTGCCAAATTGACGAGAGAGCTTCGACGAGTTCGGAGCTATCGCCGTTGCCATTTTGAGATGGTCGACCACTGCCAGGCGTGGTCTCGACAAGCTCCCATCGTCCGTCGTCGAGTTGCGCTTCGGCCCAAGCATGAGCATCTTTTTGGCGACCGATCCATTCGCCCGTGATCGAGTTCTGCTCGTCCACAACGAAGCCAGTGACGTAACGACTGCGGACTCCGCCCAGCCTTAGCAGCATCACCGTACCGGTTCCGAAGTATTCGCAATGAGCTGCTGGTTTCTCTGTCAGGAACCACGCCGCAGGGTCACGACCGGCTGGCGGATTAACGGTCAGGCCGTACTCGTAGCGGCTGAAGTATTTCTCTACCGCAGCGATCTTCTTCTGAGTTGTCTCCGCGTGGCGAAATAGTTCGTCACGCAGCGCGAGCACTCGTTGGTCCTCGCGAATCGTCCGTGGCACGAACAAGAGATCTTCGTCAGGCGGACGTCGGTCTGTATCCGGCAGCGTCATCCCCAAGAACAGTTTGTATTGGCTGCTCGGTGAACGATCTTCCGAGCGGAGCACATGGTGCTGATCGCGAACGACCGTGCCCGACAGTGTCTGCACATAGACCGTGTTTAGCGGCGAGAAAAAGATCGGACCAATCCCAGGCGAAGGACGCACTGTCAGGACATCAATTGGTGTGCCTTGAGGGGTTGCGGTCTTAAAGAGTTGGCCGTCTTCGATAACCGTCGGCAGACCGTTGGGGATCTTGCTGTGTCGTTGGACGGGAAGACCGGCGGGAGAAAAGTGCCATTGGTGGTCGTAGTAGAGATCGTAAGCCTTGCCTCGGAAGTAGCCGGGTTCCGAGGTCGCATCAACTCGCAGCGCGATTTGGCCTGAGTTCTGATTCTGCTGAAGCCGAACGGAGCCGAGTTGAGATGTCTCGGCAAAGCCAATGTCGGTGATCGCCTTCTCGGGATCTAACAGACTCATCACCCAACGATCGAGCTGCGTTTCGTAATGAGCCGTCGCCCAAGCCGCGGTCCAACCGGTGGTTCCAATAAGCACCAGTGTGAGCACACGGAGAAGGAAGCGACCTCGGTAGCGTCGCTGCGGAGTGTCGGTAAGGCGACGAGTTCGTTCCCAAAACAGAAGCATCAAAAGCACGTAGCCGATGAGTCCGGCATGGAGCGAATTGGCTTCCAAACCTGCATGCGGTTGAATGATCGTCAGGCACGCCAGAGCAGCAGCTCCTACGACTGCGAATGACGACGGCAGCAAGTTGTCGAGGCGCAGGATCAGAAAGTAACCGGCTTGCACTGACATCAAGAACTGAGCGAGCAAGTACGCGACTTGCTGCCCGGCGAAGAGTTGGGTGTATTGAACGTTGTGTGGCAGCAGCGCGTATTGAGCGAGCAGGGCCAACCACAAGAGCACGGTCCAATCGAAGACCAGCTTGCGATTCACTGCAATCCGCCAGCGACTAAACATGCCCAGTGCGCTGACCGCGACAATGCTCATCGGAAACCAGTACGAACGCGACAGCATTGCCATGAGCCCGCACTCCAACGCAATCGACGCGAAGGCGAGCGATCGTTGGGCATTGATCAGCGGCGGGAAGTCGTCGTGGTCCATGCGTGAAAGAGTAACTCAACTCACACTTGATTGCCGAGTCGTCGCCGCATCAAGAACCGAGCTTGAGCCAACCAAAGAGCCGGCTCGCGGGCTCGCTCAGGGGAGCCGGTGTGGCTGAGAGCGAATGAATTTGGATCTGAAGGTTGTCCGGTTGCTTGTCGATATCGAGCTAAGCGATAAATCCCCGCGAACCCCAATGCAGACAATGAAGGTCTGCGTGCCCTTCACGGACTGAGTGGGCCGCAGGCACATCCTTCCGCTTGTCGCATCAACCTTGGCGAGGACCGCATGACTCATGAATCGCTGCAGTTCGAAGATCAAAACCACATTCGCGTCTTGTTCGGGACGAGAGACGAGAACTTGCGACTGCTCCGTGATCGGCTGGGCGTGCAAGTTGTTGTGCGCGGCGACGAACTTCGAGTCTCGGGGGATCGCACCAAAGTTGAGTTCGGGTTGAAGGTCATTGCTGAGCTTCAAGCCATCGTCGCGAAACATGGCGAGCTGTTCTCGACGGAAATCGAACGCATCCTCGATCGGCATAGCGGCAAACCTACGCGAGATCTCACCAAACGTGGCCGCACGCTGGATCCACAACTCGAAGTTGCACCGATTGATCTCTTCGAACGTGCCAAGCGAGTCGTCCCGCGAACGGCTGGGCAGAAGGGGTACGTCGAAGCGATTCGACAAAACGACCTCATCTTCTGCGCCGGACCGGCTGGGTGTGGAAAGACTTACTTGGCTGTCGCGATGGCGCTGAACGCGCTGCGAACCGAGACCGTGCGAAAGATCGTGCTCGTAAGACCGGCGGTCGAAGCAGGTGAGCGGCTGGGCTTCTTGCCGGGTGACATGCTGGCGAAGGTCAATCCGTATCTTAGGCCGCTGCTGGATGCGCTCTCTGACATCGTCACCTTCGAACAAGTCAAACGCTACATGGAGAACGATGTCATCGAGATCATCCCATTGGCGTTTATGCGCGGTCGGACGCTGAATGAAACCTTCATCATTTTGGATGAAGCGCAGAACTCAACCATTAGTCAGATGAAAATGTTCCTGACGCGTATGGGCGAGGGATCAAAGATCGTTGTGACCGGTGATCCGACTCAGAGCGACTTGCCCGGCAACATGAAGTCAGGACTGAATGATGCTGTTCATCGCTTGGGCGGAATCCCAGGAGTTGCGATCGTAGAACTGTCTGGTCAGGATATCGTCCGCCACCGGTTGGTCCGCGAGATCGTGCGGGCTTATGACGGAGGCTCCCCCAAAGGGCAGCACTCAAGAGGGAAATAGAGAGCACCGGACGCGGGCTGGCAGTTGAACGATTCGAGCATTGGTCGTGAGGTCTGTTTGCTGAAAACAGAAGTCTCCGTCCGCGCGAGTCGCTCGAAGAGATAAGCCCCCGGCGCAGCTGCCCGTTCTATCTAATGCATTCATGGCACTCTTCGGACAAAAAAACGCGAGACGTCATCGAGCGACTCGGCTGCAAGGTATCGGAGCCCCTCATCGGACGCTGTCGCGTTTGTGGGCAGCGCTGAAAGATCGCGGCGTCCTCGTGCGATTGCTGCTGGTCTTAGTCGCCATGCTGGTGCTGACCGTTGTGGTCGAAGGTTGGAAGAGTCCTTTTCGTTTTCGACGCGGTGATCGACCGGCTCATGGTGTGCTGGCAACGGTGAAGTTCGACCGAGTCGACCGTCATGAAACCGAGCGACGTCGACGGCAAGCTGAAGAGCAAGTGCCGCGATATTACCGTCGTTTGCCGCTGCAGATTGACTCGTTGCAAGGACTGCTGCGCAGTGACTTTCATGAGATCGCGAAGGCGACTTCCGCCGACACGGTGGCTTCCGAAGTGCGGAATGCTTTCGCGTTGAACGTTGATGCCGGCGAAGGCGACAGCGCTGTGCGGCGAGCTGCCGTCGAGTCTCAATGGCAGTCACTCAAGAACGTGATTACGGCGGTTGATGAAGGTCGCGAGCAGTTCGATGACAAGCTGCGTCAGCAACGGCTGGAGAGTTTGATTACTCAATTTGGGACGCTGGCCGAAGTCATTGAATCACGAGGTTGCATCGACGAAAGCGACATCTCGAAGAACAACTTGCAGCCCGGCACGCGACTCTTGTTGGTGTCGGAAGATCTGGCCGACGAAGCCGCCATCGTCACTGTCGTGCAAGTCGATCTGAAGACGATGCTCGAAGCTGGTGGACCTATCGCGGCTCAATGGGAGACGTTGCCGCAACTGAATCTGATTCGTACTCAAATGGAGCATTGGATTCGTAATCGAGTTCGACCCAACTTGCGGTACGACTATCAGGCGACGGACGAAGCACGCCAGGTTGCTCGCAAGAACATCGAAGAGGTCAAAGAGACTCGATATCCCGAGCAGGTGCTGATTCGTCCTGGGCAACGCATTAAGGACGAGGATCTGGAGTTGTTGTGGGACGAGTACGCTGCCGCAGAAGCCGGCGTGCCCACTTACGTCCGACTCATTCGAGTCAGCACCAGCTTTTTGATGATCGCGTTGTTGGCGTTCATCAATGGCTACTACCTCGTGCATAACGAACCGAAGCTGGTGAGGTCACTGACTCGACTCACGACGTTCTTGGCGACGGTCATTATTGCTGTCGCGATTGGTCGTTGGCTGACGGGTTCAACTCTTCGTCCTGAACTGGCACCTGTCACCGTGGCCGCGATGATCTTGGCTGTGGCGTACAACCAAGTGCTGGCCGCTTTGACCGCCATTACCATCAGCTTGTTGCTGACTCTTTCGACCGTCGGTGACCTGACTCAATTTGTGTTGTTGATGAGCTGCTCTGTGACGGCCGTCATTCCGCTGAGTCAGGTGTCGTCGCGACTGACTCTTATCAAGGTTGGCTTCTTTACCGGCGTGTCGTGCATGTTGGTCTTCTGCGGAATGGAAATCTTGGGCGGCCACTCGCTGGAGTATCTGTGGTCCGAGCAAGACATCCTCGTTGAAGGCTTGAAGGGCGCGGGCTGGTGTCTTGTGGCGGGTTATCTCGTCGCGGGCAGTTTGCCGTTTATTGAGTCAGTGTTTGGAGTCGTGACCGACATCAGCTTGTTGGAACTCAGCGACATTTCGCATCCGTTGTTGCAAGAGCTCGTGCGTCGCGCACCGGGCACTTACAACCACTCGATCGCTGTCGCGACGATTGCTGAGTCAGCCGCCGAAGCCATTGGCGGCAACGGCTTGTTGGTGCGAGTCGGTGCTTACTATCACGACATTGGCAAGATGCTGAAGCCGGAGTACTTCATCGAGAACATGACCGAAGGGATGAAGAGCAAGCACGACAATCTGGTTCCGGCGATGAGTACGCTGATCATTATTGGGCATGTGAAAGATGGAGTGGATCTTGCGAGGCAACATCACATTCCTCAGTCGCTCATCAACTTCATTGAGCAGCATCATGGCACGACGCTGGTGAAGTACTTCTTCATGGAAGCGACGAAGCTGGCCGAGGAAGACCCTGATCACAGTTGCGATGTGCTCGAAGCGTCTTACCGCTATCCAGGGCCGAAGCCGCAGTCGCGAGAAGCGGGTGTCTTGATGCTCTCCGACGCCGTGGAGAGCGCGAGTCGAACACTGAATGATCCGACGCCCAAACGCATTGAGTCGCTCGTGCATAAGATCACTCTCGATCGACTGCTGGATGGGCAGTTCGAAGAGAGCACATTGACGCTCAGCGAGATTCGCACGATCGAAGAGTCGCTGACGAAATCGTTGACCGCGATCTATCACGGTCGCATCAAGTACCCTGATCAACGCGCGGGCTAGTCCCACGGGGCTTTTCCGTCAGCGTCTTGTTTCGCTCATAGACCTCAGACAAGTGGCCGTTGCATGCACGAAATCCGAATTCCCCGCCTCGGCTGGTCGATGGAAGAAGGCGTCTTCGTCGGTTGGCTGAAGAAGTCTGGCGATGCCGTCGCTGTGGGAGATCCGCTCTTCGAACTGGAGGGTGAGAAGGCCGCACAAGAGATCGAGTCCGTCGACGCCGGCGTATTGCATATTGTTCCTAACGGGCCGTCATCGGGGGACGAGGTTAAGGTCGGAGCGCTGTTGGGATACTTGTTGGCACCGGGAGAGGTCGCACCCAGCGGCGACGGTGAGCGACCGGTTGTCTCTACCTCGACGCCCAAAGCCGCGGCATGTGTCGCCAATCCTACAGATGCGAGTGTCGCTGTTTGTGCCGAGAGCGGGCCGGTGTCGACTCCTCGGGCAAGGCGAGTCGCTGCGGAAGTTGGAGTGGATTGGACCACGGTTCAGGGCACGGGACGCGATGGACGAATTCGCGAAGCTGATGTTCGCGCGGCCGCAGCAGAGCAGGGTGGGGCTGCAACAACATCGGGTCGTTCGACGGTCTTGGGTTTGAGTCCGCGACGTAAAGCGATTGCGGATCGGTTGCGAGTCAGTCGCGAGCGAACGATTCCTGTCACGCTGACGTCGTCATGCAATGCGAACAACCTCGTTGCTCTGCGCGAGCAATTCAAAGTGACGAAGTCGCCGCTGGTTCCAGCTCTTACGGACATCGTGGCTTACTTGGTTGCTCATGTTCTCAAGCAGCACCCACAGCTATCGGCGCGATGGCAGGATGATGGTTCATCTCGGTCGCTAGTTGCTGTGAGTGCAGATCAGATCGCGGTCGGCATTGCGGTCGATACGCCGGATGGGCTGCTCGTGCCAGTCGTTGCAGGTGTCGCGAGGAAGTCGCTGCTCGACGTGACGGCCGAAACAAAGTCACTGATTGAGAAGGCTCGAAGCGGGCGACTCACTGCTGCTGAAATGCAGGGGGCAGTGATCTCGATTTCGAACCTTGGTGCGTATGGCATCGATGGATTTACTCCGGTCATCAACTATCCAGAGATTGCGATTTTGGGGCTCGGAGCGGTACGTCGAGAAGCCGTCGTGCTTGCAGACGATCGAGTTGTGGCTCAGTCGCGAATGACGCTTAGCCTGACTTTCGATCATGTGGCGCTGGATGGGGCACCGGCCGCGGCATTCTTGCAGGCCGTGGTTTCTGCGATCGAAAACCCGGCGGCGATCTTGTTGGGGAACGGACGCTGACGACGTGACTTCGTTCTGGGCGTCTTGTCAGTGCAACCGGAATTGGTTCTGATGCTGCCGAGCGACACGGCGGAACCTCACGAGTTTCGCTGATCGGGCAACTGCAGACGGCAGTAATTCTTCCAGTGGCGACGAGTCAGTTCGTCTGAGAACAGCAAAACGCGGCTTGATGTGGTCCGCGATAGTCATGGAGGCCAAATGATGGCGGCAGCGAGATTGGATTCGACCGGCACTGAAGAGCCTTTGATTGCCGTCTTCGTCGACTTTGAGAACGTCGCGATTGGTGCTCGTGATATGCGAGCCGGACGGTTCCAAATTCAGCTTGTGTTGAAACGGCTGCTCGAAAAGGGGCGACTCGTCTTCAAGCGTGCTTATTGCGATTGGCGTCACTACGAAGACTCGTTGCGCGAGTTTCATAGCCAAGGCATCGAACTGATTGACATCCCGCAGACCAAGATGAGCGGCAAGAACAGCGCCGACATTCGCATGGTCGTGGATGCTCTCGATCTGTGTTACTCGAAGGGGCACATCGACACCTTCGTGTTGATCTCGGGAGACAGTGACTTCTCGCCGCTGGTCTCGAAGCTCAAGGAAAACAACAAGCGAGTCATCGGTTGTGGCGTGAAGAGTTCCACATCCGACTTGCTGATTTCGAACTGCGATGAGTTCATCTATTACGACGACTTGGTGCGAACTGCTCAAAAGACGGCGACCGCGCCCAAGCCCGCCAAGCCTGATGCGACCAAGTCGGATGGTGATAAGAAACAAGAAGCTCGCGACCGTGTGATGGAAGTCATTCGCTCATTGGAGCAGGACTACGACTTCGTTTGGGGATCGATGCTGAAGCAAGCGGTGCGGCGCGTATATCCGAGTTTCAACGAAGACTATTACGGCTACACCTGCTTCTCGGACGTGCTGGAAGACTTGGACGATCGAGGCTTAGTGCGGCTGGACTTCGACGAGCGTCGTGGCAATTACCAAGTGCGACGCAAGATTCGTAAGGCTGCGACGGACAAGGCTGGCACTGAGAAGGCGTCTGCCGAAAAGACCAACGCGGAGAAGAAGTCGTCTTCTAAGTCGTGATCGAATTGGGCTGTGGACCATCAGAGTGATCGAGGAATCCTGTGAGCAACCGATGCTGGCCGCTGCGACTGCGAGCGAACTGTTTCGCCGTCTGGCTGTGCCTCTTCGCGCTGCTCGCTGGAGAGTCCATTCGACGGCCTCTGGGACTACCAGTTCTTCAAGCTGCAGAGATCGATACGGCTCAACCTGGTGGCGAAGAGCTGGCTTCTTCAGACCGACCGCGTGACGCTCAAGAGAAAGACCGTCAGAAGCAAGTTGCGATTGCCGGGCTGATGTTGTTGGGCGTCGTTGCCTTGGTGCTGGTGATCTTGATTGCGATGGCGATGTGGTGGGCTCATCGCTTCCGACGTCAGGTTGGTCGGCCTCTTCCGAAACAACATCCCGGCGATCCGCTGTGGTATCTTCGCAAAGGTTCGGCAGACGATTCGTCGGCGAGCCCTGAATCTGAAACGGACAACGAGAACTCGAATGGCTGAATTCAAATCTGTCGCCAAGGTTGGCGCGATCAAGGAGGGAGAGGGCAAGTCGTTCTCCGTCGATGGCAAGCTGGTGGCCGTGTACTTGAAGGACGGCGAGTACCACGCCATCAACGACGCTTGCCCGCACATGGGAGCGTCTTTGGCTGCCGGTTACTTAGAAGACCACAACGTGATCTGCCCGTGGCATGCGTGGCGATTTTGCGTGAAGGATGGACTGTGGGTCGATAACCCCAAGTCGAACATTCGGACGCCGAGTTATCCGGTCCGAGTCGAAGGCGACTTCATCCAAGTCCAGATGCCCGATTAATAGCAGCGTCGTCGTTTACTTGCGGTAGAGCACGCTCGCGTCAGATCGCTCCGACGAGTTCGGGAGTTGTGGCTTCGAGTGCTTCGTACTCTGAGCGAAGCTGATGGAGTTCGGCTTTCGTCAGGTTCTTCAGTGGTGCGCGAACTGGTCCGCAGTCGATTCCGAGGAAGCTCATGACTGCTTTTGATGCGGGCAAGAAGCCGAAGCGTTGGAGTAATCGAATGCGGCGGACGGCGTGCAATTGGAGTCGTCGAGCCGTCGCTAAGTTGCCGGATCGGAGTGCTGCGACCAGGCGATGATTCTGCTCGGCAGCAAAGTTGTAGGTGCTGCCCACGGCTCCGCGACAACCCATCGTCGCTCCGGCCAGCAGGATCTCGTCGCATCCAAATAGAATGTCGAAATCACCATCGTCGACAGCCAAGCATTCTTGCAGCAGCACTAAGTCGGGATTGGTGAACTTCAAACCTTTGAGGTTCGGGATGCGATCTTTGGCTTTCTGTAAGAAAACATCCAGAGGCAGTCGGACATTGGTCAGGACCGGGATGTCGTACAAGTAAAACGGCAGATCGGGAGCAGCCGCTGCGATTGGCGCGCAGCACTCGATTAGATCTTCGATGCTGGCGGGTTTCAGAAAGCTGGGAGCCATCGTGGCGACAGCTTCGGCACCTTCCCACTGAGCATGTTTCGCCATCTCGCACGAGTCGGCCACGCAGTTGTGGCCGACTTGAATGATGACACTCAGTTCGGTGTTGCGACTGGCTTCACACCAGCGACGCGCCAACGTCAGACGCTCTTCGACGGTCAGCGACGAACTCTCGCCGGTAGTGCCCGAAACGAAGACTCCCGCGATGTTGGTTTCAACGTATCGCGCTGCGAGTTGCTCAACGACTTCGAGGTTCAGACTGCCATCACTGTGAAAAGGAGCGTGAGGCGGGGCGATGAGTTCAAAGTCGGAACGCGACATGAGCGGGTACCTGTCAAGCGGGGCGACGGCGAGAGGACGACGGCTGATCGCAGACTACCACTGCAACAACGACGCGACTGCGACCGTGATGCAGGTCAGGCTGGCGGCGACCACCGCGCTTTGAACGACCCACTCTCGTTTGGCGTTCTGACGCACGCGTTGGCGAGACGAAAGCTCGTTCTTCATTTGGTCATTGATCCAAGACACGAACGAGACGCTCAGCTCCATCGAAATGGCCGTGGAATTCATGATGTTGACTCCGGAGATGAGAAGGGGGGACGAAGATGGCGGGGGTGGCCGAATGGTCCAGGCCACTCATTGATGATCGCTGCCACTTAAGTTCGACGAACTCTGTTGGCCGCGACCGAGATGCAGACTGTGGACTCAGTCTGTGAGGAGTTGTCGGGGTCGGAAGGTGCTCGCATCGAGCAGTCCTCAACGACTGGGCAACAAACTCTTCATCGTCAGTTTACACCGCGAATCACCGACCTGACGGATTGGAGTGACTCAGAATGCTTGGAAGTTGATGCGTCCTAGTCAGGAACGACGGGTTCAACGTCTTGGCAGAGTCGTGTCGGTTGAAGCGATTAGCGCGATCGTTGCTGTGTGCGTCGATCACGGCGCATATCGAGCGACGGGCTGCTGCTTGAGTTGAAGCAGTCGCAAACACTCGGCTGCCAAGAGATCGCGACGTACTGGGCTGACATGGAAAGCGCTAGCTCCGAGTTCACGCAATGTCGGTTCCAGAACAGAGTGAGCGGGCGAGCCAATCAGAATGACAGGCACGACGGCTGTGGACTCGTGCGTCCAATTGAGGAACTGCAACGCCGTGCTGAGGTTGCTGCTGAGATCGAGGATTGCGAGACATGGCATCTCGCGCTGCTGAGCTTCGAGCGTTGCGGTTCGCAGATCGTTGATTGATCCGCAGGCTCGAATAGAGACCAACTCGGGAGAGATCTCTCGTTGCAGGCCCGGTCGCCAACGAGCTTTCTTTTCGTAGACCAAGATGGTGCTGATCGGCATGGGCGAACTCGTCTGACTGATAAAGGGCGTTGACGCAATCTGGCCGATGGTCAACTCGCAGCGGACTGACGATGTCGTTGCGGGACTCTGGCCAAATCAAAACTCCTCAACGACCTCGTTGTCATTGCGAGCGGTCAATCGACCAAGGATTTCGGTCGCGATGTAAACACTGATGCCACGCACGCTGCCGTCTCCAAGCGTGAAGTTACAGATCTCGTTGTGATAGCTGCCGAAGTTGTCGCGATACACATCGGTGGCAGAGCGAGCGATGGGGTAACCCGGTCCGCCGCAACGCGAGAAGCTGCCGGGATGGTCTCCGTTGTAGATCGCTCCATCTTCTTGAGCGATGCCCCAACGCGACGGTCGCACGTGCTTCTCGCCGACCAAGATTGTGTTGCTGGCTCCGTCGATGAGATCCTTGAATGAAGTTCGGCTCTTGAATCGCAAGAGCCGCGCTTGCGGTGGCGGATAGTTTCCGGCGGGAACGGTGGGCGGATCGGTCGTCGCGTCACCCATGACCATCGCTCCGTTCGAGGTGATCCAATTCCAAACTCCGGGTGGTCCATAGCCGGCCGAGCAACCGTAATCAGCGACCGTTCCAGGGACATGGCCACTGGTTTCATACGGCGAGAGAACGGCGGCGTTTTCGATGCTGGCGAACGGTCCGCTGCGACGAGTTGGGCAGAAGTATGGCGGGATATGAGTGAGTCGCGCGGTATCGCTTTGATAGTAGTACTTGAGCTCCGGATCCCAGTTTTCGAAGAGGTTGACGTTCTCCAGGAACGGCAGAATCAAGAACGCCCAACTGGTGTAATGGTCATAGCTTCGGGACGGAGGCAGTTCGTTGTACTGGCTGTGGAAATTCTGAATCCCCATACTGATCTGTTTGAGGTTGTTGCGGCACTGCGTCATACGAGCTTGCTCGCGCGCTTGTTGAACGGCGGGCAGCATCAACGCAATCAGCACTCCAATGATGGCGATCGACACCAACAGTTCGATCAACGTAAAGCCGCGCCGCTCAAGTGGCTGTAAGCATCTTTTTCCGTGGGATGAGTACATCTCAATCACCTGCCCTTGTGGGCGGAGTCTTCGTGTCGTCTTTCGTATCTTTGGGTGGTGCATATTCGACTTCGACAAGGATGTTGGTGGTCTGCGGCTTGATGACGTACTTCAGTCCCGACGTCTTGAAGTCTCGATACTTCAAATGCAGCCGTTCGGGCGGTAGCTCTTCCGGACGTTCGATGCCTGTTCCAATTTCAAAGTCCGAGATCACAGCCACTCGATGCTCGCCGGCAATTGCTCCGTCGTTGGGGGCAAACGTGCCCAATTGAAAAGTGCCGTCAGTCGCGATCTCGCTCGATGCCGTAATCGGCTTCTTTTGGTTGAGTGCTTCGAACTCAATGGTGCCACTTGTCAGCGGCTTACCGTCAGGAAAGACAACCATGCCATGCACGAGGTATGTCGGGGGGCGACCATCGCAGCCGACTGCCAGACATACCATTGAGAGTGCGACGAATAGCTCGAAACGAAAACGCATGAGTGTCCTCAACGATGACTGGAACGCGGATCCGATTGAGAGTTCGATAGGAAGGACCGAGTCGCTGACTTCTCAACGGGGCTGTCTGACGATTCGATCTGAGTCTTTCAGATTGCGGCGACGTGCTGTCAGCCATGCTATCACGACTGCTGAAGCCGCTGGTCCTGTTGTGTGGTTATCGATCGAATTCTCTGACAGGTAGCCTCGATGAGGGCGTGCGGTATATCGCCAGTGCGCAGCCGTTCCAAACAATGAAGTGCATTTGAGGCGTTGCGGCGATTAGAGTTTTTCCACATCTCCGATAATGCGTTCTTGAGTACGACTCGATCGAAAATGGCAACTTCGACTGACGAATGGTTTGCACAATTGGGGCTCGGCGTCTTCCTGGGGCCGATGCCGCTCAGCGATCTGCGGCAGCTTGCGCAGAGCGGTGCGCTGTTGGAGTCGGACAATGTTCGTCGAGCGGGGGCCGAAGTTTGGGAACCAGCCGGTGGTGTACCTGGAGTCTTCCAATGCGAAGCCGAAGAATGGCTTGAGTTGCCCGATTACACGCTCCTCAGTCAGATCGCGGCTGAAGAGGCTCAAGCCTTCACGGACGAGACTGCTGATGAGTCGATAACACTCGATGTCTCGGCTCCAGTTGAGGCTCCGCCGATACCCGTGAAAGTGAAACCGGCGAAGTCTCCTGTGGCGTTGCGGCCGGTCGTGGTCGATCGGCCCATTCCACCAATGCCGAAGCCGGCGACTCATGACTTCGAGAAGGCGTTTCCGAAAGTGCCTGTGGTCGAGGCGCCTGTAGTAATGCCACAGCCCAAAGTCGTTCCTGTTCCGGTACCGCCGCCTGTGGCCATTCCCGAGGTTGCGCCGCCTGAAACAAAGGCTGCGCCTGCCGTTCTATCCTTGGATGAGCTTGAGCAACTTCCGGTGACACCGACACGACCTGTCGCCGTTCGTCCCATGACGCTGAGCGGTTCGACGATTGGGTCGAGTTGGTCTGTCAGTGGATGGATCAAGCCAGCTTTGGTGGCTGTCGTAATTCTGACAGTAACGGGACTCGGTTGGTGGCTGTGGCCGAGTTCAGAGTCGCACATCTACGCCGACTACTCGCGGATCTATGCTGACTTGCAGCAGTATCGCAACGGCGGTGGGGATGCGGCGCGTTGGAACGACTTCGTTCAACAAGCTCGTGAGGCAACTGACAAGACTGTCCCGTGGCTCGAAAGTCACGCTCGGCCCGGTGATCGTAACAAAGACTTGCTGCTGTATGTGGGCCGAGACCTGCAAGCCTCGCTCGACGTGCCTCTCACGGACACGTTCCCTCATCAACAGCGGCTGGATGGCTTTATGAGCCAATTGAAAGAAACGTTTGGCGAGCCGTAACGCAATGGGCTCGGCATTGGCCATCGGGCTTGGGCCTATTTGGTCGGTGGCTGCTTGCGGTCGAAGATCGTCCACACTTGGGCGTTGTCCATCAGCTCCTTCAACGTGTTCTCGGCTGCCACGCGGCGCGCATCGGCTGTGAGTCTTGTGGAGAGATCCTTCTGCACGTCTTCATAGGGTTTGAAACCAGCCTCTTGTCGATCGAGGATCTTGATCAGAACCCAAGCGTCGCCGGTGTCGATTGGCGAGCTGATGCGACCAGCGGGTAAGTCGGACAACGCTCGGTTCATTTGCTTGTTCGCCAAGCTGCCTTCAGAGGTCCAGTCGTAGACTCCGCCTTCGTCTTTGCGGGGACCGTCCGAGAATCTCTTCACAACTTCGGCGAACTCGGTGCCACCTTTCAGCTCAACGATGGCTTCGTTGAAGATCGAGAGTGCCCCGTTCTTACCGCCGTGTTGCTTGTAGTTCACCTGCAGCAACTGCCAGCGAACCATCGCATCGATTTTGAATTCGTCTTGATGAGTGTCGTAGTACTCACGCAGCTCTTTGGGGCCATACTTCGGAGCGCTCTTTGCCTTTTGCCCCATGTAGAACATGGCCATCTCGCGCGACACAAACGCGTGCTTGAGGTTGCCAATCACAGTGCCTTGCTCTTCGAGTGCTCGTTCCAATTCGACGCGAGTGCCAACTTTGTATTCGCGCAGCAGACGTGGGACTTCTTCCGAGTTCCAAATCTTTTCAAGCTGTTCGTCCAGCTTCTTCAGTTCGTCCCGCTTCATCGACTCGCGGAGAGCACCGACCAACACCGCTTTCTCAACGTGCTGAGCCAAGTGGTTGTGAATGATCTCGGCACGCAATTGCTTGCACTGCTCGGGCGTCAGACTCTTCTCGGCTTTGGCTAGCTTGCTGGCGAAGGGGAACAACACGTCCTCGGCAAAGATCGGGACGGAGTTCACACGAGCGACAATCGTGGCGCCATCGAGTTCGACGGGGGCAGAGTTTTGTCCGGGCTTAAACTCGGTCAGCGAGACCTCGTCATCAATGAGAGACTTATCTGCCGAGTAATCGGCCAGAGCTTCTTCAGAGACTTCGCGACGAGGCGGGACGTTGGCTTCAGGTCGCGGCTTATGCTGACTGAGTTTGCCGAAGATCCCGCCAGGCTTAGAGGATCGACAGCCGCCAACGAGCAGCAAAGACAGCAGCAAAACAAAGAAGCCGCAGCGCGTCAGCCAATGTTTGAGGACCGCACCCAACGCCATAGCGTTGTCAGTCGAGGAAGCCGTGCTTGACATAGTTCCGCATCCATTCAGAACGACGAGCCGGTGAGCTGATCGCGTTTGTCGTTCTTCGCTCCGCGAACGAACGTTGAATCGAAATGAATTCCTCTTGGAACCAAGCAACTTTTGAAGTGCGTTCGCAGTGCAAGCACGGCAAGGGCTGGCAGGCTCCCAAAGGTCGAGGGCGGCGGGTTATACGACTAGCTTGAAAACGGCTGCAACACCTTCTTCAGGAACAGGATCAAACGCGGCATGTCCGTCGGTGGTGCTTTCAACATGAGATAGGCTTGCCGCTCGTCAGCGATGCGCAGTTCCTTCGGAAAACGCTTCTGCAACAACAGCATGTAGTTCTTTGAGGTGTAGGTCAGGACGATCCAGTAGTCCTCGATATGGATTTGGGTGATCTGCCACATCCGCGCGAGGATTTGGAGTTCTTGCACATGCAGCAGTACCTGAGCTTCTTCGGGGATCGGACCGAAACGATCTCGGAGTTCGTTTTCGAAGTCTCGCAACTCGTCGACTGAAGCGAGTTGCGAGAGTCGACGATAGACCTCGATCTTCGGGCGCCCCGGCGGCACATAGTGAGACGGGATGAAGGCCGCGTGCGGGATGACGATATGCACGTGTTGGAATTGTCGAATCGGCTCCTTCTTCATCGTCTTCACGGCGTTTTCGAGGAGCTGGCAATACAGCTCGTAGCCAACGCTGAGGATGTGACCGCTTTGCTCGGTGCCGAGGATGTTGCCCGCGCCGCGAATTTCGAGATCGCGCATCGCGATGCGGAAGCCAGCCCCCAACTCGCTGTACTCTTCAATGGCCTTTAGGCGTTTGGCCGCTTGATCGGTGAGCTGCTTGCCTTCCTCCAAGACGAGATAGCAATACGCGCGATGCTTATAGCGACCGACGCGGCCTCTCAGTTGATGCAGGTCGGCGAGCCCGTAGTTTTCGGCCTGATGGATGAAGATCGTGTTCGCATTGGGGATGTCGACGCCGCTTTCGATGATAGTCGTGCTGATGAAGACGTCGGTCTCGCCGCGCACGAAGCGGAGCATGGCGCCTTCGAGTTCATCGGGGCTCATCTGCCCGTGGCCGACATCGAAGCGAGCTTCCGGCACGATGGCCTTCAATCGGTTCTCGATGTCGTGAATGTTGTAGACGCGGTTATGCACGAAGAAGACTTGCCCGTTGCGATTGAGTTCTCGCACGATGGCTTGGCGGATGAGGTCGGCGTCCCAGCGGACCACATGCGTGGAAACGGCAAGGCGATCTTGCGGCGGAGTCGTCAGGTTGGAGATGTCTCGAATGCCGAGAAGCGACATGTGCAGAGTTCGCGGAATGGGCGTCGCGCTAAGCGTCAGGACGTCGACTTCCAATCGCAGCCGCTTGAGAGCTTCTTTCACATCGACGCCGAAGCGTTGCTCTTCGTCGATGATGACCAGTCCCAAGTCTTTGAACTTCACGTCTTGCGAGACTAGTCGGTGCGTGCCAATGACGAGGTCTACCGCGCCTTCGCAGAGTGCTTTGACGACTTCCTTTTGCTCCTTCTTCGTCTTGAAACGAGAGAGCGACGCGACCGAGATGGGGAACTCGGCCATACGCTCGCTAAACGAGCGAAAGTGTTGCTCGGCCAAGACCGTGGTCGGCACGAGCACGGCCACTTGTCGTCCCGAGTCAATCGCTTTGAACGCGGCTCGCATCGCGACTTCGGTCTTGCCGTAACCAACGTCGCCGCAGATCAGCCGGTCCATGGGCTGCGTGCGTTCGAGGTCTCGTTTGCAGTCTGCAATCGCCGCCGTTTGATCGGGGGTTTCGGTATAGGGAAAGGCGGCGTCGAACTCTTTCATCCAATGCGAATCGGGTTTGCACGCAATGCCGGGAGCCGCGGCTCGCAACGCCTGCATGCGCAACATGTCGACCGCGAGATCCGCGACAGCCTCTTCAACTTTTTCTTTCTTCTTGGCCCACGCTGCGGTGCCGACGACGGACAACTCGGGCTCGGACTTCCCGCCGCCGACGTACTTTTGCACGAGATGAATCATCGAGACCGGAACGTAGAGATTCACTTCGTTGCGGAACTCGAGAATCAGATGCTCTTCCATCTGCTCGTTGACGAGCATCGTTTGCATGCCGTGATAGATGGCAATGCCGTGCGTGACATGCACGACGTAATCGCCTTCATGCAGTTCGAGGAAGCTGTCGATCGCCCGCGTTTCCCATTTGCGTTTGCGTTCGACACGTCGCACGTCTGTGCGGTTGAAAAGCTCGTTGTCGCTGATGACCAGCACGCCGCCGTTAACGATGCGAAAGCCGCGCGACACGCGGCCAATGCACAAGGTGACGCGATCAACAAGGTCCGGAGCGTTCTCGCACAGCATCTCGCTGAGTCGAGTTTGCTCGCCCTCGTTGTGGCACGGGATCATGACACGTTCATCGCGACCAACTGCTTGACTGAGCTCGTTCAGGACGTCTGATCGAGGGCCACTGAAGCGTTCGACCGACTGTACTTTTAAGTGCAGCGTTTAGTCATAAGTGGCTCCGACGAGTGCGGCGATCACAACGGTCGGGACATCGAAGCAACGCGAGAGCACGGACTCGACATTGAAGAACCCGCGCGGATCTCGCAGTCGATCGAGGGAGTGCTTGCCTTCCGTGCGAACGTCTTGCAGTTCGCCGAGGACGACCCAAACGCCGCGCGGCAGACAATCAATTAAGCACTCGGTTGGCTCCGGCGCTGGCTCTTCCTGCTTGGGCTTGCGTTTGGATTTGGGCGGCTCGGCTGCGGGCGTTTCTTTTTCGTTCGAGACTCCCGAAATCTTGGCGTCGAGCACGGTGATCTCGACGGACTTCACGCTTTCGATCGTGCGTTGAGATTCAACATCGAACCGCCGAATGGATTCGATCTCGTCTCCAAAGAACTCGATGCGGAGCGGATCTTCCGAGTCGACCGGGAAGACATCGACGATGCCGCCGCGAACTGCGAACTCGCCGGGGACTTGCAAACCCGTCACGCGTTCGAACCCGCGCGCCACGAGCCATTGTTGGAAGTCTTCTTGAACGATCTCGTCGGTGACTCGCAAGGTGCGAGTCGCTGCCGCAATGGCGGTGCGCGAAGGCACCGGCTGCAAGAGTGCGGCAATGGTCGTGACGATGACGGGGGCCGTGCCAATCTCGTCAGACGCTTTGAAGCTGCTCAGCTCCCGAACGATTCGCAGTCGCTTCCCGAAGACGGTGTCGCTGGTCGTGGCTTCGTCGGGCAGCGTTTCCCATGCCGGGAAGTGCTCGACGGAACGCCCCAGAAAGTTGCTGAGATCGTCAATGAAGTCATCGAGTTCGGACGGTCGAGCAAGCACGACCAGCAGCGGGTTGCTCGTCTCTTTAGCGAGGGCTGCCGTCGCGAGCGCGGACGATGAGCCCCAAGCTCCGTCGATCGTCCCGGATTGGCCGCTCTTGAGAGCAGCGAGTAATTCCGAGAATCCCGGCGTGCTCGCCAGCAACGGGACTAGCCCGGTCAGTTGCGAAACGACGTGCTCCGACATGCGTCGAACTCATCCTTAAAACGGGCGACGCTCCTTGCGTCAGCGGGCGGGATTCTTGCTGGACGCTCTGCGAGTCGCCAGCGGTCGCGAGGTGCGAATCACCGGCTCGGCGACTCGTCCTCACCGAGCCAGATCGCTACGGTTGCTGAATCAGGGCCTTGTGCGTGAGGCACATCGAACTGAATCGATTAGCAGAATTCGTCGGCGACTTCAGGAGTATGAGATGAGCAGGAAGCATTCACTGGCGGCCTTAGTGGCTGCGTTGATGAGTTTGAGTTCGACGGTCCAGGCAGACGATTGGCCGCAGTGGCTGGGGCCTCAACGCGATGGCGAATGGCGCGAGACCGGCATCGTTGAGAAGCTGCCGGCAACCTTGAAGGTGCGTTGGCGAACAAAGATCGGTGCAGGTTATTCCGGGCCAGCAGTTGCGGGTACTCGGGTCTTTGTGACCGATCGCCAAGTGAAGGAAGGCAACGATCCTCAAAGCCCGTTTCAACGCGGTGCCGTGCCGTCGGTCGAACGGGTGTTGTGTTTGGACGATGCCTCGGGCGAGATCCTATGGAAGCACGAATATCCCTGTGTCTACACCGTGAGCTACCCCGCCGGTCCGCGCTGCACGCCGATCGTGGATGGTGAATCTGTTATTACACTGGGAGCCGAAGGTCATCTGAATTGCTTCGGCACGGCTGACGGCAAAGTGCTGTGGTCGCGAGAACTCAAGAAGGACTATGGCATTAGGCTGACTCCCACGTGGGGCTTTTCGTCGCATCCGTTGATCGACGGCAACAAGCTCATCACGTTCGTAGGGGGCGAGGGTTCGGCGGTCGTCGCGTGGGATAAGTCGACCGGCAAGGAACTTTGGCGAGCACTCTCTGCGACTGGTCCGCATGGCCCAGGGTATGGCCCGCCGATGATTTACGAAGCCGCCGGAGTTCGGCAGTTGATCGCGTGGTTGCCCGATGGAGTGAATGCACTCGATCCTGAAACTGGCAAGGTGCTGTGGTCGCATCCGTTTTCATCGAAGGAAGGTCTCACGGCGCCGACGCCGCGGAAGGCCGGAGATCTGCTCTTCCTGACTTCGTTCTACGACGGACCGTGCATGTTGAAACTTGATGCGACCAAGCCGGGCGTCACCGAAGTGTGGCGCGGCAAGGGCAAGAACGAACGTCAGACCGACGGCTTGCATTCCATCATGCCGACGCCGTTCATCATTGATGGGCACATCTATGGCGTGTGCAGCTATGGCCAACTCAGATGCTTGAAGGCCGGCACTGGCGAACGAGTTTGGGAAGACCTCACTGCGACGGCGGCAGACAAAGCTCGTAACGCGCGGTGGGCCAATGCGTTCTTGGTCTGTCAGGCCGATCGCTTCTTCATCGCGAACGAGCAAGGTGAGTTGCTGATCTCGAAGCTCACTCCAAAGGGCTACGAAGAACTCAGTCGCGCGCCGCTGCTTAAGCCGACTGGAAATGCCGGAGGTCGCTCGGTCGTGTGGTCTCATCCGGCGTTCGCGCATCGAAGTGTTTACGCTCGCAACGACGAAGAGATCGTGAGCGTCTCTTTGGCGGCGGAGTAGGAACAATTCGGCTCGTCTGCTATTTACCTGCCGCGCAATGGCTGACTGTTCGCGGTAGGCGACGGTGGTCGATTGCGGCAAATGAACGATCGAAACCCGGATGGCCGAGGACGGTCATTTTCATCCAATAACTTCGCCAGCGTGTGGGCGAAGGACTCTCAGACAACTTAGTGAAAGGCAGCAACGGCAATATGGAAGCCGGCATCGTCGGATTGCCCAACGTTGGCAAAAGCACTCTTTTCAACGCCCTGACATCTTCAAAGCAGGCGCAAGCAGCGAACTATCCCTTCTGCACGATCGAACCCAATGAGGGCGTCGTGAGCGTGCCGGATGGTCGTCTCGAACGCATTTCGAAGTACGTCAAAACGAGCCGCATCATTCCAGCCGCGTTGAAGCTGGTGGACATCGCGGGCATTGTCAAAGGCGCGAGCGAAGGGCAGGGGCTGGGTAACAAGTTCCTCAGTCACATCCGCGAAGTCGACGCCATCATGCAAGTGGTGCGCTGCTTCGAAGACCCTGACGTGATTCACGTGACGGGGAAGGTCGACCCTCTGTCGGACATCGAAGTCATTGAAATCGAGCTCATGCTGGCCGACATCCAGACGCTCGAAAACTCGATTCCCAAAGCCGAAAAGCTCGCTCGCGGTGCCGATAAGGAAGCCAAGCAGCGGCTGGAAGTGATGCAGAAGTGCTTGGCTGCATTGCATGCCGATACGCCACTGCGCAAGCTCACTTTCGACGAGAACGAAATCAAGATCGTGCTCGGCCTGGGCATGATGACCGCCAAGAAGATCCTGTATGTGGCCAATGTCGACGAGAACGACTTGCATGGCCAAGGACCGCTCGTGATGCAGGTTCGCGAGTTCGCGGACAAGGTCGGAGCAGCGGTCGTCCCGGTCTGTGCCAAGTTGGAAGCGGAGATCGCGGAACTCGACGAAGCCGATCGCTTGGAGATGCTGGCGTCGGTGGGATTGGAAGAGCCGGCTTTGGCATCGCTCGCACGAGCGGCTTATCGCACGCTGGGCTTACAGAGCTACTTCACGGCGGGCGAAGTCGAAGTTCGAGCTTGGACGATCCCTGTGGGAGCGACCGCACCTCAAGCCGCTGGTGTCATTCACACCGACTTCGAAAAAGGTTTCATCCGCGCCGAGATTTATTCGGTCGAGGATCTGGAAACCTATAAGACCGAAAAGGACATCCGCGCTCACGGCAAGTTGCGAGTCGAAGGCAAGACCTATGTCATGCAAGACGGCGACGTCTGCCACTTCTTGTTCAACTAGCCGAGGTGTGTAGCCGTTGTGACAAGCTCGTGAGGTACGTTTCCAACGTGCAGCTTCTTGGGTTTTGAATTTCTCCATTTGTCTTCCCTCTCCGTTTCCTTCGTTTGCTCCTGTTCCAAGTCTTGATGAAGACGGTTGGAACAGAAGGAAACAGGGGGAACGAAGAGAAGGCCGACAGAGAAACAGGCGATCGTGCAGGATGTCACGACTTGTCGTGGGGCATGTTTCCAACGTGCCGCTTCTTGAGTTTTGAATTTCTTCGTTTGTCTTCCCTCTCCGTTTCCTTCGTTTGCTCCTGTTCCAAGTCTTGATGAAGACAGTTGGAACAGAAGGAAACGACGCGAACGGAGAGACGACAAACAGTGAGACCGCCGAGTCTTTTCGACATTTTGATCGTCGTCATCTAAGTCTGAATGTCTCCCATCCAACGGAGCCTCACATGAAGCTTGTGCTTGCTTGCTGGTTGTTGGTTTGTGGGCTCTGCGTGACCTCAATCGCAGCGGACGCGAATAGTTGGAAGGCTGGGCTGGGAGACGTCGTCATCACGCCCGAGCAGTCGATGTGGCTGGCGGGCTTCGCGGGCCGCACCAAGCCTGCTGAAGGCACATTATCCGACTTGCATGCCAAGTCATTGGCGCTGGAAGACGGCGAAGGTCATCGTTGCGTCATCGTGACGTTGGACCTGATCGGCATCCCGCGGATGTTGCGAGATGAAGTGACGCAGATCGTTGAGCAGAAACGCAAGCTGCCGCCGTCAGCGGTGCTCTTCAATGTGTCGCACACTCACAGCGGACCTGTGGTGCGCGACAAGATCGAGACGTCGGTCATTTACGATCTCGATGCCGAGCAAGGCCGACGCGTCGAGGCTTACTACGTGACGCTGCGAGAGAAGCTCGTGCTTTCAATTGAGAAGGCGCTCGACGATCTCAAGCCCGCGAAGTTGGGGCATAGCCACGCTCGTTGTGGCTTCTCGATGAACCGAAGGCTGCCGTCTGAAAAGGGGCCGCAGAACAGTCCGTATCCTGACGGGCCTGTCGATCAGTCGGTGCCCGTGTTGCGCGTCGATACTCCCGAGGGCAAGTTGCGTGGCGTGCTCTTTGGATATGCCTGCCACAACACCTCGTTGGTGGCTGGCAACTACAAGTTTGCCGGGGACTATGCCGGGTTTGCTCAAGAGGAATTGGAAGCTGCTCTGTCAGGTGTGCAAGCCATGTTCTTGATGGGCTGCGGTGGCGACCAGAATCCCTATCCGCGCGGTCCCGAAGAGGCCTGGTCGAGGCAGCATGGCAAGTCGCTCGCGCACTCAGTGCAAGCGGCGTTGTTGCCGACGTCCAAGCCAATCTCTGGTTCGCTGCGAGCTGTTCTGAAAGATGTCGAACTTGAGTTCGAACCGCTCAACAAGGCTGACATCGCGACGATGACTCAGTCGAAGGATCCATATGAGAAGCGTCGCGCTGGCTTCTTGCTGAAGGAGATCGGCGATCGAGACGTCCTGAAAAAGACCTATGCCTATCCCGTGCAGGTGATTGATCTCGGCTCGGACGTCACGTTGGTCGCGCTTGCGGGTGAAGTAGTCGTCGACTACTCGCTGCGACTGAAGAGAGAGATCACGGGCAAGACTGTCTGGGTAGCGGGGTATTCGAACGACGTCTTCGCTTACATCCCCAGCGTGCGAGTCTTGAAAGAAGGCGGGTACGAAGGCGGCGGAGCAATGCGATACTTCAACCTACCCGGTCCGTTCACTCCGACGGTTGAAGAGCGGATCGTGAACCAGGTGCATGCTTTGCTAAAGCCTGCGAAGTGAAGTGGCTGCTTCCGAGGCCATGTCGGACATATTCCATGTGCGGTCGAAGTGCGGAGATGGCTGTTTTCAGCAAAAGGTCTCGAAGCTGCGCGGGCCTCGTAGCTCGAATGGCTTCAACGTCGTTTCGACGATGCGTCGGCTGTCTTCGCCATCGAACAGCAAGAGATCGATATAGGCGTGCTCGGTTCCGAAGGCTCCTCCAAGCACTCGGCCGCTGGCTTGAGTCTGCAACGCTTCATCGAGTGCGTCTTCGACTTCACCTCGCGCTTTGACTTCGGCTCCTTCTGGAAACGCCGCACTGTCGAAGGTGAAATAGGCCAGCTCGGCTCCCAATTGTGCGAGTGGGTCAGACGGCAAGCGGCCTTCGTGCTCGATCAGTTCGCCAATGACGTTGGGAATGCACGTCGTGCCGACGAAGACATCGCCTCGGCGATGATGGAATTGCTCATCGAGCTGGTAAGTGCTGTAGGTGTCGAGCGGTTCGAGTTTCTCCCATTGGTGGTACGCATTCATCTTCTCGATGAAATCGGGCAGCGAGACGAGCGGACGTACGAACTCGCCAGGCACGATCGGCTTGATCTCGATACCGCCAATCCATTTCTCGACACCGAATTCACCGAGTGCTTCATCCAACAAGAGAAACAAAATCTTGCCGCGATGTTCTTCAGGCAGTTCGGCGAAGCGAGTATGCCAAGCCACGATGTGAATGAGTTGCTTGTCGGCATCGACGTCGGTCTTAACGAGCAGACTTTCGCAATCGACCTGAGCATCTTCGCCCAAGCTAATGCTCATGTTTTTGAGCGCTTCAGCCGAACTGGGTTGTCTCGATGCGTAGAAGGTCCAGCCCTTAATGGTCGGTGCTTGTTGTAACCAGTAGTCGGTGAGCAACTGCCGTAAGCGGTCGCCTTCTCCCGTTAGCGTGAAGGAGTGCCCGCCTTCTTCGCCGGGGCCGAATGCCCAACAAAGTTTAGGCAGCGTCACGTCCATGAACTCGCTGACTTCCGGCATGAGGTCGGCACAGCGATCGCCGTTGATCGTCTGCAGGAAGTGATCGGCATTCGCGGCATACCACTTCCAAAAGCTGGCAACACGCTGCTTAAACGTGGGCTGAGTTTTCTTGCGACCAAAGCCGAACATAGAGCGACCTGCTTCAGAACGGAGTGACGTCGGATATTGGAGCGATGATGGCCTCGATACTTCGACTCATCGTGCTTTAACACGCAAATCGATGGAGTCTCATGCGCAACCATCGCTGAATTGCGAGTGACCAACCGGGCTCGCAGTGCGGGAGCTTGAGCAATCCTCACATGTCCGAACAGACCATTGTTATTTGATGGTGTGACTTGTGTTGTTCAAGTCATTCGCGACTCGAGTTTGGTTTCGATGATCCGCATTCAAAAAGACTTTTTCACTGCAAGGACTTGCGGACCACTACCGTCTTCGAGTCCCAGTCGGTTTCGACGGTGAAGCCTTGGCGCGTGAAGACGCGCTGCATGCGGATGTTGTCGGTCGAAGTTTCGGCTGTAACAGTTTGCACTCCCCAGTCGCGAGCGATCTCCAAGCATCGGCTAGTGAGCAACGCGCCCAGACCTCGGCCTTGCCAATCGTCGGCGACGAGGACCGCGTACTCGGCAGACGTGTGCTCGGCATCCGCCACGAGGCGACCGACTCCCAAAAGTTGCGGCCCGGCGGGTGTGTCTTGCTCAGCAACGAGAGCCAGTTCGCGGTCGTAGTCGATGAAGCAGTAACGCACCGCCATCTCGTGCGTTGCATGTTGGAAGACGTGTCGGAAACGGAATTGGCGGGACTCGGGAGAACAGCGGTCCACGAGGTCGGTCCAGAGCGGTTCGTCTTCCGGTTGAATCGGTCGCAAGGTGATCGACGTGCCGTCTCGTAAGGTCTCGCTGCGCACGTACTGAGTTGGATAAGGATGAATCGCCAAGTGGGCGTACGGCCGCGGGCTGCGAGCATCGCCCGGTAAGCCCATCGACGGACGAATCACAACGCGTGCATCCAGAGCTTGGACACCTTCGGCAGTTGCCAGCAGCGGGTTGATGTCGAGCTCGTCGATCTCAGGAACATCGGCCACCAGATACGAGAACCGAATCAACGTCTCGATGAGTCGGTCCACATTCACGCCCGGTCGACCTCGATAGCCCAGCAAGAGCGGCCACGATCGGAGCGACTCCAACATGCGACGGGCTAAACGCTCATTGAGCGGCGGAAGTTCGAGGGCTCGATCTCGATCAACTTCCGCGGTGACGCCGCCTCGTCCAACCAAGATCACCGGGCCAAAGATGGGATCACGCTTCGTGCCCACAATCAATTCGAAGCCGCGCGACGTTGTCACCATCGGTTGGACAGAGACTCCTTCCAGACGCGCATCAGGAACTCACAGTCGCGCGGTTTGCAGGATCTGGTCGTAAGCCGCGAGCACTTCTCGATCGCTCTTTAGGTTCAGCACGACGCCGCCGACATCAGTCTTATGAGTGATGTCTGGCGACAAGAGTTTGAGTACCACCGGATAGCCGATCTGTCGCGCGACTCCGACGGCCATCTCCGCCGAGTTCGCTGCAATCGGCACGACAACCGGGATGCCATAAGCCGCGAGCAAGGCTTTCGAAGCAGGTTCATTCAATAACCAACTCTCACCGGTGGCACCGGCGGGACGACCCAAGAGTCCTCGCACTGCAGCGCGATCAACATTCCAATCGATCGGCATTTCGCGCGGAGTTTCCGTGAGCAAGCTGCGTCGTCGAGCGAACGAGACCAAGTGCTGAGCGGCGCGAACGGCTTGCTCGGGAGTTGAATACGTCGGCACGTTGGCTTGATGAAAGATCGCGCGGGCCGCCGAGATACTCGGGCCACCCATCCAAGTTGTGAGCACCGGTTTGCCGGAGTGCTTCGCGCTCGTCACGACCTGCTGAGCGGTCTCGGTCGAGAGCGTCATGGCTTGCGGAGTCAGAATGATCAACGCGGCATCGACAGCGGGATCAGCCAGTGCGGCGTCGACGGCTGCGGCATAACGTTCGGGCGGTGCGTCTCCCAAAACGTCAATGGGATTGTTGTGCGACCAATAGACAGGCAGAGCCGCGTTGAGTTTCTCGATGGTCGCGGGACTGAGCGACGCGAGCGTGCCGTTGCTGGCCAGCAAGGCGTCGGTCGCCATCACGCCGGGGCCACCAGCATTCGTGACGATGGCCAATCGGCCCGACGAGATGCGCGGCTGACGGGCGAGTAACTCGGCACAGTCAAAGAGGTCTTCCATCTCGAAGACGCGCTCAATGCCGGCTCGGGCAAATGCCGCTTCGTAAACCGCGTCGACTCCAGCCAATGCTCCTGTGTGTGAAGCTGCTGCTTGAGCCGATTGAGCAAACCGACCGGCCTTGTAAGCGACGATTGGCTTCAAGCGAGTGAATGCTCGCGCGGCAGACAGAAACTCGCGAGCTTGTGTAATAGATTCGACATAGAGCATGAGCGCCTGCGTGTGGGGATCGCTGGCGAGGAAGTCGATCAAGTCGTCAAAGCCCACGTCGAGCATGTTGCCGACGGACACAAAGCAGGAGAAACCGAGTCCTTGCTCTTCTGCCCAATCCAAAACCGAAGTGCAGAGGGCTCCTGACTGAGAGACGAATGCGACATGGCCCGGCTTGGGCATCGTCGCGGCAAAGCTGGCGTTGAGTCCCGCATGCGGAGCGATCACACCTAAGCAATTGGGGCCAACGATCCGCAGTCCCTCGAATTCTGCGGCCGCAGCTTGGACTTGTTGTTCGAGTTGTCGTCCTTCGGCACCTGCTTCGCGAAAGCCTGCCGAGATGATGAGGACCGCTCGGCAGCCGGTTTGGCCGGCTTCGCGGATAACTTGAGGAACCGTTGCGGCGGGAACGCAAACCACCACCAGTTCCGGTGGAGCAGGCAGCGCGGCGAGCGACCGAAACGCGGGCACGCCTTGCACTTCGTCGCGCTTGCCATTCACCGGCCAGACGGAACCACCAAAGCCACTCGTGCGCAGATTCTGAAAGAGCGTGAAGCCGACCGATCCTGGCCGCTCGCTCGCGCCCACGACAGCCACACTGCGAGGTGCAAAGAAGGCGTCAATGTTTCGAGTGCTCATGCTGAATCCTCCGTGATGATGACCGAGGCTGACGGGAGATCGATGCTGAGTTCATCCCGCGCGATGCCATGCTGCGCATCATGTTGCGATTAGCGTATCGAGACTAGGTGATCGGCTTGGCGGATGACGGGGGGAACAAAGGGACGAGATCAAGAGACGGGGCGACGGGGAGAGGACGTTATGGGGGACGGGGCGAAATTGATTACGGACTGATGTCTGTGACCTGCGCGGGACGATAACTCTCGTGAGGGTTATTCCGATTGGCGCGACCGTTGTGAATTTGGGGGGAGTTGGCATGGACGCGGCAGGGAAGATCGAGTCGAGCATTCTCGCGGATGCAGCCAAGTTCAATCAGGCCGAACAGATCAAGAAGCTGACCGACAAGATGTCGGCGGAGAAACGCGCCGAGGTCGCTCGCGACTTCGAGTCCGTGTTCTCGTCGATGATGGTCAAGCAGATGCGCGAGTCATTGACCGAAGGCATGTTCGGCGGAGATTCAGGCGACGTGTATGGCGGCTTGTTCGATCTGTATCTCGGCAAGCATCTCGCCGCGGCTCAGCCGATGGGGATCGACA
>OMIV01000344.1 GCA_900299185.1 Planctomycetaceae bacterium
ATTGGTCCTATGGCTGCCGCCACTGAATCACACCCGCCGCTAAGCCCCGCCTCAACGCCCGGAACTCTTCTCATGGCCAAAAGCGTTCTCTCCCGATACCTCGATCCCGTCACGCTCAGTCATGTGGCCGATCGGCATGTTGAGCCGCGCGGATTGGTGCTCGGCAATTTGGCTGGCGCGCATAAGTCGCCGCTGGCGGGCTTCGCCGTCGAGTTCGCCGGGCATCGCGAGTACGTCGTTGGTGACGATCCGAGGCATCTTGATTGGCGGCTCTACTTCACGCGCGACCGATACTTCATCAAGCAGTACGAGATGGAGACGAACTTCGTCTGCCATCTGATCGTCGACGTCAGCGCGTCGATGCGCTTCGGCACGGGTAAGCAACAGAAGCTCGACTATGCCCTGCGAATGGCGTCGGCGCTCGGCTTCTCGATCATCCGACAGAACGACAAAGTCTCGCTCTCGACCTTCGACAATCAGGTGCGCGGCTTCATCCCGCCGAGCAATTCGAAGGCGCAGATCATTCGCATGGTCGATCATCTCGAACAGATCAAGCCGGTCGAGAAAGGCGATATGGCGCAGTGCCTCACCGAGCTTGTCGGACGCATGCTCCGCCGCGAGATCGTCATGATCTTCAGCGACTTCTTCACCGACCTAGAGCAGCTCGAAAACGCGCTGCAGCTCATGCGTTTCAATCAACATGAGGTCGTGCTGTTTCACGTCATGCATCACGAAGAGCTGTCCTTCGAAATGGACGGCATGGTGAAGTTCGTCGGGCTCGAAGAAGACGACGAGATGCTGACGCAGACCGAAGACATCCGGCGGGGCTACCTCAAAGCAATTCACGACTATCGAGAAGCTTTCAACGCCATCTGCCAACGCAACCGCATTGAGCGAGTCGAAGTCGACACCCGCCGCGACCTGACCGAAGTCCTAGTCGACTACCTCAACCAACGCAGCCGTCTCAATCGCGGCAGGTAAGAGTTCTTTCACACCCTCATGGTCTTAGAACCGTCGTTCGATGCCGGCGATCCATGAGTGCGCATCAGAATCGCTTACGCGGAAGTAATCGTAGCCAGTGAAAGCCCCCCAACCCTCGCGGATGAATCCGATTGTCGCGCGGCCGTGGAAGAGGCTAGCAGCGGAGATGCGGCCCCAGTCGATCACTCCCGAAACGATGAGCGGGTCGACCGGATACCAATCGACGCCATATGTTAAGTTGAAGCCCGCTTCGGTATCGCCGCGATTGTCGAGCCAATTCACACCGAGACCAGCTCGAATCAGCCAGTGCTCGTGCTGAGCGAACCGGAACGTCAAGTTCGCGTCGCCGTTCCAAAGGTGGTCGTGACTGCCACCCGCCAAGTTTTCGCGGCGATAATTGAACTCGGTGTCGATCCCGAACCGCGAGCGGTGCTCGATCAAAGCGCGACCATTAATGAGCTGCATGTCCCCAAAGTCGGTTCCAAGAACTCCTTGGAGTGTGATCGCGGTGTCGTGAGTGCCGCGCACGGTCTCGTCAAGAGTCAGCGTTCCATCGATGTTCTCATAGGGATGCTTCGGAAAGTATCCGTCGCGATCAAGATCATCGCCGAGCATCAAGTACGGCGCCCAGAATGGTGACGTGACCGCAGCTCCGAAGCCCATTAACCCTAACGCCGCCAACCTACTTGTTAGTGAGTCACCATCATCATCATCGCAGTGGCGCGACGTATGCCCAGAGTCCGATCGACTTGGCTGCCCCAAGTCCGATTTACTTGGCGGGTTCGATGAGGAACTCGACGAGGAGTTCGAACTCGAACCAGATTGGGAGTGTAAGTCGCCGCGAATTTTCGAGAGTTCTCCGCCCGACGCGATGAGAGTGACATAGCAGCAAATCAAAGTAAGCGTGCAACGAGTCCAGTTCATCATCGTCCAACATCCTTGTCTGACAGAGGAACTCAGCAGCACGGGCAAGAAACTCTTGAAGCCAGCGGCGCTATGTCGCTTGTGGTCATCCACTTCATCGGGGCTCGGGGCGTCATTGCCCCGCATATGCCCGAGAATTCAAAACGTAGGCCAGCTTTCTGTTACTGGTCAACACGACATGTCATTTTGCTTCTGAGACTCTGGGAAACGTGAACCCGTCTCGTGAAGTCAAATTCTTGCCAATCCGTTACAGCGACACCTTCCGCGCGACGTGGCTTCCTAATGATGTAACCTTTCAACACAGAGACTGGCGGGCTAACTCGCTGGCCTTAAGTGAGATCCCTTGCAATGTTTGCTGCGGAACTTCGTCGGCGATCAGAATCAAACGCAGTCGGCTGAAACATAGACTCTTCGATGATCCCTCTCAGAACAAAGACGAGATACATGACTCAAACTCAGCCTCGAACTGAGATCAAGAAGGCTGTCGATCTCTCGCCTGAAGATCGGCTGGCGTCGCTGGCTGATTACCTCGCGCTCGTCAGTTGCCCAGATTTTGAGGAGCGCATCGAGAACGCGGAGCAGGACATCAAGGCTGGTCGCGGCTTCAATTGGCGTAAGGTCCGCAATAGTTTTTCGCTTCGATCGAGCACGGTCGAGACGCCGAAGCCACTTTCCTTAACGAGGTCATTGGATGCCGACGATTAGTCAGTTCTTCGGAATCGTCGTCCGCATGTACTACGACGATCACGCTCCGCCACATTTTCACGTCTACTACGGCAAGCAAGCGGCTGTCATCGCCATTGAAACATTGCAGCTTCATGAGGGACAGATTCCTCGTCGCGCGTTGGCGCTGGTCTTGGAATGGGCGGCTGAGCACCAGCAGGAACTCATCGAAGACTGGAAGCTGGCTGAAGCCCATCAACCGTTGAATCAGATCCCACCACTGGAGTAGCAGCATGCCCGTTGTCGTCACCGTTCGAGCACTGGATGGCTTTCGATTGGAGGTCGTCTTCGATGATGGCACTCAAGGAGTCGTTTGCCTGGCGGATCGGCTTTACGGTCCAGTCTTCGAACCTCTGCAGGATCCGTCGATGTTTCAGCAGGTCGGCGTTGACGACTTCGGGGCAATCGCCTGGCCGAACGGTGCGGACCTCGCGCCGGATGCCATCTATCGTCGGCTACGTGAGTCAGCAGCGGTCGCGTGATAGGCCCGATGAATTGGGGCACTTAGAACGATCAAACGGCAAGTAATTACTATTTCACTTCGCAAATCAGGAGCAGCATCTTGCGCAAGTTGTTTTCATTCATCACGGCGGGTGTATTGAGTATTACTGCAGCTTCAAGCGGGTTTGCTCAAGAGGCGAATGTGCCGAAGGGGTTTTCGGCGCTCTTCAATGGCAAGGATTTTTCGGGCTGGTATGGGGTGCCGCATTATGACCCTCGCAAGCTCGCGGCGCTGAGCGAGGACGATCGCAAGAAGCAGATCGACTCTTGGATGAAAGACACGCTCGCGCATTGGACGGTCGATAAGGGCGAGATCGTCAATGACGGTCATGGGCCGTATCTCACGACTGAGAAAGAGTTCGCCGATTTCGAATTACGGCTCGACTACAAGACCGTCGCGCAGGCCGATAGCGGCATCTATCTGCGATGGAATCCGCAGGTCCAAATTTGGGACTGGACCAAAGAAGGCGGCAAGTGGAATCGCGGGGCGGATAAAGGCTCGGGCGGGCTCTTCAACAATGCGAAGCGAGCTTCGGGACAAGAGCCGCTCGTGCTCGCTGATAAGCCGTTCGGGGAATGGAATGCCTTCCGCATCATTCAAGTCGGCGCCCGCACGAGTGTGTGGCTCAATGAAAAACTCGTCGTTGACCGAGCGATCATGGAAAACTTCTGGGATCGCTCGAAGCCGCATGTCGTGAAGGGGCCGTTCCAGTTGCAGACGCACGGCGGTGAGATCCGCTGGCGCAATCTGATGATCCGCGAGATCGCTGCCGCAGAGGCCAATCAATGGCTCGCTCAAGGAAACTCATCCGTCCCATCGGTCGCATCCGTCCCCTCAAACTTCGCGCCGCTCTTCAACGGAAAAGATCTCTCCAACTGGCAAGGCGATGTCGCGAGTTACGACGTCATCGACGGCATGATCGTCAATCAGCAAGGCAAGGGCGGGAATCTCTTCACGAAGGACGAGTATCAAGACTTCGTGGTGCGGTTCGAATTCAAACTGCCGCCGGCTGGCAATAACGGGCTCGCGATTCGTTATCCGGGTAAAGGACAGCCGCATCACACGGGGATGTGCGAACTGCAAATCCTCGACAACGAACATGAGAAGTACGCGACGCTTGATGCGCGGCAATATCACGGCTCGGTGTATGGGATGATCCCCGCTCAACGCGGCTTCCTGCGTCCGACCGGCGAGTGGAACTTTCAAGAGGTCACTGTCAGTGGTTCGAAGATCAAGGTCGAGCTGAATGGGTTTGTGATTCTCGATGGCGATGTCGCGAAAGTTACAGCATTCAAAGACGACCCGAAGGCTTATGTCGGCAAGGATCGGACGAGCGGCTTCTTCGGCTTCGCAGGGCACGGCGATCCGGTCGCGTTTCACAATGTCTCGATCAAGCGATTGGAGACCGGCGCTTCGACAAAGGCGACCGCGTGGCCGCAGTTCCGAGGTCGCAACTCAACGGGGCTCGCAGCGACGGCTCAAGCTCTGCCCGAGAAGATCGGTCCCGATTCGAAGAACATCGTGTGGAAGACGGAGCTGCCGCCGGGTCACTCATCGCCGGTGGTGTGTGGCGATCGCGTGTATATCACTGGCATTCGTGACGGGAAGAAGCTCGTGACGATTGGCCTCGATCGCGCGGATGGAAAAATCCTGTGGGAGAAAGAAGCTCCCTATGAGAAGCTCGAAAAGATTCATGGCATCGGCAGTCACGCTCAGTCGAGCCCCGTGACCGATGGCGAGGTCGTCGTCAGCTTCTTTGGCTCGTCGGGGCTACATGCTTATGACAAGGACGGCAACGCGCTGTGGTCGAAGCGGATGGGGCCGTTCAACAACGACTTCGGAGCGGGCTCGTCTCCGCTGCTCGTCGGCGAGCGCGTGATCCTCGTGCAAGATCACGATACGGACTCGTTCTTAGCCGCGTTCGACAAGAAGACCGGCAGCCAGATTTGGAAGACGGATCGCTCCGAGTTCCCGCGCAACTATTGCTCGCCGATCGTCTGGGAAGTGAATGGCAAGAAGCAGATCGTCGTCGCTGCAACGCTGCGAGTCGTCGGCTACGACTACGAGACCGGCAAAGAAATCTGGACCGTGCGTGGCATCGCGCGAGCCGTCCAAATGACTCCGATCGTTGGTGGCGACGGACGTTTGTATGTCGCGAGCTGGGCCGCCGGTGGCGACGTCGGCGAGCCGATCACACTCCCCGAGTGGAAGGACGCGATCGCCTTCGATGCGAACAAGAACTCGGTGCTGGAAGAAACCGAAACGAAGGGCAATCTAGGTCCCGTGCATCAGCGCTTCAGTCAGATCGATCGCGACAAAACAGGCGGAATCACCGAGCAAGAGTACGGCTTCTTCCAGATGCTGTTTAAGACGGGCAAGAACTCTGTCATCGCGATTACACCCGGCGGCACGGGCGATATCACGGCCACGCACGTCGCTTGGGAGCACCGCAAGTTCTTGCCGTTCTGCTCAACGCCGCTGTACGTCGAGGGCTACCTCTTCACGATCAAAGACGGCGGCATCTGCACGTCGCTGGATGCAAAGACAGGAGCGATCCTCAAGACGGGCCGCCTACCCGGCAACGGCGAGTACTACGCATCCCCTGTCGGCGGCGACAACAAAGTCTACGCCATCGACGACAACGGCCGCCTGAGCGTGCTGTCGTCCTACGCCGAATGGTCAGTGCTTCACGACGCCGAGTTCAAAGAAGAAACGCACGCGACTCCAGCCCTTGTCGACGGCAAGGTGTTCCTGCGAACGAAGGGACATCTCTATTGCTTCGGGGAGAAGTAAGAGCATTGCGATGAATTCTGGGTGGCACGCCCTGAGTACTCGAAGGGCGTGGGCTCGGAACCAGTTCAATGCATGAACCTCAAACAAGACATCCCGAGGGACATTGCTTCGCACCTTTGCAACAGTGCGTCATCGGAGAAATAAGCTTGGGAAGCACGCGCTGACCAACAGCAAGGGCGTAGGCTTACGTTCGAAGCCCACGCCCTTCGAGTGCTCAGAGCGTGCCACCCACGTTGCTAGTCATGCCAGACGCTTAATCAATTCGCGTTGGCAAGGTGGCGTCCATTTCGATGCGCACTGGGCTTATGCCTGCGTACCAGCGAGCGCTGGACCATTCCCAGTCAGTCGTCTTCGCTACGAGTCCTCTGCGAACCGGGTTGTTATGGATGTAATCAATCATGGCATGCACGGTCTCAATCTTGATGCCGTTCCGGTCGTAGCCGCCGCCAGCTTGCCAGAAGCGACGTCGAACTCGCTGCCCCTCTTGAACGGAGATCTTCGGGATCCACTCGGGAGCACGCTCTTCCAAGTACTTGATCGCCTTTCGCGCGACCGGCTCCTTGATGGCACCGCGAATTCTTCCAGCAAGCGTGTCATTGCCTCTTGGGTAGACAAGGACATGCACGTGCTCGGGCATGATGACATAAGCCCAAAGATCGAATTCGAGTTCGCATCGAGCGTTGCTCAATGCCTCGACGAACCATTCGCGTGTGCGATCCTTGCTGAGGAATTGAAAGCGTTGAAAGCACGAGACCGTCAACTCATGAGCGTGTCCCGACATGTCTGACGCGCGGCGAAGTTTTCGAAACTTCGGCGAGTCCGAATCGGGATCCTCGATAAGCATTCCAACGCCTTCGCTTCTAGTTTGCCTGTAACAATTGCAACACGAGTGGCACGCCCTGAGCCTCAAGCGAAGGGCGTGGTATTGCAATCAAGACCCACGCCCTTCGAGTACTCAGGGCGTGCCACCCACGTCACTCACGATTTGAAACAGTTCTAACTCGGCGGGCTTCGATGAATTTGGCCCAGTAACGCAGGTTCCAAGCAGGGCGTGTAGGCGATCGAAGAGCAGCCGGAAGTTCTCGAATTCACACGGATCAAATGCCTCGACTGATTTTGCAAATCCGATCTTGTCTCCGTTGCTCTTGATGTCAAAGACCCGCGAACCACCGGGAAGTTGATTGATGAGACCCGCGTTCCTCAGCATCTCGTCCGAGTAGTAGTGCTCAATAGCCAGATGGAAGTGCTTCCCATCAAGGTCAACAAACTCTTCGCGAGATGCAGGAACCGGTAATAGGCAAGATTGAACCGGACGCTGCTTGTGCTTGAGATGAGTGTCTGAAACGACTTCGAAGCCTTTGGTCGTTCTCAAGCTATTGAACTGGGGCCATCCTTCTTTGTCGAAATCGAAGAGTCCCAGGATCGGGGACTGAGCGTGAAAGGCAGCACCACGAAGCATCGTCCGAAGTTGGTCAGCGCCACCGTCTTTGACGTCAACTCCGACTCCGCCGCTAACTTCGAATGACCAAGGCAACTCGTTAGATGGAAAGAGCTTCTTCCACGCCGTTAGTAAGTGCAGCTTGTCGGAAGGCCCCTCCACTATCACGACCGGCTTGCCTGCGGTCGCAAATTGCTGCAGCACTTCGGACGCAAAGCGATTCGTTCGCATGAACGCGCCAAACGCATGTTCGAACTCGCTGAAGTCTTCAATGTCGATGGGATTACCATCGGGCAGTTCTCGAACCTCGAATCCCGAGTCGCCGAAGACCTCTTTCATTCCCATCACAAACAACGGCGAATGGGCGGTGATGATGAATTGCACTTTGGGGAAGGCTTCAATCAGCCGGGGAAGCACTCTCAGTTGATGGTTGAGATGCAAGTGCAAGTCGATCTCATCAACGAGCACGATACCTCGGATGTTTTCGAATGAGTTCAGCGGGCGACGAGTCTCATCAAAGTCGCGGATAATGTTCGCGAACATGCAAAAAGCGGCTGCTTCACCGGCTGATAGGCCCAAAAGGTTCGGAATACAGGCTTGATTACCATTGCGACTGAAATGGGCACTCACGGTGTTGGAGAACCGGTTGCCATATCTCAATTGAACATCGTCTTTTGCCGCACCGAGCACGCGACCAAGAATTCGTCTCACCAAGTCAAAGATGCATCGATTCCGTCCGGCGCATTCGAGGAACGCCATCCTGACTTCTTGGCTCGGATTGAGTGTCACCGGAATAGGAGCGACTTCATGAACTTGGCGATCAAACACGACAAGCTTGAGCCATTCCAACGTCGGCCTGAGTAGTGCGCGAGCAGTGATTCGACGATTCGTTTCACCCTCAAAGATGGTCGGCTCTGGGGAAACGCAGTTCATCGGAAAGCGATCGTTCGTTGAGCCAGTCGGGTAGCTCAAAACGATCCGACGGAAAGTAAAGGACTGCGTTCGAACCAAAGAGCTTCCTAACGGTCGAGTCGTCGCGTTCTGGATCAAGTTTGAAAAGGGAGGTTTGATTGTCTTTCACATTCTTCCAGCGATCGACGAGATCTTTGGAAGTAGCGTCGGTTTTGAAGTCTTTCCATGACCGATTCAGGGTGTCCTCTGTCATGGTCAGTCCGTCTTCAAACTCGACCACTGCATGACATGAATCAGCTCCCGATCTAATGAACCTAGGCGAGCGAGTGCGGAAGACTTTGCCTTGCTCAACTTCAGCGTTGGGGTGAATAAACTGCTTGAAGTTGATGAGCGCGTTGACGATGAACGACAAGAAGGTCGACTTGCCCGACCCGTTGGGGCCGACCAACACCAGCGGCTTTGGTTTGTCACCGTCAAATGGCAAGTCGAAGCTGAGATCAGCAATCGGACCAACGTCCTTGATGGCAATTTTCTTCAGATACACAACGGCCTCATTTTGAAGGGATCTAGCGAAGTGCTTGATGGAAGTGGTGCGGGATGCGCCTCACTGCATTCCACGAACAGAACTAGACGGGTCATACCTAGGATCTACTGCGTCCGCACCCATTCCACGCCCATCGCATAAGGCTCAGAGTCTGTCACAATTCTTGCTTATATGCTGACGACTCGAATTCAGACTCGTGGGAAATGGCATTTGCTACTCCCGTCTTGAGTGATGATGAGTTTGTCTAATCCGTATCACTCGCTCCTGTTCGCTGACTCGGGTGCGGTGACTTCAGGATGTGCGAAAAGCATGTCTGAAGTGTGATGCAAACGAGGCTTTGACTGAGCACTTTCGTTGATAGAGCCACTCGATGTTCGACCTGGTTGCTGTCACCTGGAGCAATCACTTGGAGCAGACGGCGAGGGTTCTGCTGATCGCTTTGCGGCATTGAACCGACAGTAAGTTGCCGCGACAGCATGGCTCCCGTGTTCTTATGCCGAAGTCACACTAGAGTTCCGCATGCTTTGGAACTCGGACATTGGGCTTTCCAATTTCTCGTAACGGACATGCTGATGAGCAAATCGAAGGAACAATGGGCCTCGCGATTGGGCCTTGTGTTGGCGATGGCTGGTAACGCTGTCGGACTGGGCAACTTTCTGAGGTTCCCTGCTCAGGCTGCGAAGAACGGCGGCGGAGCATTCTTGATTCCGTATCTTGTCGCACTTGTCGTGATGGGCTTGCCGCTCATCTGGGTCGAGTGGGCAATGGGCAGATATGGAGGACAGAAAGGCCATCACTCTGCACCTGGCTGCTTTCAGTCGCATGGACGATCCGGCTTTTGGAAGTACTTCGGCATCTTTGGTCTGTGGACCAACTTGGTGATCGCGGCTTACTACCTTTACATCGAATCTTGGACGATGACCTATGCCGGCTATTCGATCATCGGTGGCTTCAAGCAAACTAAGCCTGAAGAATTCTTCGCGTGGATGACCGGTGAAGTCCCCAATCAAATGCTGGCCTTCAGTGGCTTCGGCATGTTGATTTTTGGAGTCTGTATTGCGATCAACATCTTCATCCTGTCGCGCGGCTTGGCGAAAGGTATTGAGCTCGTTTCGAAAATCGGCATGCCACTGTTGATCGTGTTCGCGGGGCTGCTGGCAGTGCGAGGTTTCTTTATCTCGCCGCAGAATGATCCCGTCGCAATTGAGAGTCCGATGGTGGGCTTCAACTTTGTTTGGGAGCCCAAGTTCGAAAAGCTCACCGACCCTGCCGTGTGGCTTGCAGCAGCCGGCCAGATCTTCTTCACGCTTTCTATCGGAATGGGAACGGTCCACTGCTACGCGTCGTACTTGCGCGAAAAAGACGACATCACTCTCAATGGAGCAACCGCTGCTTGGACCAATGAACTTTGCGAGATTGTGCTCGGCGGATCGATCCTGATACCCATCGCTGTGGCGTATATGGGACTTGATAAAGTGCAGGCCGCAACAGCGGGAGGTTCAGGTTTTGGCCTGGGATTCATGATCTTCCCCACGCTGTTTAATAACTGGGGATGGTTGGCTCCCATCGCCGGATTCATGTGGTTCGGCTTGTTGTTCTTTGCGGCCATCACGAGTTCTTTGGCGATGGGCCAACCTGTCATGGCGTTCTTGCAAAGCGAGTACGGGATCAGTCGAGAACGCAGCGCGGTGCTCTTTGGAGCGATGCTGCTTCCGCTAGCGTTGCCGGTCGCTTTGTTGCACTCAGCATCGTTCTTTGACGAGTTCGACTTTTGGGCTGGAACGTTTGCGTTGGTCGTATTCGCGATGGGTGAAGCGATCTTGTTCGCATGGGTTTTTGGCATGAAGCGAGGTTGGGAAGAGATCAACAAAGGCGCCGAACTCAAAGTCCCTGGCATCTTTTATTACATCATCAAGTACGTTACCCCGGCGTTCCTGCTGGTGATTCTGCTTGCGGCCACGTTTAAGCCAGCCGCAGGTTGGGACACCTACATCAAGTCCGCGTTTGGGAGCGGGACAGCTCCCGCTTGGGAATGGGCCGGAGATAGCCTCGTAGGCCGATTGCTTCACAAAGACATTCCGATTCCCACTGGCGAAAACGTCGATCTCGCCAAGGTCGAATTCACGAAGAAGCTGCAACTGACTCGCGACATTTGCCGTCTCGTCATGGTGGCCCTGTTCGTTGCCTTTGGTTTCGTGATCAAGAACGCCTGGGATAATCGCAAACGAGAAGGGAGAGCTTAGTCATGACCACTTCCGCTTGGGTCTTCATGCTCTGTACATGGGGTGTGACGCTCGGTTGCACGCTGTATTGCTTCAAGAAACTACTCACGTCCGACAAGGCTTTGGGTGGCGACGACGAGAAGTAGGAACGTCGTAATCAATCCCTGAAGAGTTCGTCGAAGATGTATTGAAGGTAGGCCAATTCGCAGGGCACGTTTCATTCGTGCCTCGCATCTCTCGATTCATCGCAATGGCTGCGTTGATCGGCCCACTGCCGTTCTTGATGGCAAACGCCGGTAAGATTCCCACACAGCTCGATCTCAGCCAACTCTTACTCAAAGATCGCCCTGATTGAGTAAATCGCATTTTCCTGGCCGACTACGCGTATCCGCTTTGTAAGTCACCATTACTCTTGGTGGGGCGCAGTTCTGTCGGTCTTCGAAAACGTTGTGCTTCGATTCATCGCAGTTCATAAAGCCGGCGCTGACAACGACCGTCTGCGGTGTCACTCGCTGCGATGTCGAATCTCGTCCGAAACGGCGGCGAGCACGTTGTCGCTGACACAACTGGAGACTCACGGCGATTTCTTGAGTAAGCGAAAAGCAACTCTCTCACATCAAACTTCGAGTCTCGCTAATCCCTCACATTGGGTTCTTGATATGTCAAAACTCTCTCTGTTTCGAATATTGTTTTCTCTCATGTTGTGCTGCTCGGCACTTAAAGTCGAAGCAGCGGATGAGGTGTATGACGTCGTCGTTTACGGTGGGACGTCTGGCGGCATCGCCGCTGCTATCCAAGTCAAACGCATGGGAGGCAGCGTCGTCGTTATCGAGCCCACTCGACGCATTGGTGGACTGACAACGGGAGGACTCGGACAAACCGACATCGGCAACAAAGCTGCGATTGGTGGTGTGTCACTCGAGTTCTATCAGCAGATCCGCAAGCACTATTTAGACGAGGCCAATTGGAAGAGGCAAAAGAAGGACAGCTATCGCTCGGGCGGCCAAAGCGTGACGGGACAAACCGAGGCTGCGATGTGGACCTTCGAGCCTTCGGCAGCGCTCAAGATTCTGAATTCGATGGCCAGTGACGCCGGCGTCAAAGTTGTTTATGGACAGCGACTGGATCGCACCAAGGTGAGCGGACCGACGACAAAGGGTGTCACGAAGAACGGTCCCCACATCACAACAATCTCAATGGAGACAGGCGAAACCTATCGCGGAAAGGTCTTTATTGACTCGACTTACGAGGGCGACCTCATGGCTTCTGCTGGTGTGAGCTACACCGTCGGACGCGAAGCCAATGCAACATACCAAGAAACGCTTAGCGGTGTGCAAGTCGCGAATTCTAAGCATCATCAGCTCGTGCCGAATGTTGATCCATATGTGAAATCCGGCGATCCCAGCAGTGGATTGCTGCCAGGTATTGATCCAAAGGGACCAGGAGAAGAAGGCGGAGCCGATCATCGAGTGCAAGCCTACTGCTTCCGCATGTGCGTGACTGATCATCCCGAGAATCGTATCCCGTTCGAAAAACCAGAGGGCTATGACGAACGGCTCTATGAACTGGGCCTCCGCAACTTCGAAGCTGGCGAGAAACGCATTCCATGGAGCAACTCTTCCATGCCCAATCGGAAGACCGACATCAACAACAACTTTGGTTTTTCGACGGACTTCATCGGAGAGAACTACGCCTATCCCGAAGCAAGCTACGCCGAACGAGCTGCCATAATCGCGCGGCACTTGAAGTATCAACAGGGCCTACTTTGGACGTGGGCCAATCATCCCCGTGTACCAGAGCATGTCCGTAAAGAAATCTCTCAGTGGGGTATGTGTAAGGACGAATTCACCGAAGGGCAGGGTTGGCAAGAGCAACTCTATATCCGCGAAGCCCGTCGCATGATCGGCGCATACGTAATGACTCAACACAATTGCCAGGGCCGCGTCATTGCCGACCGACCAATCGGACTCGCGGCTTACACCATGGACTCTCACAACGTGCAGCGTTACGTCGATAAGAACGGTCATGCTCGCAATGAAGGCGACGTCCAAGTCGGCGGCTTTGCTCCGTACCCCATTGACTACGGTTCGATCACTCCGAAGCAATCAGAGTGCGACAACCTCTTGGTCCCCGTTTGCCTCAGTGCGTCGCATATGGCCTTCGGTTCGATCCGCATGGAGCCGGTCTTCATGGTGCTCGGCCAATCGGCAGCGACCGCAGCCATGCTCGCGATTGAAACAAAGAGCCCGATTCAAACCGTCGACTACACAAAGCTTCGCGAGCGTCTCTTAAGCGACAAGCAGGTCTTGATTTGGTCCGGTCCCAAACCCGCTGCCGCAACGGGCATCGAGCTGAAGTCGTTACCGGGACTGGTCATCGACGACGAAGCCGCCGAACGAACCGGCTTCGACACTGCAGCGGCAACCGTGGGCCCGTTCGTTGGCAGTGGCTATCGGCACGATTCCGATATGAATAAGGGGCAGTCTTCTGCTCGCTTCAAGTTCAAGATTGAAGCCCCCAACAAATACGAAGTCCGCATTGCCTATCCGCCAAATCCAAATCGCGCCACCAATGTTCCTGTCACGATCAAGCACGGAGAGATGTCGACTACAACAAAGCTTGATCAACGTAAGAAGCCGGACGATGGAGCCTTTCATCCAATTGGAAAATACGACTTCAAAGCAGGAGAAGTGGTAGTCGAGATCTCAAACAAAGACACCAACGGTCACGTCATCATCGATGCCGTGCAGTTGTTACCAATAGGAATGAAGTAACAGCGCTGATCCACTCCAGTCGCAGATCATGAAAACACAACACAATGGTGGCGGTGGGACGACCATAATCCTTGAACCGGGCGACCGACTTACTGACGTACCGCGGTCTCATCTCGGAATTGCCACAGTCGAAATCCATGACGCCTTCGTCGATCCACCTCGATACTTCGACGAAATCGCCCGCAAATGTTTGCTGCCCAGCATGCGTGAGTATCTGCAGAAGGTGACATCTTCCGGTCGCTGGCGTTTGTGGTTGGCAGATACCTTTATGCCCGATCGAACTACATTCGGTGGCTTTCAATGGATTCATCCACAGCTTCAGACTTTGCTTCTCACTCCAGGTACTGCGATTGCTCCGCGTGATGAATTTGCGACTCTCTATTCGCACCTCACGGCCATGAGATGGGAAGACGTGGGTTTCGCTGGAGAGATATTTGAGCCAGCAAAACACCAGACGCTGACTGACCACTGAATCCGCTCGCGGAATGAAGTCTTCCCGACATCAACAGCGCGTGTCTTTGGTAACACCGTCTCTGGTGATGTCATGGTCTACAATGACCGCGGAGTTGCCGGTTTCGTTTCTCATGAAGACGGCACAGAATACGTCGTTGGAAGCATTACATTCATGCTGAATGCAATCTTCACTCAACTGCTTGAGAATCGTACCCCCAGCATCGACATGGCGAGTTAAGTTGCATTCTCGCTCATCACTCATGGACCAACCGGGACATGCTTAGTGTTTTCTGAGGAAGACTTCGTCCCTAAATCTCTGCAGCAAACTTGCGAAACTCGGACTTACAAATACCTGAGTCGCCACGAAATTGGTTGCACACCAGTTCGCGTGCGAAGCCGACTACAGTGAGTTTCCCAGCGGCGAAGCGCTCATTATGGGCACTAAACAACTCCAACTCAGACGTATTTCTGAGTGTTAGAATTAGCCAGAACCGCTGCGTCGGGGAGTCTCTCTACCTCGAAATAATGCGTCCGTAAGGCGGAGTTACCGATCGGAGATTGCAAATAACGGGTGATTGCAACATTTCTTCAATTGAGACGGCGGCTTAATCGTGCAATTATCCCGCCGCAATGCTCTGGAAGAGGTGTTGCAACTACATGTGAGTCACCAACTGATGAAACAAGCGGGCGCGGAGCAATGTCTTCTAACCGTGGCGTATTCGGTACGGGCGACGTTCGGCGCCCCTCTTAAGTGGCCGCCGTTTTCTGTCAGTTTCGGTGGATGTGGACTTACAAGGAGCTTCTTATGGCGAAGGAGAAGGTAGTGTCAGAAGGTGCAAAGAAGAGTGATGCGGTACGTGACGTCCTGAAAAACGATCCCAAGATGCCGTCCAAAAAGGTGGTCGAATTGCTGGCATCTCAAGGAATCCAGGTATCGTTGCCGCTCGTCAACAAGATCAAGTACGCAAAGCCAGACGGCGAGAAGAAGGCATCTGCGGGAACGGGTCGTCGCGGCCGCCCAACGGGTGGCGTCAATGTGAGCGAAGCAATTCGCAATTACATTGAAGCGAACCCAACTGCGACACGTCCTCAGATTCGCGACGCAATGCTCGCCGCTGGTCATACGGTATCCGTCTCGCTCGTAAATGCGGTTTTTGGTCGAGTCCACAAGAACGGTGGATCTGCCCCAGTAGCACGCCGTGGCCGTCCGCCTCGCGCAGCAAGTGCCAGTGCGGCACCAGCTCCTCGTGCAGCTGCTCCAGCTCCACGAGCAGCGAAACCAACTGCTGCTCCTGTTAGCAAAGGCTCGCTATCGGCATCAGACCTTCTGAATGCTAAGCAATTGATTGATTCATTCGGTGGATCTGACCGAGTGCGAGAAGCTCTGGCCCTCCTCGATCAACTGCGTTAATTCGCTAGTTACTACTCACTAAAAGGCGGTCAACATCCACAGCGAAGTTGACCGCCTTTTCGTTTATAGAGCGACCACAAAATACTTACAGCCTTCAGATCCATATCACTTCGAAACGCCTGCAACCCTCAAACTGCCAGTAGCATATATAACAGCCGAGCCTTTTGGCGGACTTACATCTGAGTTCACGCCCCCAATCAACGGCACCGACAACCCCATAGAATCAGCAGTTTCTCGAGGAAATCGCATTCATTTACTACCGACACCCACCGCCGACTACCAACAATAACCATAAACCACACCAGCATCACTCAACGCACCACATCAGCAGGATTACACAATAAACACCAAAGAGTGCAGTCATCTAGAAACCCAGAAAGCATTCATTTTATCGTTTTTTTCTACGCTTGACGATCCGCACCATTCAAGTAACGCATACCAACGCGGTCATTTACTATTCGAGGTCGTATCTAAGCTCGGACTTTTTCCCATTGCTTGTCGAGGCGTGTTTCGGAGATAGGAAGTGCGGTGCGGAGCTCCTGTGCGAATAGCGAGACTCTCAATTCCTCAAGCATCCAGCGGTAGAGGTCGAGTTCAGGATCAAATAATTCTCGCGCGGCATGTTCGGCGGAACGCGATTGAAATCGTGATACGCAGCGCTGCACGATTTCATGAGAAGCTCGATCACGAGGAACGCCGTTTGAGGTCAACTTCTTGATGCGTCGCAAGATTGCATCCATATACCTCGCGTACTGCTGCAACCACACCCAGGGCGTGCGAGTCAGAAACTTAGGGCCAGATAACCCACCAAGCTGCGCTTTCACGTCTGCAACGGCATAGGCCATTAATGGAGACTTCGTGGCATTGAGACACGCTCGGACATCTGCGTAGTTGGTGAAGAATGGTCGTAGCACTGCAATGATATCTTGGGTGGCTTCACCCAAATTGCCGCGAGCCGTTTGTAGTCGAGCTTTGAAGTCGGCTTCTGTTCGAGGATAGGCGCCTCGCTCGGGGAAAAAGGCACGATCCACAACAAGGTCCATCAAGTCCTGCTGAAAAGTCCCCGTGCATCCCAGGGCAGCGCTCCATAGCGTCCATTGGTTGAGATCAGGCAAGTTGTCGAGCTGATACTTCAAGGGCTTTCGGAGTGAGAGCGCGGCAAGACGTCGTAATCCGGCGCGTGTTTCTAGGGCAGCCTTTGTAGGAGTATCGATAAGCCTCATGGCAACGGTATCACCCTGATCGATGAGCGACGGGTAGCCAATCAACTGCACGCCACCGCTGCTAAAGGAGACCTGCGCGGGTAACTCGCCGAAGTTCCATTCGGTCAGTTTGTCTCGGCTCCATTGCTGACTTCCGGCCTTCTTAAAGCTCGCAGCGGCGATGCCACCAAGCTGCTTATGCAAATCGAGCAAGTTCCGTCCGGCAGCCAGTTGCTCGCCTTTATCGTCGATGACTTTGACATTCATGCGCAGATGGTTGGGCAAACCATCCAAATTGAAATCGGCAGCTCGCACCGAGACCCGCCCCTGCTCTGACAGGAGCTTCGCAACTTGCTCCTCGAAATCTCCATCGCCGAACTTCAGTTTCGAGAGCACAACTTTCGCGGTCTCATTCGCAGGCACGAACATTCGTCGCGTCTCTTTTGGCAGCGATTTAATCAACGCGATGACTTTCTCTTCGAGCAGTCCTGGAACAAGCCACCCCAGCCGAGCTTGCGAAACCTGATTCAAGGCTTCTTTGGGAACAGACAAGGTGATGCCGTCTTCGTCTTTACCGGGTTCGAGGTGATATTCGAGCGGCAGGCTCAGATGCTCGACAGCAATGCGGTCTGGAAACTCCAAGTTGGTGACGTCTCGCGCGCCTTCGCGCCGCAAGTCGTCCTTTGACATGTGCAGGATCTTTGAATGCTGTCGATCGACGATCTTCAGCCACTTACGAAGGCGAAAGCCATCACTCACGTCGGGCGGAATGCGTTTGTCATAGAAGGCGATTCGGACATCGTCATCAACGAGTAAATCACTTCGCCGCGTACGGACCTGCAAGGCTTCCAGCTCGTCGATCAACGCTTTGTTGTGGAGGAAGAACGACAGGTCCAAGTCCCAGTTTCCGCCTACAAGCCCTTGCTCGATCATCATCTTGCGACACAACGCCGGATCGATGCGTGAGTAGTTCACGCGTCTCCTTTGCACGATCGAGAGACCGAACAGCGAGACTCGTTCAAAGGCCATCGTGCCGCCGTTCTGCGGATCCCATTCGGGGTCGCTGTAGGTTCGCTTGAGAAGATGCCCCGCGAGCGGCTCAATCCAATCAGGATTAATTCGAGCAGCACAGCGAAGATACCGCCGCGTGGTCTCAACCAGTTCTGCCGCGACGATCCACTTGGGCTTCTTGCCAACCAGCCCTGAACCAGGCCAAAGCAGCAACCGCTGATTACCGGAGGCAAGGAAATCGCCACTTTCAGTCAGCATGGCAATGTTGCCAATGAAACCCGTCAGCAAGGCGCGATGAATCGAAGCTGCGTCATCACGTCGCTTATGCAGTTTGAAGCCAGCCTCTTCCACCAGTTGCGAAAGCTGATGATGCACGTCGACCCATTCGCGCAGCCGGTTATAGGACAGGAAGTTTTGTTGGCAGGCTTTGCGAAGTTGCGATCTCGACAACGTCTGAGAGAGGTGATGGAAGAAGTCCCACAGTTTCAGATAGCTCAAGAAGTCCGAGTCTTCGTGTTTGAATTGCTGATGCGCTTGGTCGGCGGCTTGTTGATGTTCGACCGGGCGGTCGCGCGGATCCTGCATCTCAAGAGCAGAAGCGATGATGAGTGCTTCGGTCTGACAGTTCTCATCATGAGCCGCCAGGATGATGCGACCCACGCGTGGATCAACAGGCAGTCGTGAAAGCTTCTCGCCGATGGGGGTCAGCTCGTTGCGTTCATCGAGGGCTCCGAGTTCAAACAACGTGCGATAGCCGTCGATGATCGTGCCGGTCTTCGGCGGTTCGAGAAACGGAAACTCTTCGATCTTGCCGAGACGCAGAGACTTAGTTTGCAGGATGACCGATGCCAGATCGGTCCGTTGAATCTCTGGCGGCGTGAACGGCTCGCGGGTTTTGAAGTCGTCCTCGGAATACAGCCGAATGCAAACACCGGGACCAATACGACCGCAACGGCCTGCTCGTTGATTGGCAGACGCTTGCGAAATGGGTTCAACCGGCAAGCGCTGCATTCGCGAGCGAGCCGAGTACCGGCTGATGCGCGCCGTACCTGAGTCGATTACATAACGAATGCCGGGCACTGTCAGCGACGACTCGGCCACGTTGGTTGCGATGACGATGCGGCGGTGCGAATGAGCTTCGAAGATGCGTTGCTGATCTTTGTCGGAGAGTCGCGCGTAGAGCGGCAGGATTTCGGTCGTGCGTCCTTTGTTGCGGTCCGGCATTAAGCGACCGCGCAGCGACTTCGCGGTTTCGAGGATGTCGCGCTCGGTCGGCATGAAGATCAAGATGTCGCCGTGTTCGAGTCGCATTAGCTCGTCGACCGCATCCAGTATCGATCGTTGAATGTCGGGTTCGGAACGCCGGGCTCCCGGACGAGCAAGCCGTTGTTGCCGAGGCGTCGGCTCGGCACCGTCTTCGATGTCTTCTTCTTCGACATCGCCATCATCGATCAACGGTCGATAGCGAACTTCAACAGGATACGTTCGACCGGCGACTTCGATGACGGGAGCTGGTCGTTCGGGAGTTCCAAAGTGCTCGGAAAACCTGGCGGCGTCGATCGTTGCCGAAGTGATGATGACTTTCAGATCGGGCCGCTTCGGCAAGAGCTGCTTCAAACGTCCGAGCAAGAAGTCGATATTGAGCGACCGCTCATGCGCTTCGTCGATGATGATCGTGTCGTACTGATCGAAGAACCGATCATTCTGCGACTCGGCCAACAAGATGCCGTCGGTCATCAGCTTGATGTAGGTCTGCGAAGACGTCGCGTCCGTAAATCGCACCTTGAAGCCGACAGCGTCGCCGACACGCGAATTCAATTCTGCGGCAATGCGATTGGCGACACTGCGAGCGGCAATACGTCGCGGCTGAGTATGCCCAATGAGTCCGTCAATTCCGCGTCCCAGTTCGAGGCAGATCAACGGCAACTGAGTCGACTTACCAGAGCCCGTTTCGCCGCAGAGGATGACCACTTGATGCTGTTTAATGGCCGCCGCGATCTCTTCGTGCCGCACAGCGATGGGCAGCTCGGCATTGAGCGTCACTTTCGGTCGCGCATCGATTCTCTTCTGGCGAGTGGCAATCGAAGACTCGAGCGCTGACTGAAACTGCTTCAGGTTCCGAGCGAAGTGCGGATTGCCCTGTTGCTGACGTTCCAGTTGTTCCAGAGACCGTCGCAGGCGGAAGCGATCGGCCTGCATGGCCATCGAGATTTGGCGGCGAAGGTCACGAAAGTTTGGCAAGTCAGGCGCTGCGGCGTCTGGTTTCACGGCAATCTACAGGCAAGAGGATTAAGGCAGAGACTCAACAACTTCAGAGTGTGTTGGCTAAGTCTTTGAGACAGCGATGGCGAGAACGTGATCGTTCTCTGCCCTCTCAGGTAAGTTCAGCGAATCGGAGTCGAGAAAGCAGGACGCACGGACAACATCAAACACCCCTGGGTATCGCAACAAATCGCGACTTCGTGCAGTCCGCTGAGGCACTCGTCCTCGGAAGTCGCCCTGTGTGTACTCGACACAACAGCGAGCCACTCGAACTCTATCGAACTGTTTGTCGAACCGGACTGGGGTCCGAAATCAGGCTGTCGACCGCCTTTTGACCATGAAAGAACGGGGAGAATAGTTCTTGCTCCCGTGAATGCACGAGACGTCGTTCTTGTGCCTAACACTAGGGGGCATCGAGACGTAACATGCTCTGTCCCGGCGGGAATTTTTTGTCGTTTGAGCCCGCTTAAGAATGACGTCCTGAGATGATTCGAGGAGCTTCGAGATGCGACCAATGGCCGTGTTGGTGTCGGTACTGACGCTAATCGCCACTATGGCTGGAATTGTCTGGCTTGGCCGAGGTGCAGGACCTCAAGAAGTCGTCAGGCCGCCGGTGCCGAAGGTTGAAGATGGGAAGCCGCAGCCGAGCGAAAACGGTCCGCATCCCGTAGCCGTGATCCCCGAGACGACCTTCGACTTCGGCGTGATGATGCATCGCACAAAGGGCTCACACACGTTTGTTGTGAAGAACGAAGGCACGGTGCCACTGAAGCTGGCGACCGGACGCACAACTTGCCAATGCACGATCGGAAAGCTCGGTGACGAAACTGTTCCGCCGGGCGGAGAAACGACGATCGAACTGAATTGGGAAATCAAAGCCAAGAATCCACGCTTCCAACACGAAGCCACCATCCACACCGACGACCCGAAGAACGTCACATTCCAATTGATCGTGAAGGGACTGGTGGGCATGGATCTCATTCACATGCCCGAAGATCTTAGCTTCAACTCGATGTCCGATATCGTTCCATCTACCGGAACAATTTATATCGCATCGAGCAACGCGACCGAGTTCAAGATCACTAAGGTTGAATCGTCGAGCGAGTACGTAACGGCGAAAGTCTCGCCGCTGACGGCCGAACGTAAAACTGAGTTCGTGCGGACGATGATCATCAAGCATCCTGAATTCAAAGACAGCGAAGCCAAGATGGATCAACTGGTGAAGCAGGCTTACGAAGTGGAAGTGATCGCTCGCGGCAAGAAGGAACAAGGCCCGTTTAATGAGTCGATCACCATTCACACGGACATCCCAGACACAACCCCGATTCAGATACCGCTACGGGGCGACAACCCCGGCGCTTTCCAATTCTTCCCGCAAGGAGGAGTGCGTTGGGCTCCCAAAGAAATGTTGTGCGATTTGGGAGAGTTTGACGGCGCGACGGGCAAGAAGGCGAGCCTCAACGTGTTCGCTCGCGGACTTGAAGGACAACAATTCGAACTTACTCCTGGCGAGTGCGACGTTCCCTTGCTGAAGGTCACTGCGACACCTGATCCCGCAGTGAAGAACGCTTGCAGACTGAACTTGGAATTCGCACCGGGAACACCGACTTTGATTCGCACGCCTGACGCTCCTGCTACCGTCGTGATAAAGTCGAACCATCCGAGAACGGAGTCCTTGACATTGAAAATTATCTTTAGCGCGAAGTAACGGAGTCGTTGATGAAAGTCCGCAAGATGTGGTTGGAAAGCGGCTGCAGAGCCATGCTGATGTGTTGCTTCGCGCTCGCCGCCTGCTGTCTCGCTGGCTGCCAAAAGGCAACATCCCCCGAGCAGCCCGCCTCATCCGACAAGCCCAAGGTGGAAGTGATCTCGGCCACCAAAGATCCCAACAGCATCTTTACCAAAGCGGGCTTCAAAGACTGGCCCAAACCTGCGGCAGTGCTGGCCCTCACTGGCGAAATGCATGGCTACATTGAGCCTTGTGGTTGCTCGGATCCGCAGTTTGGTGGTATCGCTCATCGCGCCAGTTTGTTCAATCAACTCCGAGAGAAAGAGTGGCCGCTGGCGGCCTTTGATCTCGGAGGCACGCTGAAGAACTCTCGCCGACAAAGCGAATTCAAGTTTCAAGCACTGCTGGCCGCGCTCCGCGATATGAAATACAGCGGCCTACAAATTGGTGTGGAAGAATTGCGACTCGGTGCTGCGTTCCTTGTCTCTCAAGACGTGCCGCCGGATGACGACAAACCTAATGAAGGTCTCCGCATCCTGGGGGCGAACATTGTCTTGTTTGGTTCGGCGGACTTGCCGATTCCCGTTCGCCATCAAGTGATCCCTGTCGGCGACATCAAGGTCGGAGTGACGGGCGTCTTTGGCGACTCGATGAAAGAGAAACTCGGTACTGTCGATGCTGGCGAAGTGGCCTTCACTGATCCGGTTGCCGCCATTCAAAAAGCCTTAACCGCTATCGACGAACAGAAGCCTGAATTGCGAGTGCTCATCAGTCATGGAACGCTCGAAGAGTCCCGCAAGCTGGCCGAGAAGTTTCCGGCATTCAACTTGGTGATCTCGACCGACATCGTCGAAGAACCAACGACCGAAAACCCCGAACAACTCGGCAACACATTGCTCGTAAAGACCGGTCACAAAGGCAAGTTTGTGGCGGTCATTGGCTACTACCCTGACGAGCCCAAGCAAAAGTACCGCTTCGACCTGGTGAAGCTCGACGGCGAGCGTTTCAAGAACGACGCCAAGATGGTTGCTCACATGCAGTTCTATCAGGACCTGCTGAAGGACTCGAAGTTGGCCGAGCAAGAATTGCCCATCAAGCACAGCAGTGGCGACAAGTTTGTCGGAGCTGAAAAGTGTGGCGAGTGTCACACGAAGGCTCTCGCGAAGTGGAACGAGAGCAAGCACTCGCACGCGTTCGAAAGCCTGAAGACCGGACGCTTGGGTATTTCGCGAATCTACGACCCCGAGTGCATTTGTTGTCACACCGTTGGTTGGAGTGCTCCTGACGTCCTGCGTTACGACGGAGGTTTCGTGAACGCTGAGAAGACGGCGCATCTCAAAGGTGTGCAATGTGAAAACTGCCACGGCCCCGGCAGCAAGCACATTGAATTGATCGAGCAAGACAAGAAGGACGAGGCCAACAAGCTGATGCGCGTCAGCGTTGATCAAGCCCGCAAGAAGTTCTTGTGCGAGTCTTGCCACGATCTGGATAACAGCCCCGCTTTCAAGTTCGACGATTACTGGCCGAAGATTGCTCATCCCGGCAAGGACTAGTCGCAGCGTCAAACGCCGACTCGAATAACCTCACCACGCAACTCGTCATTCACCTTGATGGACTCACCATGAGCGAACCCGAAGCCTTCGATCCTTATGCGCTCCCGGCCGATGCCATCGCGGTTCCTCCAGAAAGCTTGTGGGATGCCCTTAAGAAGATTGGTCCCGGTATCGTCCTGACGGGCAGTATCGTGGGCTCGGGTGAGCTAATTCTTACAACCAAGCTGGGGGCTGAGTTCGGCTTCATCTTTCTGTGGTTGGTGCTCTTTAGCTGCTTCATCAAAGTCATCGTGCAAATTGAATTGGGGCGTTACGCCATCGCAGCGGGCAAACCAACTCTGGGCTTTCTGCACGAAATGCCTGGCCTTCGTTTCCTCGGAACAACCTGGCTGGTGTGGTGGTGGTTTGCGATGTTGCTGGCGACCGTCTTTCAGTTGGGAGCCATGTGCGGCGGCGTTGGGCAAGCACTGAATCTCGCGTTTCCTGAAGTCTCAAAGTCTATCGCTGCCTCGTGCGGCGGTTGGATCGAATCGGTTCTGACCGCGCATCCCGAACACCCGTGGGCGGGACTGACAGCACTTGCCGCCGTCGCGCTGCTACTTAGTGGCGGCTATCAGCGTTTGGAGAAACTGACAACGGTGCTTGTTGTGGGAGTGACCGCGTTGACGGTGCTTGGCGTCGTGATGTTGCCCAGTCCGCAATACTCGCTTCGAGCTGACGAACTTATCGATGGCATGACGTTTCGCGGCTTGATGTCGCTAGATAACACGATGCTGATCGCCGCGGTTTCGGCGGCGTTTGGATGCTTCGGCATTACGGGCGTCGGTGCCTCCGAGCTTTACCAATATCCCTACTGGTGCTTGGAAAAGGGCTATGCCCGCTACGTCGGTAAGAGCAGCAACGACGACGTGTGGGAGTCGCGAGCACGAGGTTGGATTCGAGTTATGCGACTCGACGCCTGGGTCAGCATGATCGTCTTTACGGCTGCAACGCTCGCCTTCTATTTCATGGGAGCGATCGTGTTGCACCGCAACGGAGTCGTGCCGGAAGGCAAAGAGATGGTGGCCAAGTTAGCGACGATGTACTCCGAGACCTTTGGCAGTTGGACTCGATTTCCCTTCCTGATCGGTGTCTGGGCGGTGCTCTTCAAAACGTTGTATGTGTCGGCGGCGGCTCATAGTCGACTAACAACCGACCTCTTCATGCTGACGAAGTTCCTACCGACAGACTCCAGCACGAGAGCACGCAGCATCAAGCGGTTGTGCGTCTTCTATCCGCTGTTCGCCCTGTCGTTGTTCTTACTCTTCACAGAGCCAACGGGTATGGTTGTGTTTGGTGGCTTCATGCAGGCCGCGACGCTGCCGATCATCACGGGAGCGACGCTCTACCTGCGTTACTTCCGCCTCGATCGCCGCCTACAGCCCTCAAAGTTCTGGGACGCGTGCTTATGGATCGCCTTCGTGAGCATCACCTGCGTCGCGACTTACGCGATCTATCGCTGGGGCATCGACAAGCTGCTGCCCATCCTTAAGTCCCTAGCGTCGACCGCAGCACCAAAGTGATCGCGCGCGAGTGGCGATGAGTCACTAGATAACTAATCCAGTTCCAACACGGCTTCCTCACACGCCGGGTAGCGATCAGTTTCAGGACCCATCTCGTAGCGTTTGATGGTGAATCCGTTGCGAATGAGCACTCGAATGGACCGAACATTCTGACGGGCAACGCGTGCATGGAGTGGCCGCGTCGTGACTTCCTGAAGTAGCAATGCCAGAGCTCGTGTCGCGATGCCACGGCCCCAGAATTCCTTCGCAATCCAATAACCAACGCAGCACTGGCCTTCAGCGACGAACGACGAAATGCAACCGACTAGCACGTCGTCCGCCAAGACGGCTCGAGCCGTTACGGTCTCGTCCTTAAAGATTCTTGCCCAATGCTCTTCAAACGACTAGGCATCTCGTGGCTTAACAACAGCCATTCGATGGGCATCAGGATCGAGTTCATTGCGATGCAGAGTCAGCAAGTCCTCTTTGATAACCGGACGCAGCCTGACGAACCGCGCGAATGCCGGATCTTGAATACCTGTCATTAAAGCCTCATCAGCGGTTCAGGTTGGCTTGCTGGCGAACCGCTCTGCGAGGGATCAAATCGCGTCGCATTCCACTGAGATACGACTCAACTCCGGTATTTAGAACAACTCTTTGATGGGCTGGCCGCCGTCGGAGAATTCGACGGGGAGGCCACCCGGTTTCTTCAGCCTGAGGTCGGTGTCGATCCCGAGCTTGCGATAAATCGTCTCGGCATAGTCGTAAGGCGTATAAAGTCGGTCGATCACATCGCCAGCTTCCTTGTCGGTATGCCCGATGACTTGGCCTCGGGGCACTCCCGCACCTGCGAAGGCGATCGACATGGCCCGAGCCCAATGGTCACGACCTCCCCACTTGTTGATGCGCGGAGTTCTTCCCATCTCGGTTACGAAACACACCAACGTTTCATCGAGCAAACCGCGCTGGTGCATGTCTTCGATCAACGCGCTGAAAGAACGATCGAGACTGGGCATCATCACGGGATGAGGTAAGCCGTAACGCTCTTGATTGCTGTTGCCCTGCGGACCGCCACATGGGCCGTTGTGATAGATGCCCTCGTGATGGTCCCAATTCAAGAACACACCATTGGGCTGGCCGTAATTGGGACGTCCGACATGGTCAGGCGGCTGAATGACGGTGACTGTAACAAATCGTACTCCAGCCTCGATCAACTTCCGGCCCATCAAGTAACAACATCCCCGATGGTCTCGGCCATAGCGATCTCGAGTCTGCTCGGTCTCGGTTTCAAGATCGAACGCACGTTGCACGCGCGGGCTAACCAGCAAGTCGAAGGAGTGTTCGTAGTACTTCGACAACGACTGACCAATGCCGGAGGTCTCGGCACTTCGCTCATCTAAATGGTCCAGTCGATCCAAGAGGCTTTGACGTTGCGAGAAGCGTTCGCGATTCAAGCCCGGTTGCGGTTGCAGAGCCTGCACCTTCCAGCCGGGAGCGGCCACGTTTTCACCCAGCGACTTCGTGCCCAACTTCCACGGAGCACGACTCACCGGCAAAAAGCCCGTCGTCGTGATGTGGTTCGGCATGTTGGCTCCGGGACAAAACACATAGCCCGGCAATTGCGGACAGTCCGAACCCAACAACTCAGTGACCACAGAACCGATATCCGGAAAGCTCGGCGCTGCCGTGAAGCGATAGCCCTTGAAGAACTCTTGGCAGCCTTCCATGTGCCCGGCGACTTTCGTGGTCGTCATCGACCGAACAACGGCGAACTTATCCGCCTGCTGAGCGATCATTGGCATCAATGACGAGAATTGAATGCCCGGCACGTTGGTGTCGATCGGAGCGTAGGGCGTGCGATGTTCCAGCGGTGCTTCGATTTTTGGATCCCACGAATCCATCTGCGAAACGCCACCTTCTTCGTAGACGACCAGAATTTGCTTGGCTCGGCCAGCATTTCCAGAGTTCGCGTGAGCCTCGATCGCCAGCATCTCGGCCAACCCCAAGCCCATCACTCCCGTCGAGACCGAACGCATGAATTGCCGACGAGAGTTCGCGATGTTCGAACGAGACTCACGCATGAGACGGCCTCACTTCAGGCTGTTGATCGAGCAAACGGAAGGACTTGCGATTCAGCTTAATCAGCATGGGTCGCGACATCGGCTCCGTGATTACGAAGCTGACGTGAGCGCGATACGGAACTTGTAAGCCAGTAAGAATCCTTACGGTAAGTGTGATGTGGTCTTCTCGCTCTCACTTCTTCATCGACTTCTTCTTTTCCAAGCGAGCTTTGTATTCGGTCAAGAAAGTCTCGGGGTCATCGTTGAACGCATCTCGGCAGCCGGTGCAGCAGACGAAGTAGGTCTCGCCTTTGTAGGACACTTTGATCGTCCCTACTCCGCCACTGACGACGCACTCAGGGCCGGTCTGATCCGACGACGCCAACTTCGCGCCTTCGCGGGTGTAGCCGACTTCTCCGAGACGCTGATACAGCGACTGCGATTCCTTCCGCGATTCAAACAAGACGAGCAGTCGGATATCGCTGAGTTGTCGGATGGTGATTCTTGACACCGTCTCATCCGCCTTCGGCTTGGACTCCAGGACCAGCGCGGAATCCTCGAACTTCCCGAAGTGATCGACCTTGGTGCCATCGGGCAGTTCGGCCACCAGCTTGAATTGCTTCGTCGCTGCATCCCAACTGAGCAACGCGGACTTCAGATGCTTGCCGTCCTTCACCTTGTATTCGATCGCCGAAGTCTTCTTGTCGATCTTCCAGATGAACTCTGAAGTCTCTCGCCATGCGCCTTGCGTCGAGTTGCGTTTGATCTGCCCTGTGCCCTTCCAACCTCCGATCAAGTCGTTGAAGCGAGCGAGTGCTTCGCGGTCGTTGGCGGGATTCGCTTTGGCCGCGTCATCGCCACTCACGAGCGAGATGCCAGCCACAGCCAGCAACACAACAACGGCAGAAAGTCGAAAGGCAGAAAGCATGGTTGGTTCCTGACTGAGCAGACGAGAGGAAGCTGATGAAGGCCATTGGGGAGCGGCGGCGAAGAGTAGCAGGGGGGAGGAGCGAGAGATAAGTTCCCGCTCGATTTCAGCCAGTCCTCGAAGTAGGACTTCGATAGCCTCTCGCCAAGCTGTTGTTCGATCGCCCGAAAGAGACATGACGGAATTCTCCCCTCGCCCCTAGTGGTGCGAAGGTCGGGACCGAGAGGCAACAAACGAGACGCTCTGATTGCTACTGCCCCTCACCCCTCTCCCCAAAGGGGCGAGGGGAATCAAACAACGTTTGCTCGCAAGGACTCGTTCGCCATGAATTCGCAAGACGATCGTTACAGCCAATTCTGCCTCACGCGTGAGATGCTCGAAACGCCGCGCATCGTTTCGCAATTCAATGTCTCGGCTTCTCAAGCAGTCGCTGCAAGCATCGCTCAAGTTGGCAAGCTGCTACTGACCGGCGAAGGCTCCAGCCGACTGTTCCCAGCGAAGTCGACCATCGCTCATGCTCGCCGCCAAGGTTGGCCCATCGTGTTGCACACCGATGCCGGGCGCCAGTCTTGCGAGTACGACCTCGCTCAATGGGCGGTCTTCGCGGCTTCGAACTCCGGCAAGACGGCGGAAGTCATTCGGCTCTTCGACAAGTTACTGAAGGCCGGGCATTCGCAGCGTTACAGCTTGAGCGCCACTCCCAATTCCAAACTTCAAGAGATGGCGAATAGCGGCTTCGTGTTGTCATGCGGCAAAGAAGAAGCCGTCGCTGCGACGAAGAGTGTTTTCGAGCAAGCGTTGTTCTATCGCTCGCTGCTGGAACATGCGGCTGGAGCCCCAACGCTCGCCAGCCGATTGCCCGAGTTGGCTCGGCATGTTGAAGCAGCGTTAACGACGCCGATCGACGCCGCCATCACTCAGCGAATCGCCGAAGCCGGCACGATCTATTGGGCTGGTCGAAATGATGGAGTGGCCGAAGAACTGACGCTGAAGACCAACGAGATCACACGTAAGAAATCTGACTTTCTCGAAGGCACCTATGCCGTGCATGGCATTGAAGAAGTGATGGATGCCAAGGACGTCTTGCTGTGGGTCGACCCGTATGAAGAGTCCGAGAGCAAGTTCGCCGAGTGTCTGCAAAAGGGCGTGGGCATGCAGGTCATTGCCATCAGCTCGCGACCGACTTCATTCCCGACCATCACGATTCCAAATGCCGGCGACCTGAGTTGCTTCGTGCAACTGGCAGCAGGTTGGAATGTGCTCGTGGAAGTTGGATTGAAGCTCGGCATCAACCTCGACAAGCCGCAAAGAGCTCGCAAAGTCGGTAACGAATTCGTGGGCTAACTCAGTCGCTTGCTCATGCGCATGTTGGTGAATTCCACACCGCGCAACGTGACGGTTTGAAAGGTCTCGACCGCAAAGCCGAAGTGCTCAAAGAACGGCCGCGCGGTCAGACTCACGTCAGAGAACAATCTGAGTAGACCTCGCTCCCGAGCGGTCTGATGAATGACGTTCATCAGTTCTGCACCGACTCCTTGCCGAGCCATCTCTGCCGACACGAAGAAGTGATCGATGTAGCCATTCGGTTGCACGTCAGCGTAACCAACAACGCGGCCAACGACGGACGCCACAAACGGAGCGATGCCAGCGATGCGTTCCTTCCAGCGATCGCGATCTGGATCGTCGGGTGCCCAGACCTCGACCTGAGCCTGCGAGTAATCGCGTCGCGCGGTCACTCGTACCGCGCTGTAAAAGACATTCCACAACGCGACTTCGTCTCCAGCCTGATACGGGTGGACGACAATCGGCGTCTTCACGCTGCGGTCTCGTCTTCGGAGATCAAAACTCCGCGAGCATTCAGAATGGGGATCACCACTTCCATGATCCGCTTCTTGATCTGCATTACCGAGCCGATGGGATCGATCGAAAACACAACCGAGGTCGGGTAGTACGCCAGCACGGGATGAGTCGTCTGTCGATAGATGTCGAATCGCCGCCGAATGACGCCTTCGTCACTGTCGTCGGCACGACCTTGGCCGCGCTGCATCAACCGTGCAATGAGCGGATCAATCTGCTCACACTCCAAATGGATGACACACAAGACGTCGATGTGCTCTTCGAGCAGTTCGCACTGGCGACGGCTGCGTGGCAAGCCATCGAGCAACAGCACTTCGCGACTCGGGTCGTATTGACTCAACGCCACTTGATCATCGACCCAATGCCGCCAGATCCGAATGGCGGATTCATCAGGCACAAGCTTGCCGTGATCAATCCGGCTGAAGACTTCGCGACCTTCATCGGAATTCCGATCGAGTGCTCGGAAGATGGCACCGGTCGAGACATGACGCACGCCGCGCATGGTTCCCAGCAGCGTGCCTTGAGTTCCCTTACCAACTCCCGGCATCCCAAACAGCAGGATGGCGGGAAACTTGGTCGATGAGTGAGTGAGCGCGTCTTGAAGTTTCAAAGTAGCATCGTCCTGATCGCAACAAGTCGGAGAGGAGGTCCGCATAGAGGTTCCTCGTGAGTGGCTCCGTCGGCTTGATCCAGTCCATTGGGGCGGGGCGAGGTTTAGTGAATCACCAAGATCGACACAATTTGGAATCCGCTGATCTGTGCGGCTTCCAAGAGTCGGCCAGCCTATGTTTGCCAGAGGCTGAATTCTCGACTGTTTTTGACGATCCCTAGCTCCGTTTCGCAGTTGCTGAATCCGCCCTGCATCATCAAGTCATCACGGCAAGACCGACCAATTCCGCCCTCCTGGAGTGCTGCGTCACAGCCGCAGTATTCCAAAGTTAGAACTCGCCGAGCCTTTCGCCATCGGCGCGACGCATCATGTTGATGAGTGTCTGCGGATCGACGTTGTTACTCACGAATCGACCAGAGCCATCACCCATGAGAACCTGAACTCCGTTCTCATGATGGCTGCTAAATCCCGCACTTACTTCGTTAGCAAGCAGACCGCTAAGTTGTTGCCCGTTGCTCGCCCGATTGACCCCGCACTTCTGCAGGGCAGGACTGGGACCGACCACTCCATTGAGTGGTCCCTTCATATTGAGCGCGTGCTGGCTGTTGTCTTCCAGCCACGCATGAGCAGCATCTGAGTTCGCCGGCTCGATAACCCCTGTCGTCGCCGTGGCCACGATCGCAAGTGGGTTAGTGCCGCTGGGCAGCCCGGCCCAATAGCTCAGGAACGCGCCATCGACTTTCCCTGCTGGCCAATCTCGCCCCTGGTTAGCGCGACGACGCTCTCTGAGAAAGATGACATTGGTAGTGCCATCGCGGATATCACGAATGCGAGTGGACGAGTTCTCGCCAAAGATGCCCTGCATCATGCGTGGGTCGTGCCCGCGTTCTGGCAAGCCAACTCCGAAGTTAACCACGTAGTTCGTTGTTCCCATTTGCAGGCCGCTAGAAGATCGAACTGCAACGGGGCCATCGTCGGAAGGACAAAGAAACGACTCTATTGGATGTCGAGCGAACTCGAAGCCAGGCCGCGCAGCCTGTGTTTGAAAGGATGGATCGGCTCCTTGGAAATCAATGCCTCGAGAGAGCGAAGCCATATCGAGGCCCGGCAAGATGTAAGTCGCCACTGCATAAGCCGACTGCTCTTGCTTACTTGAATGAGGCCCCCGAACGGCCACCCATCCCGGCGGAAACGTTTGAAAAGCTTCGTGATAAGTATGCAGCGCCATTCCCCAAAACAGCGTGTACTTCTTGCAGTGCGTGCGACGAGCTGCTTCGCGAGCCTGTTGTATCGCTGGCAGAGTTATGGCAGCCCCGATTAGCCCCATGAGTACCAAGAGGACGACTGCGACTCGCGACATGCTCCATTCAGAACGCTGTTCGTGATCCATGCTCTCACTCATCAAGCTTGGTGTGATTGTTCTTACGGAGAAGCTCTACAAACCCTGGATCGCTGCGGCTGTGACGCAGCCCTCCAAGGTTAGAACACGCCGAGCACTTCACCATCGGCGCGACGCATCATGTTGATGTAGGTCGCGGGGTCGACGCTGTCGCTGATGAAGCGAACCGAACCATCGCCGAGCAAGATGTTCAAGCCACCGGGATGTTGGCTGCTGAAGCCGGCATTCACGATTTCGGCGTTGAGTCCAGACATTGCCTGGCCGGTGCTGGTCCTGTTGGGCAGAAAACGCAGCAGTCGCGGCGAGTTGCCTTGGACTCCATTCAATGGTCCTTGGAGATTGAGCAGATCGTTCTTGATGTCTGCACGCCGCGCGGCGGCGGCTTCAGAATCCACTCGCTCATGAATGCCGGTCGTCACAGTGGCGACGATCGCCAAGGGGTTCGTGCTGCGCGGCAGTCCGGCCCAATGAGAGTTAAACGGGCCATCAAGACTATCGGCTGGCCAATCGCGGCCGATCCTCGAAAGCCGCCTCTCACCGGCCATCACAAAGTTGGTCGTCCCGTCGCGGATGTCACGAATCCGAACGCGCGAGTTCTCACCAAAGAGCCCCTGCATCAAAGACGAATCATGCCCGCGTTCGGGAACGCCAACTCCGAAATTGCCGACGTAGTTGGTCGTCCCCATCAGCATGCCGCTAACAGCGAGGGATTGCTCCTCACCGATGTCGCTGGGGCAACGGTAGCCTGGGAGATAAACGGCCCCTAAACCGGTCTGCGACTTGTTCGGCATGGCATCCGCCTGCGTCTGAAACGACGGATCGGAGTCACTGAAGTTGAACTTCTTGAAGAGCGGTGCCTGATCAAGTTGAGGCAGGATGTAGAAGCTCCAGGCATAGGCCGACTGCTCTTCTTCGCCGGACTTTGGACCTCGCACTCGAACCCAACCCGGTGGGAATGTTTGATGTGCTTCATGGTATGTATGCAGTGCGATGCCAATCTGCTTGAGCTTGTTCTTACAGTCGCTGCGACGCGAGGCTGTCCGATGGCTGTATTCGACCCGAGGCAAGAACACCGCAGCCAACACCATCAGGATGACGATCACGACAACCACGTCGATTGCCGTCACCCCCTTTCGATCTCGAGTACTCATGACACACCTCTTCGAAGAACAGAAATAAAGAACGGCCGTCAGACACTTGTCCGACGTTCCCACGCAATCGCGTGGTGAATGCCAGCCAAGCTACTGAGCGGGCCGTTGTTCTCCAAAGACGATTTGTCAGTGATCTCCGATTCGCGGCTGTGTGCACCCCGATAACGCTGCGGCTGTGACGCAGCACTCCGGGGCCTCATGCCACTCCGGGATGCGTTAGCCATTCAAGACCAGGCCAGAGTGCTGCACTTCGAAAGGCACGATGGTCTCATCAACGGGACTGCCTCGATGCTTGACCACACACAACGCGCGGCCCAGCTTGAGGCCGTCTCGAATCTTGCCCATCACGATGATCGTGTTGGCGTTCGAGAGGACATCGCCCGATTCGATGCGGCGAGCAATGAGGTCGTCGAGCATCATCTCGTGGCACGTGTAGAGCAGTAGGCAGCCGACATCGCGGTAGTCGTACATGTGCTTCGCGACGAGTTCTGCGTTCTCTCGAAACTGCGCCCGGCACAAATCGCGTGCGACCCAGTCGGCTTCTTTGCGCAGGATCTGATGGTAGATGTACTCGAACATGTGGAACTGGAATGAGTCGCTGGGACGGTCCGTCGGTTCGATGCCGTCGATCACGCAGCGCCGCACTCCATGCACGAAGTTGCCATAGAAGAAGCCAATGGCCTCGCCAATCTTCTTCTGCAAATCAACGCGCCACTCTTGCCAGTCTTCTTGAGCCATGTCGCTGATCGTCACTCGACGACCCGCGCGATGAAAGATGTGCATCGAGTCAAAGCGGGCGGTGTCTCGCGACCACATCTCATGCGGATGCACGTTGTCGCCCGCAAGCTTGTCGCGCAAGGTCCAATTGAAGAGCCGCTCGGCGTAGTCGTTGTGGTTCTGACTGTCTCCACGAGCGGTCATGTCGAAGATCACGCCCGGTTCGCGTTCTTGATGCAGTCCCTGACGAGCGAACTGAATCCCCAATTGAGTCTTGCCGACTCCCGTTGCACCGACGACGACCGTCAAAGTTCCGGGGATCAAACCCCCGCCCAAAAGTTCGTCGAGCCGCGCAATGCCGGTCTGAAGTCGAGCACTCATGACGTTCGCTGAATCCTGAATGAGGTGATGAGTCGGGTCCGCAAGTGATCGTAGCCATCGTCGCTCGACCTGACGATGACGGCACTCGGGACCGACAGAATGTGAGATGAACTCAAACACCTCGCGACCGCTTACGCCTGTCGCACCAACAGCCGCTCGATCGGATTGCCATCGCTGAACTTGATGGGGCGACCGATGCGCGTGATGAACTCTTTCGAGTACTCAACCCCCAACGTCTTCAAGATGGTCGCATAGAGATCCGGCACCTTGATGGGGTCTTTGGGTTCGGCTTTACCTTCAGGATCGGTTTCACCAATGACCTGCCCTTTGCCGAACCCACCGCCACCGACCAAACACGAGAACCAGCGTGGCCAATGATCGCGGCCATCGAGCGGATTGATGTTGGGCGTGCGTCCGAATTCACTGGCACACAAAACGACGGTGGATTGCAGCAGGTCGCGGTCTTTCAAGTCCTTGATCAGCGTCGATAACGCCGGGTCCAAGATCTTGGCTTGAGTGACATGGCCTTCGAGGTTGTTGGCATGTGAATCCCACCCAGCCAACGTGACCTCAACAGCTCGCACTCCGGTCTCAATCAAGCGTCGCGCCACCAAGCAACCGCGTCCGAAACGATGGTCGCCATAGGCCGCCTTGACCTCAGCGCTTTCGTCGTCGAGTTCGAACGCTTTGAGCTGTTCCGAATTCATCATCTTCAGCGCACGATCGACAGTCAGTTGATGCAGTGTCTTATCGGCTTGAACCTGTCGACCTCGAGCAAACGATTTGGCGAGCACGTCCAGACTGGCAACTCGCCTCTCGCGCCGTTCATCTGGCACGTGCATCTTCATGTTGTGCAAGTAACGACCGGGGTCATACACGCGAAACGCATCCAGCGCATCACCGAGAAAGCCGCCTCGCGCCGGGATGTTGCCATCGCCCAGAGACACATGATTGGGGATCTCGATCCCTTCCGCCGGCAGCTCATGCGTGACGATCGCCGACAGCGCGGGATAAGTGAGAATCGGATCGGGTCGATATCCCGTCTTCATGAACGTCGTCCCGCGTTCGTGATCGCCTTCCTTCGACGTCAACGAGCGAATGACATTCAGCTCCGCAAGTTGCTCGGCCATCTGCGGATAAAGGTCGACGATCCGAGCGTCGCCTAACGAGGTCTTGATGGCCTTCGTCTTACCGCCAGTCGGAGAATCGGGATGCGGATCCCACGTCTCCAATTGAGAAGCGCCTCCGGCTAGCCACACGACCAAGAGAGACTTCTGACGCTCTGAACCACGTCGATTCGCTGCGCGAGTTTCCATCGCCGGTAACAAGAACGACACCCCAAGTCCCGCCGCCAAATGTAAAGCCGCGCGTCGAGAGAGTTGTGAGTCGAGTGACATAGTCCTGGTCCGATTCAAAAGTGTGTCGCTGAGAATCCTTGGGCCGTTTGCAGCTCTTCAGTTCCCCTCGCCCCTATGGGGAGAGGGGTTAGGGGTGAGGGGCAATTGCAATCAGAGTCTCTTGGTTGTTGCCCCTCACTCTCGGCCTTCTCCCCTGAAGGGCGAGGGAAGCGTTCGCGAAAATCTCACCCGCAGTGACCCCATCCCCGCTAATGATTCCACGAAAACTCCGGTGAGTTCACCAAGCTCCAGAGGATGTCTTCGACCTTCGCGCCTCGGTCACGATTCTTAGTTTGGTCGGCCAGCAAGGCTCGAAAGTGCTCGCTCTCTTCGGCTGTTGGTCGACGTGTGAGGCAAGCCAAGAAACTCACTTCGATCACGTCTTCATCTGCTCGGCACATGTTGGCGATACGACTGCTGACCGAGAGCGGATCGAGCTTGATGGCATCTCGTGTGATCTCGCCGTTCATCCGCAACAACGCTTGAGAGATCGTGCCAGCTCGATCAACAGGCTCTTGATCGCCCAAGTCACCGTAGGCTTCGATGAAGTCTTTCTCCTTGGTGAATCGAATGAAGCGGACGAAGAGATGCGAGTTCTGATCGATGGTTTGCACATGCCCCGACTGCAGCATCGCGCCGATGATTTGCTCGGGCCGCAAGCGAGTCAGCGGGAAGACCGCCCATTCATCCGCTTGGCGTTCAACGATACTGGGGTCTTCAGCGTCCGATTGGCTCGCGGCAAGAAACGGTTGCGACAGTGCGACCACTTGAATCAACCGCCGTAGGTCACAGTGATGAGACCGGAAATCGGCACCCAAGATGTCGAGCACATCTCGTTGTGATTCCTTTGGTGGATTCGGCATGTCATCCACCGGAGCGATGAATGGTTTGCCAAACATCAATCCCCAAACTCGATTGGCAATCGCGCGTTCGAATCGGCGGTTCTCGGAGTGAGTCATCCAATGCCCGAGTTGCTCGCGCGGAGCACCATTGGCTGGCAACCACTCGGGATGAAACGGAACAGCCGGAGCGACGACCTTGTCTTCGAGCGTCTTGCGGTCCTGCACTTTGAATTCGAGCTTCGGATTGTCGGTGACGCCGAGCTTCACTTCGGTCTGACCGAAATGAGCCGCCAAACCAGCAAACTGCCCCTGCTTCCATTCCGCGAAGAAGTGATCGTGGCATTGAGCACATTCCATGCTTTGCCCGAGGAACGCTCGGGCTGTTCTCGCCGCGAGCTTGTTCTCGTCGAGGTCATCATTGGCGAAAGCTGCCGTGATAAAGTTCGACTCGGGCTGCCCTGTCCACAATCCCTTGGAACCAAGCATGGTCCGAACGATCTCGTCGTAGGCAGTTCGATTCTGAATCTGAGTGCTCAACCAGTTCTCAAATCGGTCTCGACGAAAGACGATGAATTGCCCTGCGTCAGCCCCGACGAAACAGCGAGATAACCGTGCCGCGAAGTAGTTGGCAAAGCGGCGATCATCGAGCAACTTGACGAGCCATCGTTCCAACCGCTGCGGCTGCTGATCGGCTTCGAACTGTCGGATTTCTTCCAACGAGGGCACGGTGCCCATCAAAGCAAGCATCCAGCGACGCAGAATCTGAAGGTCGTCCACTCGAGGAGTAGGACTGACATCTTCGGACTTCCACCGCGCAGCAAAGTGCTGATTGACTGCATCGAGCGCTGGCTGCAAATCGTCGTTTACAGACTGCTGAGCGATAGCCTCGGACACACGACGCGGCCCGCTCGTCGCCCACGAACACAACATCGCGACCAGACCAACAACAACCAGCGGTGCAAGTTTGGCTTTCATAGTCAGCTCGGGATATTTGATAAATCGAGACGCAGCACTGCAACGCTACCCCGCATCATCTCCATAAGTTTCACGCCACTGACGCGTCGGACAAATTGGCTGCTTCCGAGTCGACGAACTCGCCTGCTGTCACTTCAACGGATTCACCACCCGCACGGACTCATAGACCATGCCATCCGCGAGGTCTTCGGAGTAGAGCGTCGAAACTCCCGCATCAATGCACGCAGCCAACAACATGCTGTCCCAGTGAGAAAGCATGTACTTTGACGACAACGACAAGGAGATGCCAAGAACGTCACGAGTCGGCACGACCAAGTCGTGAAACATGAGGACCTCTTCAAGGCCTCTCTCAATCTTTCGTGGATCGAACTTACCGCGCTGAGCCCAACGTCTCATGACAGCGAGATACTCCACGGCTACCTGCCAAAGCAGAACGGATGAGCTGGAATCACGATTGAGGCGATCCAAAAAGGCAATTGCCTTGGCTCGCTTGATCGGCTCATTAGTGTCGATCGTGTAGAGCAGGATGTTGGTATCAATCGCGTTCATACAGTTGGTCCCGCGTAAATCGCTCGCCTCCAGACGAGAATTTGACCTCGTTTGTCCAAGCTAGATATCGCTTCAACGCGGCGTCCCGTTCTTCGCGAGTCGCATCCCAGCGGGCTTGTCGGTCGAGCGGTTCGATCGTCAATCGAACTCGGGAATGATCGGGACAATCAACAGGGGTTTCTGGTTTGAACACGCCGTCTTCGAAGGTCGCTAGCACGTCGGTCGTCATGTCGGTTTTCCTCCAGATTCTTGAATCGCAACCGCTCTGCTCGGGCCAAGTTGGTTGTGCGATCCACGGAATGTGTTGATAGCCACGGCTAATTCGACATCGCGTCGCCGTAGCTGAAATCGTGAGATTTCAGGCATTTCAGCGATTCGAAATCTGACGATCTCGGCCACGGGCACGCGAAGCTTCGCAACACGAGTTAACACCAAAAGGGCAGACACGAGAAGACGGCGATGCGATTGGTCGGTGAGACCGGCTAACTGCAGAGACCTCGAAGCCGATCAATTCACAATCGGGAGTGAGATCGAGCGAGCCGACCGCGTGGCTGACGCATCGACTTCGGCCTCGGTCCCGTCGATGTACTCGTAGAACACATTGCGTTGGCGCGGGATGTAACCCGCCTCGCGAATACACCGCCGGATCGACTCGAGCGTCAGGTGATGCACGGTGCCAGCTTTCGAAACGACGTTCTCTTCGATCATCAAACTGCCCATGTCGTTGGCTCCGAAGAAGAGCGCGACCTGACCGATCTTCTCGCCCTGAGTCACCCACGACGATTGGATGTTCGGGATGTTGTCGAGATACAGACGCGAGATGGCTTGCACCTTTAAGTACTCGAACGCGCCCACATCCGGCAGCTTCGACATATCGACGCCGCCTTCACGATCACCACCAAACCACGGCGCTTCGTGAGGAGCTTGATGAGTCCAGCAGATGTAAGCCGTGAAGCCATGCGTCTCGTCCTGCAGCGCTCGCAGACGCGAAAGATGTTCGACGCGTTCTTCGAGCGTCTCGACATGGCCAAACATCATCGTCGCGCTGGAACGTCCGCCGAGCTGATGCCAAACGCGCATCACGTTGAGCCAATCGTCGCTCAAGACCTTGCCGCGCGTGATTAGACTGCGAACGCGATCGACGAGAATCTCGCCGCCGCCGCCCGGCAAGCTGCCCAAACCGGCAGCCTTCAATCGCTCCAGCACAGTTTGCAGCGGCAGCTTGGAGAGCTTCGTAAAGTGATGAATCTCGGGCGGGCTAAAGCCATGAATGTTGACCTGCGGGAACTCGGCCTTCAGCCCGCGCAGCATGTCTTCGTACCACTCCAGAGGCAGCGTTGGATGCAGGCCACCTTGGATGAGGATTTGATCGCCGCCGAGCGCCACTGTCTCTCGCACTTTGTCGTGCAAAACATCTTTGGGCAGGACGTAAGCCTCGGAATGCTTCAGCGGTCGATAGAACGCACAGAAGTCGCAGACCGCCGCGCAGACGTTTGAGTAATTTATATTCCGGTCAATGTTGTAGGTGCGGAACGGCTCGGGATGCAGTTGCCGAGTGACCTCGTTCGCCGCATGGCCAATCGCGACCAGGTCGTGAGAGTGCATCAGCTTCAACGCGTCGTCATTGCTGAGACGTTCGCCAGCCACAGCCTTATCGAGCACGAATTGGATGTCGGAAGACAAGATCGATTCCCTCGGGAGCCAGTCCCAGTTGCACGGCGAGTTCATGAAACAGCCGCAGTCCGCTGCGTTCCGCTGAACCCAACGTGAAGTGCAGATTGCGAGCGAGATAATGCTCTGCCTTAGCGACGGGCAGATTGAGTTTGGGAGCTTCGCGCTGCGCGATCTCGGAAATTCGAGCCACCCCACGATCTCGGGCTTCGCACAACCGCGAGTCGATGTCGCTTAACTCCACATCGTTTCTCGCCACCCACATCGCGAACACAAACGGCAGCCCGGTCCAATTGGCCCACTCTTCACCCAAATCCCAGACCGCTTCAAATCTTTCATGCGGTTCGTGCATCGCGCGATCGCCAATCAGCAAGATGGCATCAGCATCAGAGTGTTCGATCGATCGTTCCAGCGGTAACGGACGACATGCCGGACGCACGCCAAACCGCTCGTGCAACATGATCTTGGTGAGTGCCGCACTGGTGCGCGAGCCCTCGTCCAACGCGAGCGTTCGGATGTTGCCCATCGGAACTCGACTGTAGAGCTTCACGCTCAAGACCGGCCCACGAGTCGCGACGCACGCATCCGAGACGACCTCGTAATCGGGTTCACGAAAGCTCTCGATCGAAGGAATGAGCGCGACATCCAGCCGTCCCGCCGAGAGGTCGTCCGCGAGTCGGCTGGGATAATCCAATCGAATGTCGGCGTCGGGCAGGAGGTCCGCGAGGTCTTCAACCAGCGGTTTCGAATTCAAATAGCTCACAGCGCCGATGCGTGCAGGAGTCAGCCCCGTGACAGAATCATTCACCGCTTGAAAATCCAATTCATCGAGCAGTCCAAGTGAGGTCGGCTCGTCGAGTAACTGAGTTGTTGCCGAAGTTTCGTTCGGCCATGCCTGTCGAATCATGGTGTCCTATGCCCTTCCTATCCCAGACCGGTCCGTCGATCGGGCGGGGATTATAGAAGTGCTCGCCGCCGAGGCGAGTCAGTGAGGAAACGGGCCTCATCAACAATGAGATGCAGCCAATAAGACGACCGCGTGAACGGCCCGGCATTAACTCGTGATTCGCATGAACTCGATCACTGAGTGGATCATTTCACCGAAGCAGCTCACATGATGTGACCCGCTGCGGCAGCGGCCACTTGCGTTGAACGGACGCTTCCCGAACCGCGAACTTCAACTGAAATCAACTTGTTCCCAAGGCGTTTTGAGGGATGTGCTCTGCCACTCAGGCCTTTCCTGAAAACCGAACAAAATCTGTGGCAAGGAATTTTGGAACCCCGCGATTCATTAAGCGGCTGAATGAATCAGACGTCACACCCCAAAGAGATCGCCTGAAACACCAAGCCAACGGGGTCGCGAAAGCCTGAGTTTTTCCCACTTGGTCTTTCGAACTGAATATGCCGTAGTCGGTCACCTGAGTGCTGCAACCCTCGGGCGATCGACTGCGGATATTCTGTTTTCTTTGTCCCCGTCCGCAGGGCTTGGTTTCCATGCAATGCCCAGACGGGCTTCCCAGTTCTTAGCAGGGCACGACTCGTTTCCCCCAGTCGGGTCTGCGTCACTTCCAACGAACCATGATGGGTTCAAGAAGGCGCACAGTGTCCAGCATCTCGTCTTTCATCGCGTCATACGCCAGCAGCAATTTCAATCTCAGTCGGCAACTTGTGACCGACAGCAACGCCGCTCAGCCGACGGTTCGCACGGATCTACCGCGAGTCGTTGATGACGGTGGCTCTCGGCAAGAGCGTGACCGCGAGCAAGTCCAACGTCCGAATCGACTCAGTGGTCCACGCCCCTCGTTAGGAGCAGGCTTAGGACTCGGATCGTTTCGTTCGCTCATGCCCGGCATGCAACAACGTCAGCCAGCCGGCCAAGGTCTCGCTCCACAGGTTCCGCCTCGTCGACCGAACCCACCTGCCGTCGCGCCGGATGGCAACTCAGAAGCTCAAGGCGGCTCCTTGGACGACCGTCTGAAGGATCTCGATCCCAAGCTAGCTCAGCAGTTGAAGTCACTGCGCGAACTACTTGCGAGCGTTGATCCTGAAGCCGCCAAGACGCTCGACAGCATTGTCGAGAAACTCTTCGGGCACATGGATGAACTCGGAGGCCAAGGTAACACGACGACGGGTAATGGAGGAACTCGTACACCGTCCGTTGGACTGTCCTACGAGCACATCGAAATCGCCATCGAATCCACGGTCACGGATCTACAAATCCAAGCGGCTGATGGAACGACGATTACAGCTCATGTCGTTCATCAAACCTTCAAGGCCAACATCGAGAAGCTCGTTGTTCAATCCGATCCGTTGATCTTGGATTTGAACGACAACGGAATCTTCGACACGACCTCAGCCGACAATGGCGCGTTGTTCGATCTCAACGGAGATGGCAAGCCGGACCAAGCAGCGAACGTTGCAAATGGCGATGGCTTCCTCGCGTTGGATCTCAATGACAATGGCCAGATTGATGATGGTCGCGAACTCTTTGGCGACCAGAACGGAGCGGCCAACGGCTTTGAGGAACTGCGGCGTTACGACGGCAACCGGGACGGCAAGATCGACGTGCGAGATTCCATTTTCCCGAAGCTGAAGGTCTACAACGACATCAACCAGAACGGTCAAACCGACATTGGTGAGTTGAAGTCGTTGCAAGAATTTCAGATCGCCGCGTTGCTGATTGATTCGCAACTCATCAACGAGCAAACCGATGGCGGCCAAGCCGTGCTGGGCTCATCCTTTCAACGCACCGACGGCAGCACTTCGCGGATTGGCGACTTGTTAATGAACTACTTCGCCTAGAGCTTCGCCAACTGCCCTGACTTAGAGACTGAACTCGAAGAGGTCGGTCGTCCAAGCATCAAGAACGACACTCATGGCCCGGCTGAGTTCCAGCCAAGGACCATTTGAAATCTTGAGATTGGACGATCGACCTCGCTTCGTTTTAGATGAGCCCACCGGAGGCGCGCCCTACACTCGCCCGCCATCTTGAGTCACTCACCAGGGAGGAGCCGCATGACCGCGTTGGAATACACCCGCAAGTTGGTGGAGTTCGAATCCACAAGCTCGCTCTCGAATGTCGCAGTCTCTGACTATGTCGAGGCGACGTTGAAGCGGCTCGGCTTTGTGATCGAGCGACTGGAATACGACGACGCCAACGGCGTTCGCAAAGCCACCATCGTCAGCCGCAAAGGCTCTGGCGCTGGCGGCATGGCCTACTTCGGGCATACCGACGTGGTCCCCGCCGATCCTTGGCACTTTGCAGAGCATGGTCCGTTTCAACCGACGATCATCGGGGACCGACTTTATGGACGCGGCACTTGCGACATGAAGGGGTCCATCGCGTGCATGTTGGCTGCTATCGAAAGCTTGGGCAGTCAATCGCTGGTGAGACCGATCTATGTCACTTGCACCTCGGATGAGGAGATCGGCTACGGCGGCGCCGCAGAAGTCGCGAATCGTTCGGAAATCTTTCGCGAGATGGTGGCTGGCGATGCAAACGGCATCATCGGCGAGCCCACTAAGCTGGACGTCGTCTACGCCCACAAAGGCACGTATGGAATTGTTGCGACATCACGCGGCCGTGCGGCTCACTCCAGCACTCGTGAAGGCATCAATGCGAATCTGAAAATGATCCCGTTCCTGGCCGAGATGAAACGCATTCACGACGAGACTGAAGCCTCGCCCGAATGGCAGCATCCCGAATTCGATCCGCCAGGCATCAGTTGGAACATCGGCATCAACGACCACACCCATGCGGTCAACATCACAGCTCCGCAAAGTGTCTGCACCGTCTACTTCCGCCCCGGTCCAGGTCAGCAGCCCGACGTGTTGGTTGAGCGAGCTCGCCAAGCGGCCGTGGCATGTGGCATTGAGTTCGACGTCCCGATTGCGTGCGGCGCGTTGTACGTCGACCCTCAATCCGATTTCGTTCGCGAGGTGCTTTCCGTCGCCGAGCAAACTCGTGCTCGCACCGTCTGCTATGGAACTGATGGAGCACTTCTTACAGCCTTGAAGAAGCTCGTTGTGCTCGGCCCAGGAGACATCGCTCAGGCCCACACTCACGACGAGTTCATTGCGTTGGACCAGCTCGAACGAGGGACGACCTTGTACGCCAAGTTGCTCCGCCATTGGTGCTGTTGAGAACGCGGCCGTTCGGACAAGTCGCTTGAGATTCCATCCCGAGCCTCAGCGGGATGGAGTTCTCAAACAAGGTCCGAGAACACCGTCAAGATTCGGTGTGAGGAGCAGGTTCGTATCCGCGGATCGAGGTCCTGAAAGACACCGGATGGCACTCTCACTTACAGCATCGCTTCCGCCACTTTCGCAGCGGCGACATCGCGTGGATGAGGTTGCACAGCTCTCGCAGGGAGCGAAGTCAGCACCACGCAGATCGTGGACGTCGCTGGATCGGCCCAGGCAATCGTCCCGGTTGAGCCCGTGTGACCGAATGACTTCTCCGAGCACCCCTTGCTGCCCGCTCCGGCACCCACATTCAGACCCAAGCCGCGCGGTGTTTGGCCGGGCTTGTTGTGGTTCGTCGTCATCAAGCGAGCCGTCTCAGGCTTGATGACCTTGCCGCGCTCTTCGAGGAATTCGGCCAAGTAACGAGCGATGTCCAGCGCCGACGCATGCGTTCCGCCCCACGGAGCACCCAGCTTTCGCCAGTAAGAACTGTTCCAATCCCAGCTCTTGGCCGTCGGGTCACCACCGCCCGCTTCCACGGCCGCGAACTCGGTCTGCATCGAAACGAAGTCCTCGAGCTTGAACCGTCCCAGTCCTTGAGCGGATCGAGTCATACCCAACGGCTGCAACACCGTCCTATCAACAAGCTTCAGGATGTCGGTCTTGGAAATCACTTCAGCCACGCGAGACGCCAGCAAGATGCCCATGCTCGAATACTGGTAGCGCGAGCCAGGAGCGAACTGCAGCGGCGTCTGAAGGGCATAGTCGACGAACTCGGATAACGGAGCATGTCCCTTCCGCAAGGCGTCGTTATTGGCGAGCTGATCTGGCAATCCCGAGACATGCGACAGCACGTTTCGCAGTGTCACCTCATCGCGCCCGTCGCCCACAAACTTCGGCAAGAACTTCTTCAACGGGTCATCGAGTTGAAATGCCCCTTGATCAAACAAGGCCATGAGCGCCGTCATGGCAATGGGCTTGGAGATCGAACCCAACAAGAACATCGCGTGCTCATCACGAGCCGTACCGAAAGCTCGGGAGAATGTCTTCTGGCGTTGAACAACATGCATCGTGGCAGCGGCGACTTGCCCACTCTTGGTGGCTTGATCGAGCACAGTCGCAGCCTCTTCCAAACGATCTTGTCGGAGTGCTGCCCAAAGTGGGGAAGTCACCGTCGCCGCGAGACCAGCCTGCAGAAAAGTACGTCGTTGCATGAGCATCCTCGTCTGTTGAAGAGCACGCCGTCACGTGCGTTGTGATTTGGGTTTAGGGGGGACAATAGAAACTGAAGCTCGACACGTTCTCGAAATCGAACCTCAGTCTTTTCGACTCGCCCCTCCGGGAAGAGAGGCGGTTGCAATTAGAGCCGGTCCTTTGTTGTCCCTCACCCCCGGCCCCTCTCCCCAGAGGGGCGAGGGGAGTGTTCGAGTCGCGAACCGACTCGGCCAGTCCGCTTCGTGAGCCGAGGATAGCTCGGCTGAGCTCGAAATCACGAGCCGGTTGGAACAATCCATGACGACGCGAACTGCCTGGTCTCTCCATCTTTCAAGTCCACCCCGTCGCATCCCAGCAAGACCTGCTGACCGCAAGATTTTCCTAACCCGCAAACTCAACCTAACCGATACCTCGAAGGGCCATGTTCCGATGGAACGCGGCATCGGGATGAAGACATGGGTCGGAGACCTGTCCCGCAAGGTGCGATTGGCGAAGGAGCGCGTGGGCAATGCAGCAGTTTCTCGAACAATTGAAGCAACTTTGGACTCGATCTACGGCGGCGTGGCGAATGATGTTCGTCGCGATCCCGCTGACTGTCGTGGCGCTGATTGCCTGGTTGTCGTTAAGCGAACCGGACTACGTGCCGCTCTATACCAATCTGCCTATCGACGAGTTGGGTGCCGTTAAGTCGAAGCTCGACGCAACCCAAACAACGTACCGCATGGTCGGCAGCTCGATCATGGTCCCGGCAACTCAGTTCGACAAACTGCGCGTCGAAATGGCCACGTCGGGTCTTCCGGCAGTTGGAGGAGCGGGCTTCGAACTCTTCGACAAAACGCAAATCGGCATGTCGCCGTTCGTGCAAACGCTCAACCACACGCGAGCGATTCAAGGCGAGCTCGAACGCACGATCAAGTTGATTGACCCCGTCCGCCAAGTGCGGGTCATGATCGTGCAACCTGATCCGACGCCGTTTGCTCGTGACCAAAAGCCCGTCACGGCCAGCGTCTTGGTTACTCCCAAATTGGGAGCCAACCTCAGCCAGTCACAAGTCGATGGCATCGTGGCGTTGGTCTCAGCCAGCGTGAAAGGTTTGCAGCGCGACCAAGTCACTGTCGTTGACGCGACGACCAGCAAGGTCTTGTCGAAGCGGCCCGATGACCCAGCTTCGAATGTGTCGAGCGAACAACTCGCTCACCAGCGCGAGGTCGAAAACCATCTGGCTGGCAAGGCCCAAGACATGCTCGATCGCATCCTGGGCTACGGCAAAGCTGTGGTGCGAGTGACTGCGGACATGAAGTTCCAACATCTGCGAGAGACTCAAGAGGTCTACACCCCCGAAGGTCGAGCGTTGGTGGAAGAACACGTCACCAACTCGAAGACGACAGGGGCTCAGCAACCTTCGGGAGTTGCCGGTGCCGCCAGCAATTTGTCACCAGTTGTGCCTGCCAGCTTCACGGCCTCTGAAGGCAATAGTCAGGACGAATCCATCGAGAGTAAGTGGCTGGTCTCGAAGAGCGCTCGGCAGTCCGAACAAAAGGTGGGTTCGATTGAGCGGCTGACCGTCGCGGTCATGTTGGTCGCACCCAAAGCCGAAGACGGCAAGAAAGTCGAAGAGTCTTTGGGCTTGTCGCTTCCCGATGCCGAGCTGCTGGTGAAGCGGGCGGTCGGTTTCAAAGAAGGCCGCGACGCCATTCAAGTCTCGTTGGGGACGCCTCTACCTGAAGGCGCTTACGACACAGCCACACCGCCAACGACCATCGATCAAGTCGTAAAGGGAGCCTATCCATTCGCGATTGTGATCGTGGCACTCACGTTCCTCTTCATGGTGATTAGCTACTCGCGACGCCAGAACCGCCGACTGCAAATCGAAGCGGAACGTCGCGCCGCGATGGCGGGTGAAGACCTGCGAAACCTCGAATTGATGGCCGAAGCCTTGCGAACTTGGGTTGATAATGAGTAACTGACCGACGTCGAAAATGAGCGGCGCAAGACGCTTGTCGTGAGCGTTGAATGTGTCTCTGACCTCAATCTCTCTAGCAACCAACCAACGGCGATCTCGGATGACCGCACTCAGCCTTCCCAACATGGATAAAGCCGCCATCGTCTTGTGCGGCCTATCGCCATTCGCGGCTGAAACCGTTTTAGGGATGCTCAATCCCGAACGAGTTCCACGTTTGCGACAGCTCATGGAGAACTATCGAGGCAACTCCAAGCTCAAAGAGATGGTGGAATCCGTAAACAACGAATTCCAAATGATGCGTTCTGAGGTGGAAGAGAACGCTCGGCAATACGGCTTCGTGGCGCAGAGCCAAGACAAGAAGAAGGCGTTGGAAGACGTCTTGGAGGAAGGCCAAGAGTCCGAAGAGGAAGAAGCCGAACGCAAAGCTCGGGAGAAGAAGAAGATCGCAGCAGGCATAATCGACGCGAACGAAGATCCGGCTGATACGTTGCGACAGATTGACGCGGCCGTGTTGGCTCGCGTCTTGGCAAACGAGCATCCTCGCGCTGTGGCCATCGCTCTCAATCGCACGGAATCGCGGCAAGCATCGGAAGTCATCAAACGATTGGAACCCGAAGTTCGTCGCGAGACCTTCTTGTTGATGGCCAAGGGATTGCCAGAGAACTCGGGCTTGGTGCAAAAAGTCTTACAGGCGATCGTCGAGATCTGCGCGAAGCGTGTGGATGTCGACACGGTCGAAGAAGGCGAGTCTCAGTTTCAGCACCTCGCCGAAATCCTGCACTTGGTCGATCGCGAAGAGAAAGGCCAACTGTTGGCAGCACTGGAGAACGCCAATCCTGATGCCTTCGCCGAGATCGACTCGCGACTCTACGACTTCACCGACTTGTTGAAGATCGAAGATCGCTCGCTGCAGAAGATCCTGGCCGAGATCGATTTGAAGATCATGGCCACGGCTCTTTACGGCGCGACTCCCACCATTGGCGAGTGCGTCATGGGCAACATCTCGGAGCGCGTGCGGACGATGTTGCAGGAAGAAATCGAGTTCTTGGGCTCTGTCAGTTCCGCCAAAGTCGACGAAGCGCGCCGCGAAATCGCTGAAGTTATCCGCAAGCACGACAAGGCCGAAACGCTCGTCTGGAAGATCATCGAGTAGTCGACTTCGAAGTCTCTTCTCGTCGAAGGCGCGGCGGCTTGCTTTCTGCCGCTGCGCAGTCTTTCGGTCTGCATGTCAGCGTGAGTTTGATTCACACCGAGCGGCTTCGCTCATAGCGCGCGGTTGAGGACTCATCGTTCGCTCTCCTGCGGCGAACTCGCCGTGAATCGCGGATGACCGTGTGAGACAGCAAGCGGTCGATATGGGATTCAGGCGGTTGGAAAACTCGCGACTTGCGACGCGCGACTCACTCTAGCTCAAGATTCATTCAGAGCGGCTCAACATCAGATGCTGTCAACAGCGCGGTCCTGCATTTGCTCGATGAGAGATCTGTCGCCGAAGCACTGCATCGAGTCGACGCACGGTTCTGAATGCACCGTGCTCGCGACATTGAGAACTTCGGCTGTGGAGACTTTCTCTCGCTTCAAAGGATCTTGCACATGAATCGACTGACGATGGGATTGGGATGTCTCGCGCTGTTGGGCGGTGGGCTGTTGCTAAACGCTGCCGATGAGCCAGCCAAGAAGGCAGAGAAGGCTCCGAAGGCGAAGGCGGCGGCTACGAGCGAGGAATCAGGAAAAGAAGCTACATCTGACAAGAAGGCCAAGGACCAAGAAGAAGAGCAGCGTTGGATGGAGATGAAGCTCTTGAGGTCGCAAGAAGTCTTTGCCGAACTGACAGCCGGAAACCTCGAAGGCGTGGCTAAGCGGGCGAGAGCCATGCAAGCCGCCGACATCTTGGAGTTCTGGTTACGAGGTCGTGAGTTTCGAAAACGATCCGAGTACCAAGGCGCTCTGAATCGCTACCAGTTCGCCACGCGCGAGTTGGCTCGGCATGAGAACGATGGCGACTTGGATGGTGCTCTTGAGGCTTGGCTGGATCTCAGTCGGTCGTGCGTCAGTTGCCACAAGCTTCTGCGCGACACCAAACCAGAAGCCACAAAAGCAACGAAGTGAGTTCGGTAACTCTCCGCGATCTCTGCTCCTCTGCGGTAAGAGTTCTTTCACCGTCGAGAGACAGAGATCGAAGGAGAGACTTCTTACACATACCAGCCGCCGCTGACGTGAATCACTTGGCCCGTGACGTAGCTTGATAACTCGCTGCACAGGAAGAGCACGACAGATGCGATCTCATTGGGTTCGGCACAGCGGCCGAGCGGGATCTGTTTAATCATTTCGGCTCGATGCTGCTCGGGAATGGACTGCCCCATCTCTGTAAGAATTATTCCCGGCGCGATCGCATTCACTGTGATCTGCTGCCGCGCCAGTTCTCGCGCCAGCGTCTTTGTGAGCCCCATCACTCCAGCTTTGGCCGCCGCGTAGTTGATCTGCCCAAAGAACCCGAGCGAACCACTGATCGACGCGAAGTTCACAATGCGTCCGCCGTTAGCCAAACGAGTCGCCGCTGTACGACAGACGTTGAAGACGCCGGTCAGATTGGTGTCGATCACTGACTGCCATTCGCTGTCGCTCATCTTCTTGCAGGTGCGATCTCGAATGATGCCGGCGTTGTTGATGACCAGACGCAGCTCGCCGAACCGAGCCGTTGCAGCTTCGAAGAGTTGTTCAACGTCGCTGCTTTGACTGACATCCGCTCCCATCGCCACCGCCCGCTCGCCTAGCTCCTCAACAATGCGATTGGCCTTGGCCGCATTCACTCCTGCGTCATCGGGATAGAAGTTGATGACGACGTTGGCTCCAGCTTGATGCAGCAGTCGAGCCGTGGCTTCGCCCAACCCTTGTGATGCTCCCGTGACGATGGCGGTTTGGTGGGCAAGATCGATCGAAATCATGAGGCGAGATTCCCAAGAGGATTTGAATGGAGCCCGTGATGGCCACGCTGTCGGCCAGAACGATGACGACTGCCGCCAGCGATAAAACGAGTTGTGACGATCACCCCAATGGTGTCAGTCGTGACCAACCTGTCGATGACAGCGACAACGGCGGGCTGGCCGGTCGGGCGAATGTGATCTGTCAGGCAAGCTTTTCACGCAAGGTCGACTCGGTCGCAAAATCGTGAGCTATGATGGAAGCGATGAGTAGTCGGAGTGCTCTGTCCATAGACCACGAGTCTCGGAGTCCCTCGCGAATACTCAACTTCAAGCCATCTTTGTTTCGACCGCATTGCTTCGCACTCAGGATTGAGTCACATGCCCCCAACAGCACAATCACCCGCACCCCGAGGACGCACTGGTGTCGAGAATCCCGCTCAGGATTTTGAAGCACTGAAACGTTCCATTCACGGCAAGCTCGTCGAGAAATTGGATCTCTCGCGTTTGGGAGATCTCGCTGGCGATACGCTTCGACGAGAGATTCGGCTGGTCATCGAACATCTGTGCGATTCCGAGAATGCCTTGCTCAATCGCTCGGAAAGAGAACGCCTGATCGAGGAAATCCTCGATGAAACGTTTGGCTTCGGTCCGCTGGAAATGCTCCTGAAAGAGCCCGGCGTGGCCGACATCATGATCAACGGTCCCAAGAACGTGTTCGTCTAAAAGGAAGGCCGCATTCAGAAGTCGCCGGTCAAGTTCCGAGACAACGAGCACCTTCTGCAGATTCTCGACCGCATCGTCTCGAAAGTCGGCCGCCGCGTGGACGAGACCTCGCCGATGGTCGACGCTCGCCTGCCAGACGGCTCTCGTTTGAATGCCATTATTCCTCCACTGGCCATTGACGGTCCGAGCTTGACGATTCGTCGTTTCGGTTCGAACCCGCTGATGCTGGAAGATCTCTTACGCTTCGGAGCCTTCACTCCCGAGATGGTGATGTTGCTCGAAGGAGCGATGAAGGCGCGGCTCAATTGCCTCATCAGCGGCGGTACTGGTTCCGGTAAGACCACGCTGCTCAACACACTCTCTAGCTTCATCCCGAACGATCAACGCGTCGTGACGATCGAAGACGCCGCTGAGCTTCGTCTGCAACAAGAGCACGTACTGCGTTTGGAAACTCGCCCACCGAACATCGAAGGCAAGGGCCAAGTCACGGCGACGGACCTGGTGAAGAACGCCCTGCGTATGCGACCGGACCGAGTCATCATCGGTGAGTGTCGTGGTGCCGAAGCACTCGACATGTTGCAGGCCATGAATACCGGCCACGAAGGCTCGCTCTCGACAATTCACGCGAACTCACCGCGTGATGCCGTCTCGCGTCTCGAAACCATGATCAGCATGGGCGGCATCGAACTACCGATGAAGGCGCTGCGTACTCAGTTCGCTTCTGCTGTCGATCTCATCATTCAGGTGCTGCGACTGCAGGGTGGACCGCGAAAGGTGACTCACATCACCGAAGTAGTCGGCATGGAAGGCGAGACCGTCGTTATGCAGGACATCTTTGTCTTCGTTCAAGAAGGCATCGACGAGAAGGGCCGAGCTTACGGGCACTTCCAATCGACTGGCGTGCGTCCCACGTTCATGAGCCGATTGGAAGCCGCCGGGTTGCGTCTGCCTGCGAACCTATTCGCCCCGCGAAAGCTGGGTGGCTAGTTCGGGATCTCGTCATCGCGACCAACGTGAGATCGGCGTTGCAGTCAGACCAACACGGATTGGCAAAGAGAAGCCGAACGGATGCGTCGCACCGCTGAAATGAATTCTGACAATGACCGTCTGACACTTTGTGTTCTCTGACTTTCGAAAGGCAGTCTGACCAATGGAAGGCTACCTCTTACTTGGCGTCGTGTTCGTCGCAGTGACATCACTCGTGGCGGCGGCGTTGTTTCTCTTCAAAGACGGCGGAGATAGTTCGACCGAAGAACGACTCGAAATCCTGACCGGCAAGAAGAAGGAGAAGTCCGAGTCTCAAGGCATCATGACAGAGAACGTCCTGGAGAATAAGGCCGGTCTCGGAGCGATGCTGGGCAGCATGTTCAAAGGGAGCAGCGCGAACATCGCGGCGTTCTTTGAGCAAGCGGACTCGCCGTTGCGCCCCGACCAATTCTTCTTGGTCTCGATCGGAGCCATCTTTGTCGGAGTAATGTTTGGTTGGGCGTCGCGATCTCCAGCACCGCTATTGCCTGCATTCGGTTTGATCATTGGCTTGCTCCCGTTGGCCTGGTTGTCGCTACGCCGACGAGGCCGCTTTAAGAGATTTGCCACACAACTTCCCGAAGCGATGGCCTTGATTGCTCGCGCCTTGCGAGCCGGTCACTCCTTGAATTCTGGAATCCATCTCGTTGTCGAAGAGATGCCTATGCCAATTTCGAGTGAGTTCATGCTCGCCTATGAGGAGCAGAACTTGGGCATCCCAATCGAGCGTGCGTTGAAGAACATGCTGCAGCGCATGCCAAACATGGACTTGAAGTTCTTCGTCACGGCAGTGGCCGTGCAGAAACAAGCCGGTGGTGACTTGTCGGAAGTGCTCGACAAGATCGCCTACTTGATCCGTGAACGATTCAAGATTCTCGGTCAGGTGAAAGCACTGACTGCGGAAGGCCGGTTGAGCGGCATCGTGTTGCAAGCACTCCCGATCGTGTTGTTCTTGGTCGTGTACTACCTCAACCCGGAATACGTCTCGCTGCTGTTCAAGGACGAATTGGGCAAGCAAATGATTGGAGCAGCGGTGTTCCTGCAAATCATCGGAGCGTTCTTCATCAAGAAGATCGTGAATATCAAAGTGTAACACTTCTACCACAGCCGCCTCGGACATGAACTGTGGGATGCTGTGGTCGTATTTGGCGGCTGGAATCAAACGATCGAATAAAGGCTGTCGGCTCGGCGATTGGCCGGTGGCAAGCGTGTTGAATGTCGGCCCAAAGTGCCGTTGATCATTGGGAGAATGCAGTAATGGATCTCGGACAAATCACACCGTGGATCATCTTCGGCGTCAGCACGCTCATGCTCTGGGCGATGTTCAACTTCTTTGCCGGAGAGAAATCTCGAGCGACCGAACGACTGGATGAACTGCGCGATCCAACCTTAAGAAACAGCGCAACCAATAAGCCCGGTTCGGAAAAAAACGGCGCGATGGGCATGCTCGAAAAAGCTGCACCAGCACTGTCGAAGGCTCTGCAACCGCAGTCCGAGTTGGAACGCAACAACTTGAAGCGGAAGCTGGCGAACGGAGGCTTCAACGGACCGCGTGCGGCTCAGATGTTCTTAGCGGCGAAGATGATCGGACTCACTGTCTGCCTCTTGATTGGCGGCAGTATCGGGTTCTTCAATTGGGGACTGACCAACAAGTGCATGATCGCCGTCGCGATCGCAACTTTCATTGGCTTCTACGGTCCTGAGATTTGGCTCTACATGGTGCGTAGCGGTCGGATGGAGCGACTCTTTTAGGGTATGCCCGATGCCTTGGATTTGCTGGTCGTGTGCGTTGAAGCCGGCTTGGCCATGGACGCAGGCATGCGGCGAGTCTGTGAAGAACTCTCGGATTCCCATCCTGATGTCTGTTACGAGTTCAGCATGGTCAACATGCAATTGCAGATGGGACGAGTGCGGCGAGAAGTCTTACATGACATGGGTTTAAGGTCGGGCATCGACGATATGAAGGCGCTCGCGGCGACATTGATTCACGCGGATAAGCTCGGAACGCCATTGGCCCTCGCGCTGCGTCAGCAATCCGACATGATGCGAATCAAGCGACGCCAGATGGCAGAAGAACGAGCACAAGCAACGTCGGTGAAGATGATCTTCCCGATGGTGCTCTTCATCTTCCCCGGCGTGTTCGTCGTGCTGGTTGGCCCAGCCGCGATCATGATGATCCACAACCTATTTAAGTAAGTTGGGCGTCGCTTCAGCATTCGACGCAAAAGCCCGAAGCACCAAAGACTGCGGCTGTTCTATGGCAGCAGAGTCGTTGACGCTTCGGGCTTTATTTTTAGTGACAGTCAATCGCTGATTGACCTACTGAGCCACGCAGTGCCGAACATTCGAAAGGTGAGCTCGAGTTACTACTGGTCCATGGCCTCGTTGAGAAACTCAACGGCATCGGCTCGATTCTCAAAGTAAGACCACTTGCTCGTGATCCGCATCGTGTGCAGAGCTTGTTGCATGGGCTCGGTCGCCGAACAAAAGCAGGCGACTTTGTTGGCGTCTTCGAAGTGTCGAGCCAACTTGATCAACGACGCGAACATCAGGGATCCAATCAGATCCACCGAGCTGAAATCGACCAGCAACGCATCAGGACGATTGCGTTTCACAAAGTCGAGCAGCGAATTCGTATCGACATGAATGTCTTGGTAGCGAAACGTCTCGATGTCCCCCTGAGGTGTCACGATCAGAGCGCGGTCATGCGCTTCAACCGCAAATACCTTGAGATGTGTGGGAGCCATGTTTCGATCCTGTTACTCGATAAGTCTCTGCAACCGTTTGATCTGAAAAGGTCGAGTCGTGACTGACGATGCGAAGATGTCCTGAGTCGTTACGGGCAGCGTGTCGAAATCGCGGCGACAGACTCGATCTTCCGAACCGATGCCACAATGGCCTCACAAATCTCAACACGCAATAACGAGAACGCGGTCCGTTCCCTTCGTAGAAAAAACTTGCCAACCCAAAGAATCGAGGAATTCGTGGATTCGCGTCGGCATTAATGATGCACAGCACCGTGATCTACAGGGAGAACCATACCATCCATTACGACGGGACGTTTCACGGAGATCGCGTAAAGACGCGATGAGACAACCTCAGTCTGCATTCGCTGATGGTGCCAATCAGCCATTCTAAGAATGCAACTAACCCGCAACTTCAGCGAGGTTCATCGAATGGAACCAGTCGTTGAAGCAACGGGTTAGCGGTCAATTAGATTCTGTGGCCGGGACTCGAAGCGAGTCTCTTTAGACGGGAACGCACTGCCCCACTTCGTCGGCAACGGACTCAATTTCCCGAGCACTTAACTGTCGCATGCCATCCGCAAAACCTACGAGCAACGCGAGATCTGCGATCCGATTGATGCGACGCGGGACGCCACCGGAGAGTTCGTAGATCTCGGTCAGTGCTGCTTCATCAAAGACCGGCTGCTTTAAGCCTGCCACATGCAATCGATGTCGGATGTACTCAGCGGTTTCGTCGCGTGAGAACGACTGCAACAGAGACTTCACGCCCAGTCGTTCATTGAGTTCCGGCATGTGCTCGATACGAGCCAGCAAAGATCGTTGGCCACACATCAACAGTGTGAACGGCGACTCGTTGCGGAGATTCAAGAGCAACTGAATGGTCTGAAACACGCGCTGATCTTCGATCAAATGAGCATCATCGATGACAATCAGCGGATGCTTGCCATCGTCTGCGAACTGAGCGAGTCCCGACTGTAATTGCCGTAACACCCGATCGAGTGCCAGCTCATCTCGAGCGGCTTCCACGTCGTCGCCGGTCACTTGAGCAGCCAGGTACGCGAGCAATTCTGACGCCGTCAAGAAGGGATAATGAACCCAGACGACTGGGCCGAATCGCTCCTCTAGATCGTTGACCAACATCTTCGCCAGATAGGTTTTGCCGTAGCCGGTTCCACCGACCAAAAGCCCCGCGCCTTTGTTGCTCTCTAGCAAATACTGCAGCTTCAAATGAGCGGCTTGATGAGTGCGGCTGCGGTAGAAGAACGACGCATCGCAATCGTTTTCAAAGGGGCGACTGCCAAGATTCCAGTACTGCGCATACATCGGAGAATCCAGAACGCTGGAGAGAATGGATGAGGGGTCTAGCTATCACTGATTCGAAGCCGAACCGGAGATGCGACGAGCGGCATCCGATGTCATTAGTTGGGTGATGCTTCAATCGTCCCAGTCAGCCAAACAGGTTGGTTGGCGGTCGCTCTGGGAGTGATCGGTGCTTGTCGAGCCGAAGTTTGGCCAGGAGCTTGATTGACGGCGGGTCGCTCAAAGCTGGCAGACGTCACGGGCAACGTCACCGAAGCTGGTTCAAGCCCTTGCGGACCAGCCCCGAACAACGGGCCAGGAACAGGAGCGGCATCAGCGCGGCTGGCCAAGTCGGCGGCTGGAAACTCCAAGGTCGGCGGAGCATTCTCGTTATTGGGCGACGCAGAATCGCTGACCCCCATCGCTCCCAATGGCTTGGGGCCAAAGCCCATGACGACTTCTTCGTCGCTGATATCGTCTGATGTCGCTGCGTCGTCGTTGTTGGACAACGCTAAGAACGCCAATCCACCCACAAGTAACATGGCTGCGAACAGCCCCAAGTTCGCGGGCTTTATATAAGCTTTCCAACTGGGCTGCTCGGGCGATGACGACTGAGATTTCTTGGATGACTGGGACATAGAGCCTCCGTCCGGGATGAAAAGCAATGACTCCCTGGAGTTATCGGCTCCGAACTTGAGGATCTTGAGCGTTATATGAATTAGGCAGAGTAGAGAAAGAATTCCGATCGCGGTGACTTTGAAATGGGATCGGACTTGCGCGAATTGGCGCGCGGCTCATACCAAGTGACGAGCGATCGCGACCCCGACGAGCACTTAGCGCGAGATCGTGTGGGTCAACGTTCCCAAGATCGAACGTTCGAGGTTGTCGTCGCGACCGAGTGGCAACCAGCCTTCCGGCGTGCCGGGACCGACAACGATGTCGAGGTCTCGTTGCAGCGGAGTGTTCTCGCGGAAAGTTGCATAGCCCGGCGAGTTCACAATCAGACGCTGCGGTTCCTCGATCTCTTTCATGACTTCGATGCCGACCAAATACCCGCCTTCCACCGGCGAGACACTGACGACGGCCTTGCGTCGAATCGACTGCAAGCTGCTCTCCAGCTTGTCTTCGGCAGTGACCGAGTCGAACTGCCACGGCTCCATCACCCCCGACCCAACCTTGTATTGGGACTCGATCTGTCCATCGAGCCGGTTTTCGCGTTCGATCGGAAACTGATAGGCATGCAAGACGTCAACGGCATGCTCCCAGACGTCTTCAGGGTTGTTGGCGCGAACGAAGACCGGATTGGAAACCTGAGGCACCGAGAGGCAGCCGACCGCGCTCAACAAGAACACCGCCAGCATGCTCACCTTCAGGCAAGCCACGGCGGCCAACGTTGATGAAGTCCGGTTCGGCATTGAGCGACGTCCTTGTCACGGTCCGAGTCAAAGGGGCTGGGAGTCTGCCAGTCGTTTCAAAACGCGACAAGACCGACCTGCGCTCCAACAAACTGGCGCTGACTCGCAACTGACGTTTTTGCCAGACTGTTTGGAAACAGCCGCAACTCATCGTCAAAGCAAGACGCGAAAACGACGCCACGCGACTGACCAAGTCTCGTTTGCGAACCGTAGGCGAAAAGGAATTTGCTCATGAAAATAAAGCTCGCGATCACCTTGGGACTCTGGACTGTCATTGGTGCGACCGCGTTTTCTCAAACGCCGACGCCCGAAGTCGCGCTGCAATACAAGCCGTCGCAAAAAGACGTCGAGTACGACAGCCCGCTGGTTGCTGACGTCAAGAAGTGTCGTGTCGAACTCGAGAAGTTTGAAAAGAACTTTGGCTTCGCGGTCTATGAACCCAACGGCTTGATCTTGCGACGTTACTTCGACGCCAACGGCGATCGTTACATCGATGCCTGGCGCTACTACAAGAATGGCATCGAGGTCTATCGCGACATCGACAGCGACTTCGATCAGAAGATTGACCAGGTCCGTTGGCTCAATACCGGAGGCACTCGGTGGGGCGTCGACAAGAACCAAGACGGCAAGATCGACAGTTGGAAGTTTCTCTCTGCTGAGGAAGCCACACGCGTTGCCGTCAACTCGCTCGTCAGCGGTGACATGGCGACTCTTTCCACCGTGCTGATCACCAAGAGCGATTTGGACTCACTCGGCATCAGCGACAGCATTGCCACAGAGCTCCTCCGACAAGTTCAAGAGCCATCCGCCGCTGCTCGCACCATCATGAGCAAGGGCTTGCTCACGTCGCAGTCGAAGTGGACTCGGATGGATGCTTCGATGCCATCGCTGATCCCCATGGATGACAAGAAGGCAACCGCCGACTTGCTGGTTTACGAAGGTGCGATGACGTTCGTCGAAACTGGCGGCAAGCATGGCATCGTGCAGATTGGCGAGATGATCAAAGTCGGCGACGTTTGGAAACTAACTCAGATCCCCACTCCCATGAGCGGCAATGAGATCGTGACATCCGCCGGTCTGCTGATGCGTCCGGCCAGCTTGCCATCTCAAGGTGGCAGCGAGCTGACAGAAAAAATGCAGGAGATTCTGAAGCAGCTCGAAGACCTCGATAAGAAGGGGCCGGGGCCGAATTCGACGAAGGCCGAGTTCGTTGCTTATCACATCAAACGTAAGAAGATCATTGAGCGACTGATTGCAGAAGCTCAGGCCGCTCAGCAGCGAGATCTGTGGACGCAGCAACTCATCAACACTCTGGTTTCGTTGATTCAGCTTGGCGAAGTCGACGCAGTCAAAGAACTTCGCGAGCTCGAGGTGAGCATTCAGAAAAACAACGCGACTTCGCCCTTGTTGGCGCTGATTGCTTTCCAGAGCCTGTTTGCCCAATACAGCTTGGCGAGCAACACGAAGGATCCCAAGGACCAACAAAAGGCCCACGAGAAGTGGTTCATGGAGCTCGATAAGTTTGTGTCGAACTTCCCGAATTCCGATCAGGCTGTAGACGCTCTGCTGCAGTTGGCGGTGAATGCCGAGCACAACCAGAAGCCCGATGTCGCTCGCCGTTACTACAAGCAATTGGGTCTTCGCAAAGACGTCCCTGGAGCGGAAGCTCGGGCCAATGGAGCCTTGCGCCGGTTGGATCTTGTTGGCACCACCTTCAAGCTCAGTGGCAAAGACGTTGGAAGTCGTACGATCGATGTCGCGTCGCTTAGAGGTAAAGCCTATGTCGTTTGCTTCTGGGAAATGAATTCCCTCACGTTCAATGAAGATCTGCCAGTGCTCAAAGCACTGCTCGAACAATATGCAGAGCGTGGTTTCGCCATCGTCGGAATCTGCACGGATCAGGACACCAAAGCCATCACGACGTACGTCACAACGAATAAGGTCAACTTCCCGTCGATCCATGACCCGGCATCCAATGAGAACTTCAACACCTTGGCCATGCAGTATGGCATCTACAAGAACCCGCTGATGTTCCTCGTCGATCGCGACGGCAAAGTGGTGTCGAACGACATCACTGTGAATGACTTGAAGACCAAGTTGGCGGAAGCGTTTAAGAAGTAAGCCCGGCGAAAGACAAAGCTAACTCGACAGTCAGAAGGCCGCTTGATGCGGTTCGATATGCAGGTTCGCGATTGTCGCTCTACGCCTCGGTCCGCCACTCAAACCGGAACTGAAGCCAGCGGCGATCACCGATCAAACAGAGGCGATGCCTCGTGCCCATACGGAAGGGATTCCTCATGTTGCGAAGTCGGTGGGTTCTCTCGTTGCTGACAATCTCGGGACTATGTCTGGCAACAGGTTGCCAACAGGCAGACGACGACGAACTCAGCATGCCGGACTTCTCTGTGTCGAAGGCTCCGGCACCAGAACCAGAAAAGACCGAAGCCGCGAGCGACATCGAGCAAGTCGGACGCAAGGAACCGCCGCGCGAAGGTCAGCTTCGATTTACGCTGCGTCCTGGTGCCAAGTTCCCACTGCAAAAGACCGTTGAGCAAACGCTGGTTCAACAACTGAAAGACGGCAAAGCCATCAGCCGATCCCGGCTCTTCACAAGATTCGCCATTTCGGTCGATAGCGAGGAGAAAGGTAAGCGACGACTCAGCGTCCGTTATGATCGCGTGCGTTACTCGCAAGACATGCTGGGCAAGAAGGTCGAATACGATTCAACCAATCCTGGCGAGCAAGTTCCACCCGAGGCGCTGCTCTACCACGGCATGGTCAACAACGGGTTCTCGTTTTGGCTGAGCGACGAAAATCAGGTCTTCAATGTCGAAGGCATGCCAGAGTTCTTACAGCGTTGTGCTCGGTTCGTGCCTGAAGCCAGTCGTCAACAAGCCATGCAACAAGCCTTGGCAAATTCTGAAGACGAGAGCTTCGCCAACTTCGTCGATGACAGCATCGGGTTGCTGCGTTTCAACAAGGACGCTCCAGGTCGAGAGACGATGATCAAAGAAGGCGATGAATGGAGCCGTCAGCGCAAGCTGACAAACCCTGTGCCCATGATGCTCGACACGACTTACCACCTCGCTTCGCTGAACGACAAGATGGCCAAGATCGATGTGCTGGGCCGCATTGTGCCCATGCGAGTCGCGTCGCTCAGCCCTGAGAATCAGCGTCAGTCGGAATCTGAGATCCTGCTCAAAGACGGACACACCGCGGGTGTTTGCGACATCGATCGCGAGACCGGATTGCCGATCCACAGCCGCATCGAACGTAACTTCGCGATGCGAGTGCGGTTGGCGGACAAGAGCGAGTTTGACCAACACAAACGAGTCGTGACGACGGTCGAATCGTTCCCGTCTGGTAAGGCAATTTACACAGGGCAAGACGATCGCCCCGCGATGCCGAACAACGAAATCTTGCCGACATCCGGCATTCGTACTCGGCAGCCAGCCACGACCACGCCCAGTGACGAACGGTCCTTCCAGCCGCCTCGTTTGCCGTAAGCACTCCGACCGCCAGTCTTCTGACGTTGGCGTTGGTCACGGTTGCCTACATTTCGGCAAGGCAGAGATCTCACGCAGAGGCGCGGGGAACGCAGAGAAGACCGCGTTGCGCACTCCTGCCATTTCCGACAGAACTAGTGGAGCACGTTTCCAACGTGCTCGTTTCACGTGAATTGAGGCACGTTGGAAACGAGCCCCACGACATCTCAGAACTCTGTCGGAAACGTCAACTTCCTCAGCTCTGCGAACCCCGCGCCCCTGCGTGAAACTTCTTCGACTTAATTTGGTGGGAATGCGATGTCGACCACGAATCAATACGGCAACGGCACGCACTCGCGATCGCTTCGGGCTTGCCTGGGTAGAGTTTTGGCCTGGCTATTAAGTCTCCGAATCGCTGCCATCGCTGCTGAGCCCAAATGCTTCCAGCCGCGAGTTCAAAGCCACTCGCGATAGCCCCAGCAACTTGGCCGCGTTCATCTTGTTGCCCTTCGCTTGCTGTAACGCCGCTTCCACGTGCTGCCGCTCGACACGCTGCAAGAGGGAACTCAAAGGCTCGAACAACGACGGCGTCGAAGGACTCAATGACTCCGCATCCAGTCCCGAGCGGAACCTCAACGGCAAATCGCTCGCAGCAATGACGCTGCCTTTGCAGTTCGAGTGTGCCGCCACGATGACCTCGCGCAGTTCATCGAGATTCCCCGGCCAGGAATACTCTTCGAGCTGCGTCCAAACATCGGCAGAGATCCCAGTGATCTGCTTGCCGCCCGCTCGATTCGACTCTTCGACAAAGTGCTGAGCGAACAGTCGCAATTCTTCCAATCGCTTTCGCAACGACGGCACTGCGATCTGCAGGCTGGTGACTTGATAGTAGAACGATTCGATCAAGCGATCGGCGGCCACGGCCTCGGCGAGATCTCTTTCGGACGAGACGATCAAACGCACGTGCTGACGAAACGCTCGTCCCGAATCGCCCGCCAAGAAGTCGAGCAACCGTTGCTGCAACTCGCGCGGCAAAGCTTCCACATGCTGCAAGTAGAGACAACCCGGATGTAACGCCGACACCGGAGTGATCTCGTTCCAATCCGAACCCAAGAGTCGCTCGATAGAACTCCGAACTTCATCCGGCGGCAGTTGCTGGCAGTCGATTGGCACAAAGGCTTTTGAGCCATGCTCACTCTCGTAATGAATGGCGCGAGCAACATGCTCTTTGCCAACGCCGGCTTCACCGATCAACGCAACCGAGACCAGGCTTTGTCGAGCGGCATTGATCTGCTCAAGCACACGGAGCATCGCAGCAGACTTTGCCACGATCGAATTCAAGCGATAGCGCTGCCGCAAGGCATGCCGCAGGGCTCCGAGTTCCGCATGCACTTGAGTCAGCATCGACACTTCGATCGGCGGCTTGGCTTTCGGCACATCGATCACGATTCCCAGGACATAAGTGTCGCCCTCATCACTGCAGATTCGATGAAAGTTGACGAGCTTGGCCAGCGACTGCCCCGTTTGGCGATTCACGAAATACTTGGGAACCGCCAAGACCTCTTCGGAAAAGATCTCGTCGGGAGGCGCGAGTGCGCCGGTCACTGTTCCCAATGGTGTAATTCCCGTGTCACTCGTGAAGAGACACGGCAAACCCAACACGTCCTCAGCCGGGCAACCGCAGAGTTCAACACAACCTTTATTGAAGAAGACGACTCGACGTTTGGCGTCGAGCACGAACAACGCTTCGGTCGCATTGTCGAAAGCTACATCGATTCGTAAGCGGCGTTTGGACACGGAGGAACTCTCTCATTGCTGACGAACATGACTTTCGAGATGTCAGTTGGTGCCGATCCTACCAACGACATCAACAAGTTGTTGGCAGACGACCAATGAAGCGTTGCAACTGCTAGTTTCGGCCCGGAAGGCGACTCTAGCATGGCCCCAGTTACCGATCACTCCGTCTCCGTAAGCTGCGTGGGAACTGGCGATGAAGCAAGCCGCAATACCCTTACTTGTTCTCGTCATCATTGTGGGTTTGGCGATTCTCACATCGTGGCCGTCATCGTCGTTGGAAGCGGACCATTACCAAAAGTTCCGCGACGGAAAGTCTCTGTACTCGCTACTCAACTCTAGAATTCGCACTGGGCAACGCTTAGATGAAGTGGAAAGCATCCTCGGGCCAGCGACCCCACTAACGGACGGTGTCGTCGAGGTGCGAACGCAGCTTCAACAAGAAGCGTTGCAGTTCCCAGATCGGTATCCGCAAGGCGTCTATGACGACGACTCTTTCGTGACTTACCAAATCGAGAATGGCAAGTTGTTGTTGCAACTGCGAAACGGAGTGCTCGTCAATCACGATCCGCTGACGTTCGAAGAGTTCGCATCTCCATCAGACATCGCTGGTGGAGGACGTAATGCCTTACCGCAAGAAGAACTCTCGATCGGCGGCTCAGGTTTCTGAGTGACCTCAAGAGAGCAAGTTGGAGTTCCAGCGCTTCGCCCAAGTTAGATCTTGGGATGAGCGAATGACTCGAACGGCTCCCCAGGTCCGTTGCACTGGCTTCAAGAATCACTCTCTCGCAGGAACATCACCATGCTCCGCAAGTCGTTGAGCTGGGCTTTCGTGGCTCTCATCGCGCTCTGTGGCAACGCGTTCGCTCAGAACGGATCAGAACGGCAATTGCCGACCGCGCGGATGCTGTCGCGATACGGTCTGGAACGAGCTTGGTGGAGCCAAGCGACGATGAACGTCTATCGGGACAAGCTCGCCCATCTCGCGCTCGACGACGAGAACCTTTACGTTCAATCCAGTGGCGGATCAGTCACAGCTTTTGATTGTGAGACCGGCGATAAGCGTTGGTTCGTGCAACTCGGCGAACCCGATGCCCCCAGCTACGCGCCGGTTTCAAATGATGAATTGGTGCTGATCAACTCGGGCTCGTCGCTCTATGCGCTCAATAAGAGATCCGGCAAGCAAGTGTGGCAGATTGCATTGCCAGCTCCGCCATCAACCAGCCCGGCGATCGATCGCAATCAACTCTACTACGGCACGTTGGATGGCAGCGTTTATTGCTTCGATCTGAAGGCTATTCAGAAGCTGCATCGCGATAACCGACTGCCACAATGGTCGAACGTCGCTCAGAAGTGGCGTTTCAAGACCGCTCAAGAAGTCACCACGACGCCAGTCTTGGCAGGTGGTGTCATCAACTTTGCGAGTCGCGATAAGTCGCTGTATGCGATCAATAAAGGCGACCGGAAGATGCAGTGGCAATTCGAAACCAACAAGGCGATCTCCGCGCCCCTCGCTCGCGCCGATGGGATGATCTTCTTAGGTACCGAAGACCTGAACCTGTTCTGCATCGGTCAAGAACGCGGCACGGTCAAATGGCAGTTCGTGGCGGGCTTGCCAATCCGCCGCCAAGCACACGTGATTGAGAACAGCGTTTACATCTTCCCCGAGAAGGGCGGCGTCTATTCACTGTCGAAGCAAACCGGCCAGCCGCAGTGGTGGCAGGCGAACATGCAAGACTTCGTGGCAGCCAACTCGCACTCGCTGCTTGTCTCTGACACGGTCGGGAACCTGGGCGTGCTCAACCGCCAAAACGGATCTGTTGTCGGTACGATGCCGCTACGAGAATTCAGCGTTCGGTACGGCAACGATCTCACCGACCGAACCTACATCGCGACGAACGGCGGCTTAGTCGTCTGCTTGCGTCAGGTCGGCAAAGAGTTCCCGACCTATCACCTCTTCCCCGAGCGTCAGCCGCTGATGCCTGAGTTTGCGACGGACGAAGCAGCCGCGGACGGCATGTAGTCTCTCGACAAACGTCACGAGAGAAGAGTGCTTGCTTCCGTCATTGCAGAGCCATGCAACCGCGAAGCATGCGGGATAGCTCACTCGGGCATCGTGCAGGCATAAAGAGAGCCCGCACGAGTTGCAGAGACAGCCAAGGTGCCTGATTCGCAGGTCGGGCAATTGGCAAACGGGTCACTCAGGCGGGCTCACAGAGCTTCTAAGGCAAAGTGTCGAATGTAATCACTGTTGCTGCGCGTCCTTTTTGTCCGAGCAGCCATGTCTTGCGGGAAGTCGCACGTTCGAATGCTAATGGACCAGTCACATTGATGATTGACCGATGCGGACGACGGCTGTCCGCACGACGGCAAGCCGCATGAGCGTTGCTCACGTTTCCCTTCTTGGGGAGATGCGCTCTGCTCAATATGAAACAGGATCGATAGCTCCACGCGACTGCGCGTTATCGACCGAGCAAGTGTCGCAAGCCGCCTTCAAGAGTCGGACATGCGAACTCAAACGCCGTCTGCTGCAAACGGGTTGGGACAACGCGACTACTTCCGAGGAGTAATTCTTCTCCCATCTCACCGAAGAGCGTCTTCACGACGAACGCTGGCATGGGGAACAACGTCGGACGGCTCAGGACTTTGCCGAGCGTCTTGGTGAAGTCTCGATTGGTAAGACACTCTGGAGCCACGCAATTGACGGGGCCGCTTAACGATTCAGTCGAGATACAGTGCTCAATGGATCGCAAGACATCGTCAATCGCGACCCACGACCACCACTGCTGGCCATTCCCAACATTCCCACCCAAGCACAGTTTGAATGGCGTCAGCATCTTCTGCAGCGCGGCGCCTTTCGGAGTCAGCACAACTCCGATTCGCAGATTCACAACCCGAATACCTGCCGCGCGAGCAGGCTCTGTGGCCTGTTCCCATTCTCGGCATACGTCGCTCAAGAATCGCGGTCCGGGAGCACTTTCTTCGGTCAGAATTTCATCGCCGCGATCTCCATAGAAACCGATGGCCGACGCACACACAAAGACCTTGGGACGTTGCGTAAGTCCCGCCAAAGTCTTCGCCAACAAGTTGGTGCTGATGACACGACTGTCTCGAATAAGTCGCTTCTTGCCGGCGTTCCAACGGCCATGAGCAATGTTGTCACCACCGAGATGCACGACCGCGTCGCAACCTTCGAGCCCCGCAGAATCAATGCTGCCTTGCGACGGGTTCCATTGAACTTGTTTGTAGGGAGACGTTGTCCCGGCGGACTTGCGCATGAGCCTGATGACTTCATGCCCGCCAGTCGCAAGGAACGAAACCAGTTCGGTACCCACCAATCCCGTTGAACCGCCGATAGCAATCTTCATGAGGCTGTCTCCTGAGGTGCGTCGATGAAAGTCGATGTCGCTCGCCGTGATGCGATGCCGATAGTCGAAAGTCCGTTCGATCTTTGTGCGGATTAACCGCCCAGCCACCAAGTTTGCGAGAAATCTCAGAGGTGGCTCGTAGTTAATCCGATCGACCAGTCGCGAGCGGTGCTCACTGATGGGCTCCATGCGATGAGTGTGCTCCCACTTCGCAAACGGCCCCGATAGCGCCACGTCTCGAAACTGCTCGCCACGAATGATGGCACTGTGCTCGGCCGTCCAAGTCGTCGAAATCCCTGGTGCCAGTGGCATTCGAATGACGGCTCGCGAGCCATCAGCAACCGGCTCACTGGAGACCAACTCGATGGGTTCCCACGGCGGCGCAAGTCGAAGAAAAGCTCCGGGCCGTAAGTGCCAATCAAAGAGTTCTTGGGCCGAGCAATTGACTTCAGACTGCCGCTCGAAAATCGGCATGCGAGGTTCCTCGATAGATAACCAATGACGGCACGACGACCGTCAGACGATCGCATCCACGGAAGCAGTCTAGTCACTGGCTTCAGCAGCGACTGATGATTCTGAGAACTTGTCGGATTTTCGCCCTCCATTTTTCGACGATCTACTCTCCACTTCCCGCCAACACTGCTGCCGCTCGTGGCAACCTTCGCTGACTCGATCGAAGTTTCACGCAAAGCGACAGGCTGTCCCGCATCTGCCATCACTCAAGGAGTCTGACTTCTCATGCAATCTGTTCTTGATCATCTCAACGCCAACCGCGAACAAGCCGTCGAGCAATTGAAAGCGTTGCTCCGCATTCCCACTGTCAGCGCGGATTCACGTTTCAAAGACGACGTTCGCCGCGGCGCCGAGTTCGTACGCGATGCGTTGGCTGCAGCCGGATTGAAAGCAGAACTCTGTCCCACTCCCGGCAACGCAATCGTTTACGCAGAGTGGCTGGGAGCTGGAAGCTCAGCTCCGACCGTCTTGATCTACGGTCACTACGACGTGCAGCCACCAGATCCTCTCGACAAATGGACGACTCCGGCTTTCGAGCCCACCGTTCGAGACGGAGCGATCTATGCTCGCGGCGCGACTGACGACAAGGGTCAGGTTTGGACTCACGTGTTGTCCGTTGCAGCTTGGTTGAAAGCTGCTGGCAAGCTGCCGGTGAATGTGAAGTTCGTGATTGAGGGCGAAGAAGAAGTGGGCAGTCGCAACCTCGACGACTTCCTCGCCACCAACAAAGGGAAGCTGAAGTGCGATATCGTCGTCGTCAGCGACACGTCTCAGTACGGTCCCGGTATGCCGGCCATCACTTATGGCTTGCGCGGCATCTTGGCGTGCGAGGTCACGCTGACCGGCCCCAATCGCGACTTGCACAGCGGTGTCTTTGGCGGCTCCGTTTGGAACCCGATCAATGCTTTGTGTCGGCTCATCGGCAAACTTCATGACGATGAAGGTCGCATCACCGTTCCGGGGTTCTATGACGACGTTTCGCCGTTGACCGATGCCGAGCGTCAGCAATTCCGGGCCTTGCCCTTTGACGAGCACAAGTACCAGCAGAAGCTCGGTGTCGACGCAGTTCACGGTGAGGCTGGCTTCTCGACGCTTGAACGCCGTTGGGCTCGCCCGACCTGCGACGTGAACGGCATTTACGGCGGCTACACCGGCGAAGGCCCGAAGACGATCGTGCCATCCACGGCCACTGCCAAAATCACGTGTCGGTTGGTGCCCAATCAGAATCCCGACAAGCTCACGCAAGCGTTGGAATCCTTCTTACAAGCGAATACTCCCGCCGGTACGAAGCTGAAATTCATGGCCCATCATGGAGGTTGGCCGACAGTCGCGGACCTCAATAGCCCATTCATTGCCGCCGCTCGTCGAGCTATCGAGCAAGCCTTCGGAACCGCCCCGGTGATGATTCGAGAAGGCGGTTCGATTCCAGTAGTCGCAACGTTCAAACTCATCCTCGGCGTTGACACCTTGCTGCTGGGCTGGGGGCAAGACACCGACAACCTCCATAGCCCCGATGAACACTTCTCGTTGGCCGACTTCCATAAGGGCACGCTGGCCAGCGCCGTCTTATGGAAAGAACTCGCCAAGTAGTCTCATGGTCGCTTCGCCCGCTCGGCTGATAGCTCTCAGAGAACCGTGTTTCTCCATGAAGCCTGAGCCGACTTCGGACGTGGTGATGATTCGGGCAACACCGCGATTCGAGCGGGCGTTCGGCCAGCGAAACTCGTCTTGTGGGGCGTTCCCTATCAGAGGAACATCCCGGCCCGCTCGCTCCAATCCCTTGCCTGCTGATTGGAGCGAGTCGTTCGTTCGTCGATTCATTCTCGACCGGAATCAAGACCTCAAGGATGAGGGTCAATGAAACTTAAGAGTCCATTTCTCACCAAGCTCGCGGCGCGGGTCATGGTCAGTTCCTTGCGTTTGTTGTTCGCCACAATTCGCAAAGAGTTCATCTTGCCGCCCGGCGACTTCCAATGGTCTGCATACGATCCCAATCCACCAGGCCGGTGCCTCTACTGCACTTGGCATGACTCGATCGTGATGCCGCTCTTTATGGGCAAGTCTCACAACATGGCCGCCTTGGTGAGTCAGCATCAGGACGGCTCATACTTGGCCGAGACCATGAAGCTGCTCGGGATTGTGTGCGTGCGCGGATCGTCCATGCGCGGTGCCGTGCAGGCTCTGCGAGAAACGCTGACAGCGACCGAGTCCTATCACATCACGATCACGCCCGACGGTCCGCGCGGACCTCGGCGAGTCATGAAGGACGGCATCGTCTTTTTGTCGTCCCGATCGGGTCGCCCCATCGTGCCGATGACCTTCGAATACGAGAGAGCTTGGAGTCTCAAAGGACGCTGGACCGACCTCGTCATTCCCAAGCCCTTCAGCCGAGTCCGCATGATTCTGGGCTCGCCAATCTTCGTGCCTCCACATGCTTCTCGCGAAGTGATTGAGGACTACATGCACCAGGTTCAGCAGGCGATGGACCACGTGTATCAGCAAGCCGAAGAACGGCGCGCCGCATGATGATGAATTGGCCGTCGTCGACGATTGATAGCACTCGCATGATCGCCAGGAAGTCGCGGAAGTCCGGCCTAACTGTGAAACCTGGGCTGCTTTACCTACCATCCCGCCCGCTTTGACCAGCCGGATTTGGGGATGGTCCCGCAGCGATGATGTGTCGCGGAGCCGCCCCCGTATTCGGCAATTTCACGCACTCGAATTCTCTTGCGCGCCGGTTTTCGGTGGCGCTTCCCCTCATAAGCCGACTCCGTCGCCGGTGCGGCCATGCGACTACCTAACCTTCACGCCAGCCGATTTGCTGCGCGTCAAGCGGTGTTCGCGCCTGGGATGAGGCTCGATTGCAGTTCTCCCACATCGAGCAGAAAGAATGTCTCATGGCTTCAGGTCTGGATGTCTACGCGCCGTGTCCTTGTGGCAGCGGGAAAAAGGTCAAGTTCTGCTGCAGCAGTGCTCTGTCTGAGATGGAGCGAGTCTCACGGCTACACGAGAAGCATCAGCCGCAACAAGCACTCGACGCACTCAACAAGATCGGCCAGCAGTTCCCCGAAGCGCCGATCGTGCCCATCACTCGCGCTCAACTGCTGATGGAGCAAGAACGCTTCGACGAAGCCGCGTCTGAGATGCGTGAGTTCGTCAAGGTCCATAACGACATCGGCCACGGTCACGCGTTGTTGGCAATGGCTCACTTCCTGGATGTTGGCTTTCACGAAGCCAAGCCCGAGATCCATCGAGCGTTCCAAGTCAGCGCTCAGTCCTCTCCGGAAGTCTTGTCGTCACTGGCCATGCACGTTGCTGACGACTTGCTGAAGTCCAACCCCATGGCGGCGCGCGAGCATCTCGGGCTGGCCTTGCGATTGGCTCGCGACAAAGACGACCGACAAGCACTGTTCCAACAGCTCATGAAGTTGGATGGCTCGCCCAACATTCCGTATCCGCTGCGCAGCACTCACCATTTGGAAAAGATCGACGCGCCGGAAGGGCACGAGAAAGACATCAAGAACGCCTACCGAATGTCGATTCACGGCTGCTGGGAAATCGCCGGCAAGCTGTTCGCCAAAGTCACCGACAAGCTGCCCAACCATTGGGGCTTGTGGAAGAACATTGGTCTGTGTCGAGTCTGGGACGACGACACTGCCGGAGCCGTGGAAGCACTTCGCAAGGCTGTCGAGTTCGCCTCGGACTTTGAATCAGCCGTCGAATGCGAGTCCATCGCCCAACTGCTGGAGATGGACCAAGTCGAAGACAAGACTCCGGTCAAAGTCACGCGGCTGAAGGTGAAGTCGACATCCAAAGCTCTGTCGTTGTTGGACGACGTGCCGCGCTGCAAACGCATGCCGCAGAAGGAAGAACAAACCGAAGGCATCCAAGTCGTCGGACGTTACTTGTTCCTGGAGTTTGCTCCGGCTGACGAAGGCTCAACCGCCGATCAACAGTTCCCGGTCATTCAAGCTGAGGTCGCGGTTTACGACCTCGATATCGGTGACACTCGACACGGTACGGTCTCTGTCTCCGAAGTGGATGGCCCTGGACGCGACGCTGCGGTGCATATCATCGAATCGGCGTTGAAGGACGAGTTGGTGCCGTTCGAAGCCCACGAAGTTCAACACCAACACGACCACGATGGCGATCATGACTGCGGCCATGACCATGACTGCAACGAGCAAACGATGCGGCATGACATCACCATCCGCGAAACGCTGAATGAATTCATTCCGCTGCAACGCAAGCACTACTTCACCAAGCTCGACGCCAAGAGCCGCCAAGCTTGGCGCAAGAAGCGAGCTGAAGATTACCTGCAAAACGATTGGTATCAGTTCCCGCTCAAGCGACTGGGTGGCAAGACCCCCAAGGAAGCTGCGGCAGACTCCAGCTTGAAGATCAAGCTGTGTGCTTCGATTTACACCCTCGATGCGATGGCTCACATCGCGACCAACAACGTCGACATCAATGACGTGCGTCGCGAGCTGGGCATCGAACCGGAAGCACAAGTCACCGCGAACGACGAGACGATCGATTCGCTCTCGGTGTTGCAGTCTCATCGATTGCCTCTGCAAGAGTTGTCGTCAGAGCAACTCGCGCATGTCATGCAGCGAGCCCTGCTCGTTCGACATGTGCCCTTCACTTATGCCGTGATGTCCGAGATCTCGAAGCGCGGACTCGAGCATCTCAAGGGGCTTTCCATCGAACAGTTCTGTCGGTTGTTCTGCGACGTTTCGAACGAGCTTGGCCATCATGGTCAAGCGTTGGAATGGAGCGTTCGCGGTCGGGCCGAAGCCGAAAAGGGAGATAACTTCGGTGCAAAGGTCGAATGGGCCATGCACGAGTTTGAGTTGCGGCTCGAAGACCCAACAGACCCCGCTCTGCCGGAATTGATTGACCGCTTGTGGAACTACTTCGGCAACAAACTGCCGAAGATTCGCGAGTTCATGGAGCCCGTCCTGCGACAGTTCAACTTGCCGATTCCTGGTCAGACTGCCTCGGGTTTGGTCCTGCCAGAATCAATGACCGTCGGCGCTGGCGGCGTTGGTGCCAAGCTGTGGGTGCCCGAGAGCTAACTTGGCGATCGGTACTCGGTTCGTAAGAACGCTCTGCGAATCAATTCGAGCGGCGTAGGAACTCTTCCAACGCCGCTCGTTCGATCGGTCAGGGCTAACTCCAATTTCATTCGAGGATTCAGTCCTCGTTCGTGACTACTCATTCGTCGATAGAGGCTTCGTCATGTCGAACAAAGAGAAAGTTGTCTTGGCCTATTCAGGCGGCTTGGACACGACCGTTATTTTGCATTGGTTGGCTGCTCAGAACTACGAGGTCATCGCCTATCTGCTCGACATCGGACAGAAGGTGGAAGACCTGCATGTCATTGGCGAACGAGCGAAGCGCAATGGCGCGTCGCAGTACTTCGCTGTGGATGCTCGCGAAGAGTTTCTGACTGACTACTTCTTGCCCTGCTTGCATTCCAACGCGGCTTACGAAGGCCGGTACTTGATGGGCACGTCGATCGCGCGACCGCTGATCGCCAAGCACCAAGTACGTATCGCTCACGAGACCGGTGCTCGCGTTGTTTGTCACGGAGCGACGGGCAAAGGCAACGATCAAGTTCGTTTTGAATTGGGCTATCAAGCCATCGATTCCAAACTGCGGATCTTGGCTCCCTGGAAGAATACGGACTTCATCAACCAGTTCTCAGCAGGGCGAAAGAGCATGCTGGACTACGTTGATAAGTACGGTTTGGAAGCCAAGGCCAGTCGCAAGAAGCCTTGGTCTTCGGACGACAATCTGCTGCATATCTCCTACGAGGCTGGCATTCTCGAAGATCCGTGGTTGGGTGCTCCTGACGAAATCTTCGAACGCATGGTCCATCCCACGAAGGCGCCCGATGCCGTCGAGCGTTTCATTATTCATTGGGAATCTGGCGTGCCGGTTCGAGTCTCATCGTGCATCGCTAAGCCCAGTCAGTTCGAAGGCATTGATGTCACGACGTATGAAGCTGGCGAGACGTTGTCTTCGGGCCTGCTGAATGTCTTCAAGTACGTCGACGAAGCCGCGTCACGAAACGGCGTCGGTTCGTTGGGCATGGTCGAAACTCGTTACGTCGGCATGAAGTCGCGCGGTGAGTATCACGCTCCCGGCCACACCGTGCTGCGAGACGCGCATCGAGACCTCGAAGGCTTGTGCTTGATGGGCAGCGTGCTAATGGAGAAAGAGCGACGCATGCCTGACTTCGCAGCGTTGGTTTACAACGGCTACTGGTTCGACCCAGTCGCCGAAGCGCATCGCACGTTCTTCCAAAACACGCAGCGCTTCGTCAGCGGCGAAACGCGAGTCGCTCTCTACAAGGGCAACGTGATCGTCGAAGGACGCCGCTCGCCCTATAGCTTGTATGACGCCTCAGTGGCGACGATGGATGGCGAGAGCGAAAGCTACCGCCAAGAAGACGCCAAGGGCTTCATTCGTCTGCATGGCCTGCCGCTTCGAGTTCGACGCCAAGTGCAAGGCCCGCCAGCCGGTGGGGATGTGTAAGTCACAAGGGCTGCGTGAAAACGCAGCCCTTTTTGTTTCTCGACTCGCCATGAAATCTTTGATTGAGTTGCCTCTGTCTCCGAGCACCTCAAGTGGAACCTGCCAATGACGATCAATCACAGTGTCGCAGTGCTCTTACTTGGTCTGCTGATCGTCAACTAGCAAACCTTTGCCGACGAGTCCCCGCGGCCAATGGTCGTTGCTCATCGAGGACTCTTGAAGCACGCGCCTGAGAACACGCTCGCCAACTTTCGAGCGTGCCTCGAACTGCGATTGGGCTTTGAGTTCGATGTGCAACGCACGCGCGACGGACTCCTCGTCTGCATTCATGATGACACCGTCGATCGCACGACGAACGGTGTCGGAAAAGTGTCAGAGCTAACTCTTGGTCAAATCCGAGGGCTCGATGCTGGCAGTTGGTTCGATCCGATGTGCTCGAACGAGAAAGTGCCCACAGTTTACGAAGTGCTGCGATTGGTCGCAGAGCATCAACATCGCGATGTCCTTGTCGCTGTTGATCTCAAGTCGGGAGACGATCAGCAAGAACGCGATGTCGTGTTGTTGGCCGAGAAGCACAAAGTGCTGCATCGGCTGATCTTTATCGGCAGCACGATCTCCTCACCGCAAGTACGTCACAACATCTTGCAGATGTCACCCAAGGCCCGAGTAGCGGTGCTCGCAAATAACGCAGCAGAGTTTCCGGCGGCAGTTGCGGATCCCCATGCGAAGTGGGTCTATGTTCGATTCTTACCCAACGACGAACAGATGGCCGCAGCTCGACGCGCTCACAAGCAAGTCTTCATCGCTGGAGTGACTGTCGCGGGCAACGTCCCCGACAATTGGAAGCAGGCAATCGACGTTGGCATCGACGGCATCCTGACGGACTTTCCACTCGAACTCCGCTCGCTCATCAACGCCAGCAAAGACGGAGCGTGGCAGTCGTTGTTCGATGGCAAGTCACTCGCGAATTGGGACGCGGCGGACTTACCTCAATGCTTCAAAGTGGAAGACGGAGCCATCGTGGCCGGTGGCGGTCCACTCGCTCGATTGAGCTACGTCGGTCCGGTCGCCAAGCACGATTTCAAGAACTTCGAACTGAAGCTCGACATCAAGACAAAGCCGGGCTCGAATGGCGGAGTCTTCTTTCACACCGGACCGCAGAAAGAGTTTTTGAAGAAGGGCTATGAAGTGCAGGTTTGCAATTCGTGCCCCGATACTCGCAAGAGCGGCAGTTTGATTGTCATCGAGGAGCTATCGACATCGCCGGTCAAAGACGACGAATGGTTCGAGTATCACATCACCGTGATTGGTCAGCGCATCGTCGTCAAAGTGAACGGCAAGACGACGGTCGATTACACCGAACCTGCAGATACCCAACGGCCAGAGAGTTGGGAACAGCGACGCCTTTCACACGGATTGATCGCACTCCAAGCTCACGATGCCAACAGCACGGTCTACTACCGCAACATCCGTGTGAAAGTATTGAAGGACAAGTAGCCGCGCCGTTGCCGCCAGCGAGTCATCACCGTCTTCAGCTCACGATCTTCAACGATTCCAAGTGTTGAACAGCCGAGTGACTTCCATGTTGAGTTCTGGCAAAGCCAGAGGCGTCACGGATGCTCTTTCAATCGTCGGATTACGATGAGCGTCGTTAGGTCGGCAGCCACGGAAGTCGGCTCTACACTGCGTCCAGACTTGGACTCACTCAATCAATTAACTGGCACTTTGCCAATTCCGTTGGAACCTCTGGTCGATCAGCCGATCCCACCCAACACGAATCGCGAAGGGCCACATTACCTCAATGGAGCAACTAAGAATGGCTGTCTTCCTGGGCGTTGATATTGGCACGAGCGGTACGAAGACGATCGCAATGCGAGAAGACGGAGCGATCTTGGCTCGGGATACGGTCGAGTACCCGCTCTATACCCCGAAGCCGGGTTGGTCGGAGCAAGTCCCAGAAGATTGGTGGCAAGCCACGGTCCAAAGCATTCGAGCGGTCGTAAGCCGAGCAGGCATCGCCCCCAGTGAAGTGAAAGGCATCGGGCTTAGCGGCCAGATGCACGGCAGCGTGTTTCTCGATAAGTCCAACAACGTCGTAAGACCGGCGCTGCTTTGGAACGACCAACGCACTCAAGCCGAGTGCGACGAAATTGAATCGAAAGTTGGTGGCCGAGCGGCGCTGATTCAGATGGTTTCGAATCCGGCACTGACGGGCTTCACTGCTCCCAAGATTCTGTGGTTGAGAAATCACGAACCGGCCAATTTCGAAAAGACAGTGAAGGTCCTGTTGCCGAAGGACTATGTCCGCTTCCGCCTGACGGGAGAGTTCGCTTCGGAAGTCAGCGACGCATCGGGAACACTGCTGCTCGACGTCAAGAAGCGCCAATGGTGTCAACCGTTGCTTGATAAGCTCGGGTTGTCGGCGTCGCTCTTGCCGCCGGTCTTCGAGTCGCAGGTTGTCAGCGGCAAGCTAAATGCGATTGCTGCCGAGCAATGCGGGCTGCCCGTTG
>OMIV01000345.1 GCA_900299185.1 Planctomycetaceae bacterium
AGATCTACACCTAAGCCTTCGTCGGCAGCGTCAGATGTGTATAAGAGACAGCCAGATGATGTTGCACCTCAACGAGCAAGATCAGGCCGCCATCCTCAAACTGTTTGACGAGCTGGACGCACTCACGCGAGAACCATTTCTCGCCGCCAAAGCCGAGTTCGATGAGAAGCTCGCTGCCCATTGCGGTATCGCCGTCGCTGATCTGCGACCGTGGCATTATCACGATCCCTTCTTCCAAGAATCACCTGCGGTCTTCGGCACGGACCTCGACGCCATCTACAAGTCGGCGGACATCTTGAAGCTGTGTCGTGAGTTCTACACCGGCATCAACTTGCCGATTGATGACGTGCTCGAACGCAGCGATCTGTTTGAGAAGTCGGGGAAGTCTCCGCACGCCTTCTGCACCGACATCGATCGTGAAGGCGATGTCCGAGTCTTAGCCAATGTTGTTCGCACGGAACGCTGGATGGACACGATGCTGCATGAACTGGGGCACGCCGTTTATTCGAGCAAGAACATTCCGCAGTCGGTCCCGTATGTGTTGCGCGGTGCCTCGCACATTCTCACGACGGAAGGGCTCGCGATGCAGATGGGCCGACTCAGCAAGAGCGGCGCCTGGCAGCAGCACATGGGAATTGCCCCAACAGATCCAGCCGAGCGTCAAAAGCTCGATGCCGCAGGCGCCAAAGTGCTGCGCAATCAATTGCTGATCTTCTCGCGCTGGTGCCAAGTAATGCTGAGGTTCGAAAAGGGTCTCTACGAAAACCCCGATCAAGATCTCAACGCGCTGTGGTGGAGCCTCGTCGAAAAGTATCAAGGCATGAAACGTCCTGAAGGCCGCAATGCTCCAGACTACGCCAGCAAGATTCACATCGTCGCGGCACCGGTCTACTACCATAACTACATGATGGGCGAGCTGTTCGCGTCGCAGGTGCATCACACAGTCGCACGAGAACTCTACAACGGAGCCGACCCGCGCACCGTGACCTACGTCAAGAACCCGAAAGTCGGCGAGTTCTTGAAAGTGAAAGTCATTGCTCCTGGGCAAACTCTGAGCTGGAACGCGCTCACCAAATTCGCCACCGGCTCCGAGCTAACTCCCCAAGCCTTCGCGGAAGATTTCAAAGCTAAGTAGGCACCGCTTCAGGAAGCATGCTCGTTGCTTTTCAAACATCTCCGCCAGCCAGCGAGTGCAACTCCTAATTTCGCTCTCGCTGGCAACGCTGTCGTTCGTGATGGCCAATCACCAGACGGACTATTCCTCGTTAACACTCTTGGCTTCGATGCCGAAGTGCTCCATCAACTTTTCGGCGTTGTCGAGCTTCAGTGACCGCTCACCGCGAACGAACCGCAGCAAGCTCGCATGATGTAGACCGGTCTCTCGCGCTACGGCACGAATCGATTCCACTTCGCCCAGCGCGGCTTGAAGTTGCTCAGTCAGCGTCAACGTTTTCTTCGCACGTTTCTTGGCCATCGAGATGCCTTTCGTCTTCTGTTGAATGAGGCGACGTCATCGAATGATGAGACTCGTATCTACGGCACTGGAGATTCATGGGCGATCCCAGAACTCTTCGCCGACGCTCGGGCATCATGTGAAGTTGATGCCTGGATGCAACTGTAACCAGCGCTGACCGACGATAACGGTTCGGTGAAGTTTGCTCTCATTGGGATGGCCAGTCGCAGTCTCAAACAGATCGAGCCACGGCGTTGAACTGCCCTGCAATTCGCAGAACCGATCGAGCCCACGTCACCGTCAATTCTTCGCTCATCGAAGGAGCTTCGCCGACCGCCATACGTGGCTGGAGTTGGGTGATTCCAGCAGTGAATAGCCTCCAAAACTCATGCCCTGAGATCAGTCGTTGGTATGGTGAAACCGTCGTGATGGTGGCTGGGGAGCCGGCATCACAGAACTGACTTTGAGCATTATCTGGATGAGTGGAATCAACGAGCCCTCGACGTCACGAGCGGCACCGTTGCTTGCTAGCGAATCAATCGCATCCACAGCTCGTCGCATGCGGTTGAATGAGCGAAGGGGAACTTCAAATGGCAAAGAAGGGTGACATCATCACGGGCGCGGTTGTGGGAGCTGCCGCGCTAATCGCTCCGTTGAGTTACGTCATGGTCGAAGGAGCGATGAAGTCGCAGAACAAACCCAAGGTTGTCGTTAAGAACAACAAACCCGCGACCAAGACTAAGCCGGTTCAATCCTCTGAGTTACCAGTGTTCTCGCAGCCCACTGCAACGGGCACGCCTGACGCTCGTGAGATTGCTTCAACCGAGGCATCTGGTTTCGGTACTGCGGACTACGTGAGTGAGCCTCGTGCAAATGCCGCTAACTCCGCGCTTCAACCGGTCGAGCTTGCCCATGCTAGCCGAGATCTGCGCATCGACTGGTTCGCTGGACGTAGCGAACCGCTGGACGCTGATCATGAAGAAACATCGGCGCCCAACGTCTCGCCGTCGATGCGTGCGGCGAAGGCAGAGGTCGGCTTGTCTTCCAAGCTTGCGGATCCAGCCGCCGAGCCTGTCATTGAACCTCCATCTGCCGAAGAACTCGCGATGGCCGACGTGGCTCGGCAACCCGAGACACCAGCAGTCAGCATGAAAGTCGATGAAGAACTCACTGACGAAGATCGCAAGATCGCAGCAGAGTTCGATCAGAAAGTCGCTGGCGACAAAGTCAAAGTGGTCGCTGCAGTCGAAACTAAGAAGACTCCTGAATCCAAGGACGACGCCAAACGTTGTAAGGTGACTTACATTCGCCCGAAGGCCATGAACGTCAACGTTATCGAACCGCTGCTGATCAAGGTGACGACGAAAGGCTGCCCGATCGTGCTGGTGCGACCGCGCGAAGCAGGCTCGCCGTGGTACGCTCAAGAGACCATGCCGAAGCAAGGCACCTACGTCCAAGCGAAAGGTCGCTTCGGGAATGCAAACACTCCCGAAGGCTCGCCGTTCCGAATCGTCGTTGCCTTCATCCCGCGCATCGAAGACGTCCCTGACAATGGTGCCGAGATCAAGAAGCTCCCCGAGGATTGGGTGCTGTCTCAAGAAACCATCGTGACTCTCAAGCGCAACTAAGGGACGGCCCTGTTCGCAGGAAGATGCAGAGGCGCGACATCGCATTCGTCGCGAAGTCGCGCCGCCGTGATCGAGTCACACCAGCTCGCCGCCTGATGTCAGAGCCAAAGATCGAGTCGCTCTGTTGATTGCTTTTCAGCACCGTTCGACAGAGAAACGCAGACCTCATACGTCTTGATCTCGAACTCTTCTTCATCGCCCTTTCGGCTGGGACTCGGCATGCACATCTTCCAAGAACTTCGATCGATGACCCGTCGGGCGCTGCTTCGAACGGGGCTAGCTCTACTCGGCCTGTCGTTGCTCTGGCCTTCATCGGTACGAGCAACGGAGCCGTCGCAGGATCTCAAACAAGAATCCAAGACGGTCCGACTGCTCACGGTTGGAAACAGCTTCTCGGCCAACGCCACTCGGTTTCTCGGAGACCTGTCTAAGGCTGGCGGTCACACCTTGATTCATCAGCCCATCGTCGTGGGCGGTGCGTCATTAGAATTACATGCAGGCCGCTTCGCGCTGCATGAGAAGGATGCTCAAGACCCGGCTGGGCTATATGGCAAACGCAGCTTGAAGGATTACCTCGGCGAGCAACCCTGGGACTTCATCACCATCCAGCAAGCCAGCATTAAGAGCCACGACCCAGCGACATATCGTCCCTATGCCAAGCAGCTCCAAGACTTCATCAAGCAACATGCCCCACGAGCTGAAGTGCTGATGCACCAAACGTGGGCCTATCGGCAAGACGATCCGCGGTTTGCGGTCGCTCAACCCAAACCTGGCGAGCCAACATCGCACGCCGAGATGTACGGGCAATTGACGGCCGCGTACTCCACGATTGCAGGTGAGTTGGGAATACGCCGCATCCCCGTCGGCGATGCGTTCTTCTTGGCCGACACGCATGCTCAATGGGGTTACAAACCCGACGCACAGTACGACTTCAAGCAAGCCAACCCGATAACGTTGCCGGACCAAGCGCATTCTTTGCACGTCGGTTGGAAGCTCTCCAAGCAAGCGGATGGAACTCAGAAGCTGAGCATCGACGGCCATCATGCCAACACCGCCGGCGAGTATCTGGGGGCTTGCGTTTGGTACGAAGTCCTCTTCAACGAGAGCGTGATCGGCAACGAATTCATCGCTCCAAGTTTGGACAAGCTCTATGCCACGTTCCTGCAAGAGACGGCTCATCAAGCTGTCGTTGCCATGCAAACCAAGTCTGCGTCGACGGCTCTCGTTAATCAGAAGGTGGAAGAGGCACATGCCGAGATCTGGCGTCGTTTCGTTGACCAGCACGGCATCTTGCTCGACTTCACGGACCTCGACGGCAAGGTCAACTACCCCACCCCCGAGGAATGTCGACTCGGCAAACCCAACGCTTTGGGTTGGTGGTCTCCCATCGAGAACGGAGCCATGTTCAACGGGCTCTACATGGACGCGGCCATCTTGCGTTGGAAGTACTCGCGTTCGGATGCCGATGCCACTCAAGCTCGTCGGTTGATGGAAGGCTTGTTGAAGCTCAATGAGATCAGCAACGTGAAAGGTTTCGTTGGTCGCGGCTTAAGCACCGACGGCAAGTCGCACTATCCGATGGGCTCGAACGATCAAACTTTGCCGTGGTTGGTTGGCTTGTGGCGCTATTGGGAATCTGATTTAGCCACGGCCAATGAGAAGGATCGCATCAAGCAACATCTCGTCGAGACCGTGAATGAGATCGAGCGACTGGGTTGGAAGATGCCTGCCGAAGCACCGTTCGGTTCGCGAGGTTCATTCAACGGCTTCCACTTTGATGAGGTCGCGCGTCTGTTGTTTACGGCCAAGCTGATGCACGTCCTCACGGGCGATGAGAAGTGGCAATCGTTCTATCGACAGGAACTCGAACGACGCGGTGGCGAGCACAACCGCACGAAGCGCGAGATCTGTGAAGTGGGCATGGCCTTCTTCTACGCGAAGACCCACAACTGGACTTCATGCACGGCGGTCAGTGCGCTGCGAGGACTGTGGGAGCTGGAGAACGATGCGGCACTCAAAGCAATCTACGCCCGAGGATTGATCGCCAGTGCAAAGCTCGCCGCCGAGAGCTTGCCCTTGGCCATGCAGTTTGATCCCCAGGATTCGAGCGTGTTTCTTCAAGACTGGCGAGCGTCGATGCTCCCACAGTGGAAGCCGCAGCAAACGGAAGTCGAAGCCTCAAAGTTGGCCGAGCAGCAGTTGCGAGAGTTCATGAAGACCTCACCGCGACGCCAGCGTGAGACCGCGTTCATTCGCGAACCAACCTCAGCCGCTTGGATCGTGACGCTCTGTCCGGATCGCGAAGTCGTTCAAAGTCACCAAGCAGCCATCGAGCAAGTATTGGGGCGCTATGACTACTCGCGGCTGTACTACAGCACGTTCTTCTGGGTCGAAGCCGCGTGGTGGCGAATGAACTCGGCTCCATGATGAGCCGAGCCCGAAGACGGTCGCTCACTCGCAGCGGTTGATTTGAAAAACGGGTCAGCCGAATCCATCGTTTTCGTTGCCGAACGATCGCGCATCATAGTCGTCTCTCAACAGTCACTTTCGACAACGTGTTGAAATCATCGCCGTCCCTCTCATGGCATGCAGCCTCATTGGATTGAAGTACTCTATGAAACGAATTCGAATCGCGTTGTTCGCCATTGCGGTGGCTGGATTCTTCCAGCAGTGCGGCACAACTGCGGAGCACGCGAGTCCTTCCGCAACTCTGCCTTTTCAGATGTTGGTTCCGGGGTTCTCGGTGCGAGAACTGCCGATCAAACTGACGAGCCTCAACAACATCGAATACTCCGCTGACGGGCGACTGTATGCCGGCGGCTATGACGGGCGCTTTCATCTGCTCCGCGATACCGATGGCGACGGACTCGAAGACAAAGTCGACACGTTCTCAGACGAAAAGACTGCCAACTATCCGTTGGGCGTGTCGGTGAAGGATGGCACCCCGTACTTCGTGCTGACTGACGAGATCGTTCGGTTCGTCGATACCAACAACGATGGCGTGCCGGACAAACGGGAGACGGTCGCCAAGGGGTTCGATGATCCGGAACTCGTTAAAGCGCCTTATTTGCATAGTCGCCGAGTCGATAGTTCGATGGCGATTGCTCACGGGCAGGACGGTTCGATCTATGTGACGATGGGCAATGCGGGCTTCTCCAATCCGTATTGGCACGATGGCATCAAGGCCAACTCAAAGACTCCGACAAGCTCAACGGGTGAGCCGCGTTATGCAACCTCCAAACGTCGAGGCTGCTTGCTGCGAATTGGGCCGGATGGCAAGGTCGAGCAACTGGCGTCGGGCCTGCGTTACATCATGTCGTTGCAGTTCAACAAAGCCGGTGACCTCTTTGGAACCGACCAAGAAGGAGCCACTTGGAGTCCCAACGGCAATCCATTTGACGAGCTGCTGCACATTCAACCGAACCGCCATTATGGATTTCCGCCGCGACATCCGAAGTGGCTGCCGGATGTCGTTGATGAGCCCAGCGTGTGGGATTACTCGCCCCAGCATCAAAGCACGTGCGGCTTCCGTTTTAATGGTCCCCATGTTGGTCGCGGTCGAGTTGGACCCGAATTCTGGGCCGACGATGCACTCGTGACTGGCGAGTCTCGCGGCAAGTTATGGCGCACGTCGCTCGCCAAGACTGCCGCGGGTTACGTCGCAGCCAATCAGCTCGTGGCCAGTACATCTTTGTTGGTCGTGGACTGCGCGATCTCGCCTCAGGGTGACTTGGTGGTTTGCTGTCATACCGGAGCCCCTGACTGGGGGAACGGTCCCAACGGCCAAGGTCGCGTCTTCAAGATCAGCACCGACAAGCAGTCGCCGCCGCAGCCTGTGATGGCTTGGCCGCTCGATGAAACTCAAACGGTGGTCACGTTCGATCGTCCTGTGAATCCCACTGATTGGGACAACCTCTCGCGACAATCTTGGATTGAAGCGGGTCGGTATGTGGGAGCGGCTGATCGACTCGAAGCGATTCGCCCTGGCTATGCCGTGGTCAAGATGCAGCAGAAGCAACTGCGAACAACGATTGCCGTGAAGTCCGCTCGGGTGAGTGATGATCGTCGCAGCTTGGTGCTGGAGACGACGCCTCGCGCCGCGAACGTGAACTATGCGTTAGCCCTGCCGCACAAGTTGGACATGGCTCATGACCTCAGCGGACTGGCAACCGAATGGACCGGCAAGAACGGTGCTCAGTGGCGCGGTTGGCTGCCTCATCCAGACTTCGTCGCAGCTCGCCAATTCACGCGAGGCAGCGGCTCTCACGATGAGTTGTGGAAACAATTGGCCTCAACAGGATCGCTAACGCTGCGAGGTCAACTCGACCTGTGGCAGATGCTGATCCCAGCAACTCAGCCTCGCTCCTCTCTCGATTACAAACCCGAAGCCGAGACTGTGACGGTGACCTTCCGCAGTGATGCGGCGCTGCAAGTCGAAGTTCCCGGAGCTGCGATCAAACAAGTCAACGAGCAAGAGTCGCAAGTCACAGTTGAGTCATCGCGAGCAAACCAATGGCGACCTCTAACATTGAAGTTGGCCACGCCGGCGACTCGTCTGGAAGTTTCGTTCCACACCACTCGTGACCCGCGACCTCGCGCCTTGCCGACGCGTCGCTTCCTGATGCCATTCGTCACAGCCACTGCACCTGATGTGGATTCGCGGACGATCCCCGAAATCGCAGGCGGCAATTACGAAGCGGGCCACACGCTTTTCAAGGGCAAGGCGGCTTGTGTCAATTGTCACCAGCTTCGCGGCGAAGGAGTGCGAGTCGGTGCAGAACTGGGGAACCTCGTGCATCGAGATTACGAAAGCGTGCTCCGCGACATTCTCGATCCCAACGCCACGATCAACCCGGACGCCATTGGCTACACAGTGCTGCTAAAAGACGGACGCGCGAAAAGCGGCACTCGCATCAGTGAAACTCCCGACGAGTTGCAGTTGGCGATCCCCGCCGAGCAACCCTTAATCATCAAGAAGTCCGACATCGAAGAGATCAATCCGTTGAAGGTCTCGTTGATGCCTGTCGGTATCGAGAAGCTGCTTAGCAAAGACGAGATCCGCGACTTGATGACTTACTTGCTGACCGAACCCACGACCGTCGAGAAGCCGAAGTAACGAACGCCGCGACGAAGCTGGCTCATCGACGAGAAGCACATCGCACCACACAATGTCGACAGAGCGAACGCCAAATCCGCAACTGGTCAGTTCACATCAACGGCTCCACACAGCCTCGGGGTTTCACATGCCATCTTCCGTTATTGACCGACGTTCCAGAACGAGTGAAGCAGCCATATTTTCGAGAGTCTGGTCAGACGAAGGACGACCGTTATCGGCACCGTTGGCGCGGCACGTTTTGAAGCTTGGCTTCTCGGCGGAAGATCAAGCTCGCATGCACGAACTAGTCGCGAAGAACCAAGCTGGGAAACTCTCGCAGGAAGAAGCCGACGAACTCGACAACTTCGTGCGAGTCGGTGACCTCCTTGGCATCTTGCAGTCGAAAGCTCGACAACGACTCCGCACATCTCCAACAGCAGGAGCCTCACGTCGTGGATGAAGCGCTGGTCATTGCGGTCCGCCAGCGTGCTGCCGGCCAATGCGAGTACTGCCAGCTCCCAGAACGTTGGCATCCGGGACCATTCGAAGTCGAGCATGTCATCCCCAAGCAGCACGGGGGTTCGTCAACAATGTCCAATCTGGCCGACTCATGCCTGCACTGTAATCGCCACAAGGGACCGAATGTCGCAGGCATTGAGCGTGCCGGAAACTCACGACGCCTCGTCTTGCTGTTCCATCCGAGACGCCACAAGTGGACTCGCCACTTTCGCTGGGACGGCTCGGTGTTGGTCGGGCGAACGCCAATTGGTCGAGTCACGGTTCAAGTTCTCGCCATGAATGCGCCGTTGCGAATCGCGCTTCGCGAAGAGTTGATCGCCGAAGGTTTGTTTCCACCAATGACCAATTGAAATCAGTGCGAGCTATTGGTCGTTTGACTCACTGTCGTGTTCTTTCGAAGAAGGCTCATTCCGATGACTCTGGAGCAGAACGACTCGACTGCGACGCAGGCATCTTCGGAGACACGAACTTCGAAGATGTCTCAACACGTTTTGGATGCGGTCGAGTGGCTTGGCAACAAGTTGCCTGATCCGGCGGTGTTGTTCCTCTTCGCGTTGTTTCTGATTTGGGGCATCTCGGCAGGACTGGCTCCCATGCAATTTGCCGAGCTTGATCCGCGAACCAAGGAGCCCGTGCGGGTCATCAACCAACTGAGTGGCGTGGCTCAGATGAGCTTCTTGGCCAACATGGTAAAGACCTTCATCGAGTTCCCGCCGCTGGGTTTGGTGCTGGTGTCATTGCTCGGTGTGGGAGTTGCCGAACACACGGGCTTCGTAACAGCGGCACTCAAAGGATTGCTAAAACTCACTCCTCGCAAACTGCTGACTCCCATGTTGCTGCTGGTCGGCATCCTCAGCCATTCCGCCGGCGACGCGGGGTATGTACTCGTTATTCCTCTGGGTGCCGTGATGTTTGCCGCCGCCGGGCGGCATCCGTTGCTAGGGATCACAACTGCTTTTGCCGGAGTTGGTGGAGGCTTCAGCGCGAACGTCTTGCCGTCGAGTCTCGATCCACTCTTACAAGGCTTCACTCAAAAGGCCGCTCAAATCATCGACCCCAACATCACCGTGAATCCTCTCTGCAATTGGGGCTTCATGAGTGCCTCATGCTTGGTGATTATCGGAGTGGGCTGGTTCGTGAGTGACTGCATCATCGAACCGCGTTTACGACGTCTGCCTGTTGACGGCGAGGCAACGTCGGACGCTCAACTCAGCCAGCTTGAACCGAGTGAAGTGCGAGGACTGTTTGCTGGGTTGGCGGTGCTGGCCGCGTGCTTAATCGGATTGGCTTGGACGGTCTGGCCAGCAGACTCGCCGTGGAGAACCGCCGACGGAAGCCTAGGAGGCCGCGACGCTCCGCTGATGAAGGCGATCGTGCCGCTGATCTTTCTGCTGTCGCTCATTCCGGGTGTGGTGCATGGCTATGTGGCCGGGTCGGTCAAAAGCCATCGCGACGTTGTGCAAGGCATGACCAAGTCGATGCACGCTGTGAGCTACTACCTCGTGATGGCGTTCTTCGCGTCGCAATTCACGGCCGCGTTCACTCAGTCGAATGTCGGAGTGTTGCTCGCCATCAAAGGAGCTAACTGGCTGACAGCTCTGGGGCTCCCTCCTCAGGTCATGATCTTGGGAATCATTTTGCTGTCGGTCGTCATCGACTTGCTGATCGGCTCGGCCTCCGCGAAGTGGGCCCTGCTCGCGCCGATCTTTGTGCCGATGCTGATGACGCTCGGGATCTCTGCAGAACTCACTCAAGCCGCGTATCGCATCGGCGATTCGACGACGAACATCGTCACACCGTTGATGCCTTACTTCCCGCTGGTGGTGGTCTATTGCCAGCGCTACGTGAAGAACACCGGCATCGGCACGCTGACTTCGCTAATGATGCCGTACTCGCTGTTCTTCCTTGTGACTTGGAGCTTGCTGCTCATGATCTTCTGGGCGATCGGCATCCCGTTGGGTCTCGATGCTTCGTACTCGTATCCCGGCCTTTCGGGAACTCATCTGCCGTAGCTTGGGATTCCATCCCGAGCATCCCATCACGATCCGCACTCAAGCCGCCGCTCCAGATTGGAAGTCCGTGTGACTCGCACAGACTCCGAGCGAGTCCACAGCAACGCTGGCGATTGAGCTAATGCTGGCAGTGTGTACGACGGAAGATGCACACAGACGACGGACACAAACAGCACGAAGACACACAAAGAGAAGACGATCGGCATAACTGCGAGCAGACGTGGGGCACGTTTCCTACGTGCCCGCGTTCAAAGGAGAGAAGCACGTTGAAAACGTGCTCCACGTCGACGTGCCCAACCTATTCCGTTTGGCCTGCGTCACCGAGCTTCTGTTGCCAGTAAGCAATCTGCTCGTTGACCGGACCTTTGCCGCCTGAGCCGTAGCTCTGCAGGACAGCGACAGCGTTACGAGTTCCCAGCACCGTCGTCACATCGGTCGAGATGATCGAGCAGATGGCCTGCATGTCGGACAAAGACAGATCACCCAGCCGACAACCGCGAGACTCAGCCAGCGCCACCAACTTGCCGACAGTCTCATGCCCGGTCCGCATCGGCACGCCGCGCTTGATGAGGTACTCCATCAGCGCGGTGGCATCGAGATATCCATCGTCGAGCTTTTCATTGATGCGATCCACTCGCAACTCGGCACCGCGCACGACGGCGGGCAACAACTCCAAGCACGCGACAACAGTGTCATAGGCATCGAACATCGCCAACTTGTCTTCTTGCAAGTCGCGGTTGTACGCCGTCGGCAAGCCCTTCAGCAGAATCAGAATCTGCGAGACGTCCGCCATCACGCGCGCCGTCTTGCCGCGAATTAACTCCAGCACGTCGGGGTTACGTTTCTGAGGCATGATCGAAGAGCCCGTCGTGAATTTGTCGGGCAGCTTCAAGAACCCAAATTCGGTCGTGAACCAGATGATCCACTCTTCCGCCAACACACTGAGATGGGTCGAGATCAGCGATAGCGAGAAGATGAATTCGGCGAGGTAATCACGGTCGCTCGACACATCGAGACTGTTGCGAGCCACTTCCGCAAAGCCGAGCCTGTCTCTTATACACATCTGACGCTGCCGACGAAGGCTTAGGTGTAGATCTCGGTGGTCGCCGTATCATTAA
>OMIV01000346.1 GCA_900299185.1 Planctomycetaceae bacterium
GTCTTTGTTGATCCGTCGGTCGACGACTTTGCGAACTTGGTTGACGAGTTGTTGGGAGCAAACGCGGGTTCGTCGGCGGCTGAAGTGGTCGTGTTGGATGGAGGTCGAAACGGGCTGGCTCAAATCACGAGCAAGCTGACCGAGCGGCAGGATGTCGAGAGCATTCACATTCTGACTCAAGGCAGCGATCGAGACTTCAAAGTGGTTTCGACGTGGCTGTCGATTGGCAACATCAGCCAGTACCGCAGCGTGCTGGAAGGCTGGAGTAGTGCGCTGGCCCCGGATGCTGAACTGCATCTTTATGGCTGTGATCTCGAACAAAGCTCTCCAGGCCACGCGTTAATCGGCGAACTCGCAACGGCAACCGGCGCAGAGGTTGTTGTGACGCCGACGGTTGATGCTGACGCCATTCATTCCATCGGCCCCAATCGTCCCATTGAATTCATGGGACAAGTGGGACCATTGGGACCAATGGGAGACGACACTTTATCGGCGGCAGGTTCTGTAACGCTGGCCGCCGGTTCGGATCAGGGCGCGGAGGGTCGGGACAGAGTCCCAACCTACGCTGAGGCTGCGCCTCAGTTGCCGCTGGCGTTTGAGCAGAACCTCGGGCAGACCGATCAGCGCGTTGACTTCATGGCACGCGGCAGTGGGTATGACGTTTTTCTGACAGAGGGCGACGCCGTGCTCCGATTGAAGGACGGCGCGGCGGGCTCGGTTGTGCGATTGGATGTTGTCGGCGCGGATCCACTTGATGTCGTCGGAACCGAAACGCTCAGCAGCACGACGAGCTATCTGCGCGGGGATCTCTCGCTGACTGATCTCGATAACTACCGGAGCGTCCTTTATCGGCACGTCTACGACGGCATCGATCTCAAGTACTACGGCAACGAACGGCAGCTCGAATATGACTTCATCGTCGCGGCGGGTGCGGATCCGTCGGCGATCACGCTCAACTTCAGCGGGGCTCAGAACGCTGCGATCGCGGAGAATGGGGATCTTGTTTTGACCGTGCCGGCGGCGGTCGCGGGTGAGGCGACTCGCGAAGTGCGGTTTAAGGCACCGGTCTCTTATCAGATGCGGAATGAAGAGGGTCGGGACGGAGTCCCAACCTACGAAGCTGTCAGCAGTCGCTATGTGCTGCGCGATGATGGCACGATCGGGTTTGAACTCGGGGTGTACGATCACTCGCGCGAGCTTGTCATTGACCCCGTTCTCAATTGGGCGGCCTTCTTGCAAGGCAGCGTCTTTGATGATGTCCGCAACATCGCCGTTGATTCGAGCGGGAATGTGTATGTCTCGGGATCGAGCAACTCGTCGGATTATCCGACTTCGGTCGGGGCCTATGACACGACCTCGAATGGATTCACCGACATCGTCGTGACAAAGCTGTCGAGCAGTGGCTCGCTTCTCTATTCGACCTACGTCGGCGGTTCTGCAGATGAAACGGGAGCAGGCATCGCCGTCGATAGTTCGGGTAATGCGTATGTCACCGGCTACACCGATTCCTCGAACTTTCCGACCGCGAGTGCTTACGACACCTCGCTCGGCGGCGCGCGCGACGCGGTGCTCTTCAAATTGAATGCGAGCGGCACGGGGCTCACGTTCTCGACGTACTTCGGCGGTAGCGGCAATGAGCAAGCTGAGGATGTCGCGCTCGATGGCTCAGGCAATGCCTACATCACCGGGCAAACGGGTTCGGCTCAAAGCGGTAGCCCATCGAGCCGCTTTCCACTGACTGCCGGCGTCTTGCAGTCGAGTTACGGAGGCAGCGGTGACGGCTTTGTTTCCAAGTTCTCGTCAACGGGAACCCTGACCTATTCGACCTATCTGGGAGGTAGTAGTTCTGACAGCGGTCTTGAGATCGAAGTCGACAGCAGCGGCAACGCCTATGTGCTCGGCACAACCCAATCAACGAACTTCTCAACGACGAATGGCTTCGACACAGCTCTCGACGGGACCGATGACGGGTTCGTCACGAAGATCAATTCGGGCGCGACTGCGATCTCGTACTCGACCTATCTCGGCAGCAGTGGATCGGACACGTTGAAGGACATCGCGCTGGATAGCTCAAACAAGATTTATGTCGTCGGCAGCACTCAATCGTCGGGCTTGCCGGTGACGACGGGAGCCTACGACACGACCTACGACATCAACGGCGATGGCTTCGTCGGCAAGCTTGATGCGACGCTGACTGGTTCGAACTCGTTGATCTACTTGACGTTCTTAGGCAGCAGCGGATCCGATGCGTTGGAGGGCGTCACCGTCGATAGTGCGGGCAATGCGTATGTCGTCGGGTACTCGTACAGCTCAAGCTTTCCGACGACTGCGGATGCGTCTGATGCGACGCTCGGCGGCAATGCCGATGCAACGTTCTCAATCTTCAATAGCACGGGCACGACTCTGAGTTATTCGACGTTCATTGGCGGTTCCTCAACTGACAGCGCGCATGGCATCGCACGCACGACTGCCGGTCGCATTGCGATTGTTGGAACGACAGACAGTTCGTCGATCGACAACGCGCCGAATTCGTACTCGTATGGCACTGCCAACACGAACGACGGCTTCATCGTGATGTTCGATCCGACGTCGATTGCGGGCACGGTCTATGAGGATGTCGACGGCGACGGAGCGGTCGTTGATGACGATGCGCGACTCAGTGGCGTCACCGTGAAGGCGTATCTCGACAATGGCGACGGCGTGATCGGATCCGGCGATACGCTGGCGGCGACGACGACCACTTCGAGCAACGGGCTTTATCAGTTCGGCAATCTCGCGAACGGGACTTACTGGGTCACGATCGACTCGAAGACGATCACGTCGACGATCGGACTCAACGGCGGCTTCACGTCGAGCGATACATGGGCCGAGCAAACTTATGCCGCTGCGGGCGCGGTTTCTTACTCCGGGAGTTATTCCTACAGCGGCGCGGCGGGGACGTTCTTTGGCGGCATGAAGCAGCAGACGTCCGACAATGCGGCCGCGCTCACGACGGCGGAGCACGTTTTCAAGGTTGTCTTTGGCGGAACGGCTCAGACGGGAGTCGATGCCGGCTTCAGCTTCAACGTTGTGACGACTTCCCGCGATGTCGATGACTCGACGGGCAATCGCACGACGCAAGGCGGCTTGCGGCAGTTCATTCAGAACTCGAATGCGCTCGGCGGCACTCAGTCGGTCAACTTCGAGATCCCGACTTCCGATCCGAATTACAATCTCAGCAGTAATGGCAAATACACGATTCTGCCAACGTCCGAACTAACGGCAATCACCGAAGCCGTGCTGCTCGATGCGACGACTCAGAATGGTTTTTCGGCAGATCCGATCGTTGTGCTCGACGGCACAAATGCCGGTGCGACTGCAGACGGACTCACGCTCAGCGGCAACGGCACGACGGTGAAGGGTTTTGTCATTAACTCCTTCACCGAAGATGGAATTCAAGTTACAGGCAACAACAACACGCTCGTCGGCAACTGGATCGGCACAACTCCGACGGGACTCGCCGCAGACGGCAATGCCGCGAAAGGCGTCCGCATTGAAGGCGCGAGCAACACCATCGGCGGGACAACGTCGGCTCTGCGAAATGTCATCTCGGGCAATACTCAAGAAGGCATCTACATCGCCGACGAAGCTGCCGACGGCAACACGGTGCTCGGCAACTACATCGGTTTGAACAAAACCGGCAGCGCGGCGCTCGCCAATGGCGCGGACGGCATCGAGATCAAAGGCGGAGCCGACAACAACATCATCGGCGGCACGGCGTCGGGAGCGCGGAACATCATCTCGTGCAACACCGGCAACGGCGTGCTGATCAACGATGTCGGCACGACGGGCAATAAGGTGCTCGGCAACTACATCGGCACGGACTCGACGGGCACCAGTGCGATTAGCAATGGCGATGACGGCGTCGAGATCAGCGCGGGAGCAGCCAGCAACGTCGTCGGCGGTACGGCAACGGGCGCGACCAATGTCATCTCGGGCAATAAGGCTGCGGGCATTCGCGTCGACACCGCGAGCGGCACGAGCATTCTCGGCAACATCATCGGGTTGAATGCTACGGGCACAGCGGCGATCGGAGAAGGCAACACACGCAACGGGATCGAACTCAATAACGCGACTTCCACAACGATCGGCGGATCGACATCCGGCGCCAGGAACATCATCTCCGGCAATACGAACGCGAGTAACGCCGCAGATGGAATTTGGATTGTCGGCGGTTCGGGTGCGGTCATTCGAGGCAACTACATCGGCACCGACATCACGGGCAGCGTCGCAATCGGCAATTACTCGGCAGGCATTGCCATTGATGCGGACAGCAACACGATCGGCGGCACGCAGTCGGGTGAAGGCAACTTAATCTCGGGCAACGGCGTTTACGGCGTGCGAGTGACCGGAGTCTCGAATCAGATCTCCGGTAATTCGATTTACAGCAACGGCGGAATGGAGATTGATCTCGGCAACGACGGTGCGACGGCGAACGACGCGCTCGATGCTGATACGGGGACGAGCAACAACCTGCAGAACAAACCGACGCTGACTTCGGCCATGACGAACGGCGGCACGGCGGTGCGCGTGCAGGGCTCCTTGAGCAGCAAGGCGTCGACGAGCTATCGCATCGAGTTCTTCGCCAGCACGTCGGCTGACGGATCGGGCTTCGGTCCCGGTCAGCGGTATCTCGGTTACACGAGCGTGACGACGAATGGTTCGGGCTCAGCTACGATCGACGCGATCGTGACCGGCAGCGTGTCGGGCGGCGAAGTCGTGACGGCAACGGCGACTGATCTCTCGACGAACGACACTTCGGAATTCAGCTCGGCGACGACGGCTCAAGCTTTCCGAGTCACGAACACCAACGACACCGTCAACGGCACAACGACGAGCATTGCAGCGCTACTCGCGAGCGACGGCGGAGACGGCATCTCGTTGCGCGAAGCGTTGCTGGCCGCAGAGAACACTGCGGGAGCGGACGTCATCGGCTTCAACATCGCAGGCGGCGGAGTCAAAACAATTACTCTGTCGAGCGCGCTGCCGGATCTGCTGCAACCGCTCGTGCTCGATGCAACGACTCAATCCGGCTATGCCGGAGCGCCGCTGATTGAACTCAACGGCGGCAGCACGACGGCGGCAAACGGACTGCGTTTGCGGGGCGGCAGCAGCACCGTGCGCGGCTTCGCGATCTATGACTTCGACAACGCCGGCATTCGGCTCGATACCGCCGACAGCAACATCGTCGAAGCGAACTATCTCGGTCTGAAGGCCGACGGCACGGCCTTAGGCAATGGCGACGGCCTGCTGATCATTAGCTCGAATCTCAATGAGGTTGGCGGAGCCAGTTCGTCGCAACGCAACGTCATCGGCGGCAACAGCGACGAAGGCATTCGGCTGAATGCTGCGTCGAGCAACGTCATCAAAGGCAACTACATCGGCGTCGCTCCGAATGGGA
>OMIV01000347.1 GCA_900299185.1 Planctomycetaceae bacterium
AAACGCTTGAGCGGACATTCTGGGACTCCGTTGAAGTTGCGACTTGAGAACTCACAACCCCAGCTGAACCAGTCTGTCCGCTCTTTACCAGTTACCCCCCACGGTTTTGCGATGAGCCGAAAGATCTCCGCGTCTTCTGGTGCTCTGCGGTGAGGAATTCTTTCACCACGTAGGGCGGAGAACACTGACGGAGTCGAAGTGCTCCCAGGAGCCTGTCCGAAAAGTGGGATCGGCAACTTGTCTGTCAGCCTCAACACTCAGAGCTGCAACAATTCTGACAGGCTGGAAGTCTATCCCGCGGCCTACTCGGACCGACTCCTAGGAACGCAGTGACTTCTCACCACGATGACCTTGATTACAAAACTCGACAACAAACGGTCACAGCTCTGCTGGAAGTAAGCTGCTGAACAAGCTCGACGCCATGCTTCTTAAGAGAGTTCGTTACGAGGTCCGAAGATGCTGAATCTCAAGTTGGCAATATCTGAAATGAACTTGGCTCGTCAGGTCATGGTGTTCTTGGTGCTCATGGCCCTCAGCAATCTGGGCTGGGGTGCTGATCGCATTCCGGTGCCCTCCGCGGCAGAACTCAAGCAGCTTCAAGCGACGGTGAAGGATGTCTTCAAGGCCGATTTTGCAGCCGCGAAGTCGGGAGCTCAGCAAAGCACTCTGGCCGAACGCATGATCGAAAACGTGCAGAACGATGCGGCCTCGGTGGGCAGTGATTACGCGCTGCTCACTCAGGCGCATGCGATCGCCGTAAAGGCCAGCAACACTGCATTGTCTCTGAAGGTCGTGCGACTCATTGGAGAACGCTTCGACGTCGACACTACGGCGTTGGTTGTGCAGACGCTGAAGGATCTGGCCAAAGGCCCGACCGACAAGGACTACCATCAAGAGCTTGCTGAAAAGGCTCTATCGGTTGCGTCCGAGCAGATTGCTGCCGAGCACTTCGAGGTTGCGAAGGATTGCTATGAAGTCGTGAGTTCGATCGGGCTCAAACTGAAGTCCGCAGACCTCGGCAAGAAAGCGATTGCGGGCCGGGCCGATCTGACTGAATCGAAGAAGCTTGCCGAGAAATTACCGGTCGCTCGCAAGACGCTCGCAAGCAAGTCCGACGATTCCGCAGCCAACGACACCGTGGGGCGATATGAGATCATCGTGAAGGGCGACTGGAATACGGGTCTGCCGTTGTTGGCGAAGTCGTCTGATGCGGCGATCAAGCAAGCTGCCGAGCAAGACCTCAAGCTGGTGAATGCAGAAGCCCCAGCCACTCCGGAGGACGCGGATGCGATCTCGCAACGCTGGTGGGAGTTAAGTCAGAAGCAGACGGTGTCGCGACTCAAGCAACAGTTGAAACTGCGAGCCGGTCAATGGGCCGAGTACGCCGCACCGGATCTCAAAGGGTTCAGTAAGACCAAGGCTGAGCAACGTCTGACGGAGAGCGAGTGGACTCTGACGAATGGCAGTGTGAGCAAGTTGATGTTGCTGAGTCGCACTGAAGGCGAACTGGAAACCCGCTTCACGCGGTTTCACGGATTGATCACCAAGGACTTCGCCGTCTGTCAGGCCGCGAAGCTTGAAGACGCGATCGCAACATCGAAGTTACTGGCCTTGAGAATGCTGAGGCCGATTCGGTTCCGTCCGTATTGGACCGCTGAAGGGCCACTCGTCGCTGCGATCTGGCATCGTGACGAATTCGCCGGTGAACTCTTCGATGGCACCGAAGCCGAGATGTTCGAGCACGACAAGACAATGCGTGCCGGCGGGTGGCTGCCTTGCGATGTCGCTGGCTATCCCGACAAGTATGGAGTCACGCGCTTCGTGCTGACTTCGGTACGTCGACCGCTGAAAGAGAAGGAAGAACTCGCCGTTCAAGTTGGCTGGTTAGATGGCACTCAAGGCAAGCCTGCTAATGAAAGAGGTATGTGGACTGCGACAATCCACACGTGGGCACACGCCGACGGCAAACGGTATTCAGACATGATCCTCAATAAGCCGGTCAGTGCAGCAGGTATGCAAGGAGGTGGTTCAGTTGAAGGACACCTGAAGAACATCGCCGAACATACCAACGGAAAGGGACTCGTCGGCGATGTCGGCGTGAGTGCTGGTGACAAGTGGTCGCACTTCATCCTTGGACCGAACTACTCGACGGAGTAACCGAGTCCGTTGGCCACAATAAATCGCATTCGGAAACTCTCGCTGAATGGCAGAAGCTAGCCGCTGATGGCTTCCGGCCTGCGATGATTGCCGCTGCTCACGACAAGCAGGGCAAGTACTACTCCTTCTGGACATGGCGCAAGAAGAAGTAGCCACAACGCGATTCAGCTTGTTCTGCAGCCGACAGTGATGCTCGGCCATCGTAAGAACTCATGCTGAGATTCGTTCGACGCGAACAAACGATGGATGACTCGTTGCAGGCACTGGTCGACACGCCGAGTAAGCCTCCGCCTCGCAGTCGTGAATCGCAAAATCTGGGGCGGCAACTGCACGCGGGTGGTAGAGCACACTCAAGCCGTCCCGAGATCCGTCGGCGTGACCTGCGACCAACTGTTGTGCTCGCTGGTCCTGTTCTTGACCGAAGTCCTGACCGCCATCCAACCGTCCAAGTTGATACACCCAAGTCGGTAATCAAGTGCCGTTCACATGGGCCTAAAAGCACAAGCCCATCGATGCCGTCGAAGTCATGCGAGCGACCGGAACGATGGGTGCTCTCGAATCTCCGCTTGCACCGATGCTTGCACCAGCTTCCGGCCAACCGTGTCAAATCGTGGCCTGCATGGGCACAGACTTTGAACAAACTTCGTCAATCCCTTGCGACCCCGGAAAAGCAGAAAGCCTCGAAAAACGTTGCGTTTTTCGAGGCTTCTCAGAAGGGCCAGCGGTCGGACTCGAACCGACAACCGCCTGTTTACAAAACAGGTGCTCTGCCAATTGAGCTATGCTGGCAGTGCTCGCTTTGGCGGCGAGCGGACGGGATGATATGGGTCTCGGGACTTGCTGCAAGATCAGCATCCAGGATTTGATAAGTCTCGCGACGATCGCCAAGGACCATTCGTGCCGATGCGGGACAACCTGGCGTGCTAGTCGGTTCAACATTCAGAAACGGAGTTCGCTTATGAAGTCGCTGACCGGGAAGACTTTGTTGGTCACAGGAGCCACTCGGGGCATTGGGCTGGCCATTGCTTTGCGAGCGGCTCGCGACGGAGCCAACGTCGCGGTGCTCGGTAAAACAACGGAACTGCATCCGACTCTTCCGGGTACGGTGGCGTCGGCCGTCGAGTCGATCAGCGAAGCCGGTGGTCGAGCGATTGGTTGTCCGTGCGATGTTCGCAACGACGACCAGGTCATCGCCGCCGTCGAGCGGACCGTCACAGAGTTCGGGGGCATCGACATTGTCGTCAACAATGCCAGTGCGATCTTCCTATCAGGGACGTTGCAGACTCCGATGAAGCGTTTCGACCTCATGCACCAGGTCAATGTGCGAGCGACGTATCTCGTCAGCCAAACTTGCCTGCCCTATTTGCTGAAGGCCAGCAATCCACACATTCTCAATCTTGCCCCACCCGTTGAGATGGCGAAGGAATGGTTCGCGCCGACTCTGGCTTACACGATGGCCAAGTACGGCATGAGCTTGTGTGTATTGGGCATGTCACAAGAATTCCAATCGCACGGCGTCGCGGTGAATGCACTTTGGCCAAAGACTGGAATCGCGACATCCGCCGTGCAGAACTTGCTAGGCGGTTCGCAGGCCATTGAGCGTTGTCGACGTCCCGAGATCGTGGCCGATGCAGCATGGTCGATCCTCACTCGCGACAGTCGAAGTTGCACCGGCAACTTCTTTATCGACGAGGATGTGCTCCGCGCAGAAGGCGTCAGCGACTTCAGCGTGTATGCCGTTAATCCACAGGCTGAACTGATGTCGGACTTCTTTCTGGGCGAGCCAAACATCCACAAACTCCAAGCGATGCTCAAGAAGTTTGACGGCTGAGTCGCCAGCAAGTTCGATGCAACTACGATTACAACTCGATGCCACGACCTTCTTGGAGAATTGATTTCATGCCCTTGTTCGACACTCATTGCCACTTAGATGAAGAATCATTTGGACCAGATCTTGATGCCGTCGTTCGTGCGGCCCGTGAGGTCGGCGTGGTGGGGATGGTGTCAATTGGAACCGACCTGGCGAGCAGTCGTCGCACGATCGAACTCGCGCTAAAGCATCCCGAAGTGCATGCTGCCGTGGGCATTCATCCGAACTATGTTCAATCGGCGATGCCCACCGATTGGGAGCAGATTGAAGAACTGGCTCTGCATCCTCGCGTGATGGCGATCGGGGAAACAGGACTCGATCGCTATTGGAAATACTCCGACCCAGCGGATCAGCGAGAGTACTTTGCGCGACACATGGACCTGGCGCGACGAGTCGGCAAGCCGTTCATCGTGCATTGCCGCGACGCTGACGAAGAGACTCGCGAGATGCTCCGTGCGGCGGCCGGTGGGAGCACTCTTCAAGGTGTGATGCACTCGTTTTGTCAGACTCGTGAATCAGCCGAAGAGTGCATCAAGCTCGGAATGCATCTCTCGTTTACGGGCATGCTGACCTTCAAGAAGAACGACGGTTTGCGAGCCGTCGCGGCCACGTTGCCACGCGATCGGATCATGGTCGAGACCGATGCTCCGTACTTGGCACCCACTCCCATGCGTGGCAAACGCTGCGAGCCCGCTTTCGTGAAATACACCTCGGCGATGTTGGCTGAAGTGCATGGGGTCTCCATCGAAGAGATGGGACAAATCACAACGGCGAATGCTCTGCGGTTCTTCGGGATTGCGAGCTAGCTCTGCCAGTTCATGTCTGCTGATCACGCTGTAATCGAACGCACTCTCTGCCGAGTCCTCTCATGCTTGAACCTGAAGAATACATCGAACAGGCATACTTCTGGCGGACGATGCGCGAACGCATGCTTGATGGCGTGCCGTCTCAAGAAATCATCGCGCAAGTCAAAGAGGAGATTTTAAGCACCACCAAGCTTCCGATGGCGCTCGACTTCTTGCTCGGCGAGATCAAACACAAGGGTCGCTTGAGCAACGCCATGACAATGATGCGGCACTATTTCACGCCGTTTCAGTCCTACATCATGACCAAAGCCGAAGACGACGCGACGCGGTTTGACGGTTTGATCGCGTACCAAGTGCTGGAATTCGAAGCGAACTATCGAGCGTCGGACAAACTCACAGCGGCAGGCTTGTTCCTGTTTCAATTCGAGTGTCTCGCACGCAACCGTTTGGGTTACGAAGACGGCATGCGAGCGATGGTTCAAGATCCGGTCTATGATGAGATGTGGCGCGAGTGGATTACTCGGCTGCGTCTGCAACTGGGAGCAGCAGAACTCAGCGAGCTGATCTATCGACGTTCAGAGTTTGCCGTCGAAGAGAAGCGACGAGCAGACCGCGATCCCAATTGGCAGCCGCCGGTTTCGATCATGTTTGGGATCCGCGAAGGCCGCATCGCCAAAGCCAATATCGGCAAAGATCCGCTTTACATGTTCGCCGCATTGCAGCGGCAGATGAACTACCCCGCTGTTCCCAAACCGAAGGCCAAGTCCGAAGAACGCATCATTCATCCGGTAATCGAGCAGCGGTTCCAGTTGCTGGAGAAGCGACTGTTGATCGTCGAACAAGAGGCCAAAGGTGGAATCGACTTGAGTCAGTTCTACGTGAAGCCGTCGGGGCTGAACGATGTGGATTTGACGAAGTGAGCCGCTAGTTGGATGACGTCGATCTTGCGTCATTTTTGCGAGCGCCACTACATCCCCGACGCTCTGAGCCGTTCGTCACTCCCTCGATTTGAATGCACGCATTCGCATGCGCCTCGGGCTTGTCTGAGGATGAGGGCAGACTGGATCTCAGCGTTCTCCGCTTCTCGGCGGTGAGACCGACTTAATCGCCGAGAAGCAGCGAACGCTGAGTAAGAGCTGTTACACGCTCAATCTGATGAGTGGGAATTGGTGGAATCGAATGTCGAAGGCGGAGTCCTATCGACTTCACGAAGGTAGTCATGATGACGTCTGCTTGTGTGAATGCTGCTCGTACTCAAGACCCGACAGACAATCGGATTCGCGCGTTGTCCGTTGTCTACAACTTCTTCTTGGGTGGCCACGAGAACCGCTTGTTGGCACTCGCTCGGACGATCGATCGCTCCGTTTTCAATTACAGCGTTCTGTCGGTCACCGTTGAGTCCGAAGATCCCGTCGAACGAACGGCTTCCATGCGGCCGCCGTACATCGAGCTGGGGATTCCTGTTGAAGACCTCGGCGAAAAGCCAAGCGTTGATCCGAACCCAGCGCGGCTCAAACGAGTGCTTGGCTCGACCTCGCACGTGTGGCGAATCATTCGCAAGTTGGTGAAGTACATTCGCCAGCACCGCATCGAAGTCATCGACGCGCACCACACGACTGCGATGTTTGCGGCGGTCATCGCGGGCCGCATCACGGGAGTGCCAGTCATTCTCTCAAGCTATCACGTTCGCAACTGGGCCGGAGCTGCCATGTGGTTGCCGGGGCAGCTCACGTTTGCCGGTTCGAGTTCGGTCGTCACGGATTCGCATGAGCGTTCGCGCGACATTCGCCACTGGCTTAAACGCAAGTCAGTTCCGATTCACGTCGTACCAACCGGCATTTGCTATCCCCAACCAGAACGATCGATCGACGACGTTTGGAGCATGCTCAATCTGCCTCAGCGACAAGGCCGTAAAGTCATTGGCTGCGTCGCAGGTTTGATTCCGTCCAAGGGGCAAATGGTGTTTCTGGAAGCCGCGATCGAGCTGCTCAAGACGCGGCCCGATCTGATCTTTGTCTGCATTGGTTACTCGCGGCAGTACGTCGACTTCGAGCAACAGTTGCGTGAGCGGATCGCATCGTCGGATCTGCAAGATCGGTTCTTCATTCGGCAGTACCCGCACGGCATCGGCGATGTTTGGCAGGTGATCGACATCTTCGTGCATCCGTCGATGTTCGACTCGCTGCCGCTGGCCGTGCTGGAAGCGATGGCCACGAGTAAGCCAATTGTCGGCACAAAGGTTGGCGGTATCCCCGAGGTCATTGAGCATGAAAGCACGGGGCTCATCGTTCCCCCGAATGATTCGTCGGCCATCGCGGCGGCAGTGGGCAAGCTCTTAGATGAGCCATCGCTTGCGCAGCGTTTAGGACATGCTGCTAAGCAGCGCTATCAAGCCGAGCTGACTCCGCAGGTGATGGCTCACAAGTTGGAGTCGCTCTATCAGCAACTCGCCGGACGGACGGTCGCTTCACCAATCGAATCGACTGAAGTTCGTCGCGCCGCGTAAGGCTGCGAGCCAATGACCGCGCCCGCGTTGCCCCGTCCTGTGTGGTCGATACCTTTCGCTGAGGAGCCCTTGGCTGAGGCTTCTCAGTTGCAGAGCGACCGCGCTACGTAGCCGAGTCGCTCTGCGACTCGGTTTGATATTCGAACCGAGCCAATCGTCGGCTCGTGCCTGCGACCTCCTTGCTATCCCACCTCAACCGAGATTTCTCATTAGGAACCGCCATGACCTCGCCTCGTCGAGACAACAGTGTCGCTCACTTTCAACGTGCCTGCCGTTCGATCCCCGGTGGTGTTAACAGTCCCGCCCGCGCGTTTGGAGGCGTCGGTGGCACGCCTCTGATCGTGGATCGCGCCGAGGGGGCGTACCTTTACGACATCGACGGCAACCGACTGATCGACTTCATTGGCTCGTGGGGCCCGCACATTCTCGGGCATCTGCATCCCGCAGTGATCGCAGCGATTGAGTCTGCATTGCTGAAGGGCACGAGCTTCGGCGCTCCGACCACGTTGGAGACGAACCTCTGTCTCTTATACACATCTCCGAGCCCACGAGACGTAGAGGAATCTCGTATGCCGTCTTCTGCTTGAAAAAAAA
>OMIV01000348.1 GCA_900299185.1 Planctomycetaceae bacterium
CGGAGAGAGGGGGATTCGAACCCCCGAACGCCGTGAGGCGTCTCCGGTTTTCAAGACCGGTGCAATCAGCCGCTCTGCCATCTCTCCGGGGCGGAAGTTAGGTGCATCGGACGGCGCATTCAAGGCGGCCTGTTCGGCAATCAGCCACGATTGAGCACTCAGAAGTTACCAGGGGTTGCCGATCCGTTTGGACCTTGAGGCCGGCATAAGCAATGTCATGCCGTCGGTTCACGACGAGTGACAATTCCGAAAACTTCAAAGGCGCGATTGTGACATTCGTGGCCAATAAAGAGTTCGCAGGACAGGACTGCTCGGTCTTTGCCTTAAGTGCCATTGGCTTGAAATCAGCGAGGTACTGAGTGCTTAAATAGCACTGAGGAAGTCATCAATGGCCGACGAAAAACTCAACTTTGGCTCAACTGCTGATATATCACCGGGGCCGAGGATACTGGTCTCGGAGTGAAACGGATCAGACGGGCCTCAGGTGCCAGACACTCACATTCAGCACAACGTGTGATTGACCTCGCGGTGAAAAAGACTTGCGTCTTCGATCTCGTCGAAGGGCAGTTACTAGTCTGGTCGTAGCGGTCTTGCGGATGTCGGGAACTTCGACGCCAAACGAGACTCAGCGGATGCTGTCGGTCACAGCTTGGGCCTCGGAATAAAGGCCATCAAAGCCCGGCCGGGCAAGTACTTCTCAAAAGCACGGTTCGCTCCACGGTGTAGTAATAAGGCAAGCACGAGCAGTGTCTCGCGAGGCAACCAGGCGAGCCTTGTTCGTGTCGCGATGCGCGTTCGCGGCGCCTCCACAAGTCGTGGAGCCAAATCTGTGGTTGGAACAGATCTTGGCTCCCCAAGCGTCGAGTGACTTGAGGGACCGCCGCGTCCGCATCGCGATTGTCATCGCCTCGTATCATGGGCATTCCACAAGGATCATCGCCGTGCAACTTTCATCTTGGCTGGGTGGGTTTCGTCAACGAGTGCAAATCGCTCGTCGCAAAGGCCGTCGGACACAAGCTCAAATCACAGCAGAAATGCTGGAGACCAAGACGCTGCTCACGGTCACGGGAGTATTGATCGGGACAGAGCTGAGTGTCTTCCTTGACGGCAATGACTCGGTCGCGGTCAGGCGCGGAACGACTGGCAATGTCGAAGTGTTGGGCAACGGTGTGGTCGTTAACACCATTCCCAATATCTCGGCCACGACGCTGACGAGTCTCCTGATTGATGCGAGTGACTCGGACAACGTGATCGACACCAGCTCGATGACGGCGGCTCAATTCCCGGCTTTGGGCGGCATCACATTGGACGGTGGTAACGGCACTGATCGCATCACGGGCTCAAACGGTTTCGCCGAATCGATCTTGGGTGGTGACGGCGATGACATCCTCGTCGGCAACGATGGGAACGACACCATTAATGGCGGCCACGGCAACGACTCGATCACAGCGGGCAACGGGGCGGATGTCGTACAAGGCAGCGATGGCCGGGACAACATTGATACCGGCGCGGGCGATGACAGCATTAACGGCGGCGATGGCGACGACCTAGTCACAGCGGGCGATGGAGATGACACGGTCGATGCCTCGCACGGAGCCGACAACATCGACGGCGGCAACGGGAACGATTCGATGATTGGTGGCTTCGGCAACGACACCGTTACCGGTGGAGCGGGCAACGACACCATCTTCGGCGGCGCCGACTACGATTCAATATCCGGTGGAATTGGAAATGACTCACTCTATGGCAATGCCGGCAACGACATCATCAAGGGCGATGCGGGTAACGACATGCTCCAAGGTGATGTTGGAGCCGATAGCCTCACCGGAAATGATGGCAACGACACGGTCAACGGAGGTGCTGATAACGATGCTCTGCAAGGTGGCCCCGACAACGACTACATCTTGGGTGGCGCCGGAAACGACACGATCGACGACGAAGACACCGGCACTAGCGGATCGCTTAACACCAGCACTGATACAATTCTAGGCAACGCAGGTAACGACACCGTACTTGCTCTCTCAGGCAACGATTATGTTGATGGCGGAACTGGAAACGATCTCTTACAGACGCTTGCTCCGGTTGCGGTACTACCTCCGTCGATCACCATTAACGCAATTACGATCGGAGCCGAGGGCAACAGCGGCTCGACAACCGGCACGTTTACAGTGACTTTGTCCCGAGCGAGTACGACAGCAGTCTCCGTTGACTATGCAACTGCTAATGGCCCTGCAACATCTGGCACTGACTATGTGGCAGCGACCGGCACTTTAACTTTTGCACCGGGCCAGACCACAGCAACATTCAATGTGACGATACTGGGAGACGTCGCAATCGAGGGTAATGAGTACTTCTTGGTCAACCTCACCAACCCAGTTGGTGCAACTCTTAGCGTGAGCCAGGGCTCGTGCCTTATCACTGATGATGATCCATTGCGACTCTACGGTGTCGTTTCGAATTCCGGCAATATCAGCCAAATTGACATCAACACCGGAGCGGTGGTGAATTCATTCCCGACACCTGTCGCAGTATCAAGCGGCGGGCCAGCAGGATTAGCCTACGACGGCGTGTCGGTCTTCTTCCTTCAAGGCAACAATCCGGTCTATGAACTTAATGCAAACACCGGCGCCACCACGGCAATTCACACCTTGACTGGATTGAATGGAAATGTTGACGCCATCGCTACGCTAAACGGAAACGTGTATGTCATGGTGTTCGGCGGCGCCAGCCCGAATGATATTGTTGTGGCAAACTTAACCACCAATGCTGTCACGCGAACGCTAGACATCGACACAATTAATCCTGGAATCAGCATTATTGGCGGGTTGGGTGCCGTCAGCGGCGGCGGGCCTGATCGACTTGTCGCGACGGACTTTAACAACAGTCGCGTGCATCTCATCGACCCCGCAACAGGGCAGGTGACATTCTCATTCACACCATCGACAGGGCGAGGAAATTCGTATCGGGGAGTTGCGGGTATCAATGGTGAAATCTATTTAGGTTCGACCCAGGGATTCATAGATGTCTTCAGTCGAACGGGCGTGTTGATACGATCCCTTAGCGTGCCTGGTGCAAACTTTTCGGCACTTGGCGGAGATGGAATTGTCAACAATGCAGTCCCGCCGGTTCCACCACCGCCACCGCCTGTGATTCCGCCGTCAACTCCTCAGAACGACACCGTCTTTGGTAACGACGGAAATGATACCGTGCTGGCAGGGCCTGCTGACGACTTGATCGACGGCGGTATTGGAGACGACTCACTCAACGGCGGCGATGGAAATGACACCATCACCGGAGGCAGCGGGAACGACAGTCTCAATGGCGGTAATGGCGACGACACGGTCAATGGTCAGGTCGGCAATGACACGCTCGATGGTGGTTCCGGGAATGATGCGTATGTCTGGGACGCCGCCAACGCCGGGCAGGATGTACTTGCCGATACACTGGGCTTCCAGACCTTGCAGATCAATGGCACCACGGGCGTCGACAACTTCGTCGTCGGCAAGACGTCCAACAAGCTGAAGGTCAATCGCGGCACGGCTTCGATCACCACCAACACCACCATCTCCAGCGTCGTCATCAATGGCGACGCCGGCAATGACACCTTCTCCGTGCAAGCTCTGACGGGAGTGCTGCCGGTCTACTTGGCGGTCAACGGCGGTGACGGCAACGACACCGTGACGGCGGCTGGTGTCAGCCTCGGCAATGTTCGCTTCAGCGCCAGTGGCGACAACGACAACGACACGCTCACCGGCAGTCTCTCCGGCGAGTCGCTCAATGGCGGCGATGGCAATGACTCCATCACCGGCAACGCGGGCAACGACTCGATCTCGGCGGGCGATGGAGCAGACAGCGTCAACTCGGGCGATGGCAACGACGTCATCTCGGGTGATGCCGAAGCAGACTCGCTGCTGGGTGGAACGGGCAACGACACGATCAGCGGAGGCGACGGCGATGACTATGGAGATGGTCAAGACGGCAACGACTCGGTGGTCGGTGGCGAGGGTAACGATACTTCCACCGGCAGCGCTGGCAACGATACCTGCCGTGGTGACAACGGCGAGGATCTGGTCTTGGGCGGAGCTGACAACGACGTGCTCGATGGCGGCGTTGGCAACGATCGCATTCGAGGCCACGCCGGTGATGACCAAATCAAGGGTGGAGACGGCAACGACACCATCACCGGTGACGCGGGCGTTGACACCATCGACGGCGGAGACGGCGATGATTCGATCGACGGTGGCTATGGAGTGGACTCGTTGCCAGGCGGAGCGGGCGGCATCATCGCGGGCGGTGATGGCAACGACACGATCCTGGGCGGTGCCGACGACGACACCATCATCGCGGGAGACGGCAATGACTTGGTCATCGCTGCCGCTGGCCAAGACGTGATCTTCGGCGGCGACGGAGATGACACACTCAACGGCAACGGCGGTACGGACACCTTCAACGGCGGCCAAGGCACCAACACGTTGGATGCCGCTGCTCCCGAGAAGGACAGCCAAAACCTCGCGATAAGCACATCAGTGTTGCAAGCTCTCGCGATCTTGAGCGGTCTGTAATCACCGGCAGATCCAACGAGTCCGAAGTCAGACGATGCCGACCTCCAGCCAATGGCTGAGGCGAAGTCGTCTGGCTTCGGACTTCGTCATTTGGCTTCGTGGCTGAGTGCGTCTTCAACCCCCTCAAAGTTCTTGTTGTGTGTTTCCTCTGCGCTCGATCCGTGGCGACGCGCTTGCTTCCTCGAATTGACGGCAGAGCGTTCAAGACTCACTGCCGTGCTGAAACCTAACTACGAAGATGCCGATTGAACCAATTCAAGGTTCGCTTCCACATCTCGTCTGACAGCACGTGACCGGTCGCGGGCTCGATGAACGACGAAAAGTTCTTCTCTGCGTGCATGCTGGCGTAGGCATTCGCGATGACATCGATGCCGCGACGGACTTCGTCAATCGGGCTGCCTCCATCTGTCTCTCCGAAGTTCAGATGCAATGGCCGAGGAGCGATCAAGGCTGCGATGTCGGGCGTGTCTCCATATTGAAAGATGCCCGGCACAAAGTTGGGGAAGCAATGCAGCATGTGCTCGCGATGAATCGCCTTGTAAGTCGGCAAGCAGCAGTTACCGACCAAGCACTTCAAACGCGGCTCCCACGGGCCGACCATCCAGGTATGAGTTGAACCCATCGAATGACCGTAGCAGCCGAGTTTGTCACTCTGGACTTCGGGACGGCTCACTAAGAAGTCGATGGCCCGCTTCATGTCCAAGATGTGCTTCCACGCCAAGCACTTGCCCGCGACCACGTACCGCAGGAATTCAAACCGTTCGAAGTTGCCACCCTGCTGCTTCTTGGTCGGATCCATTCGCTCGCCAAAACACAACGCGTCGGGACAGACCACAACGTACCCGGCTTTGGCCAAGGCGACTCCAGTGTGATGCATCGGCATACCCGCCAAGCCTGATGGTTCGCTTTTACCAAGCGACCAGTTGCCGTTGTGTTGATGCCAGACCGCAATGCCCGGAGCTGGCGTCGTCGCGGTTGCGGTGTCAGGCACCAGCAAGTTCCCGGGTACGACATCGCCGGGCTCGGCTTCATAGAACACCGAGATCAACGTGTAGCCGTCCTTCTTGATGGTCTCCCGCACTTGAACATTTAACGGCCCCGGCTTCGGCCAATCACCACCCAGCCCCGCCAAAAGTCGTTCGCGAAAATCTGCTGATGCCATGCCAGAGCCCTTTGAAAAGAAGTACGTCGACCAAGGCCACTCGAGACAACAATCACGATAACGCGAGCGTCTCTCTATTCCTGCTGAGTGCCGTCTATTCCAACCGTCTGCAACAAGACTTTGAACAGGAAAAGGCTGAGGCAACAGAGAGGAACTCAAACAGAGACTTCGTCGCTTCTCTAGTTGCGCTCCGTTCTATTCGCTCGGATAAAGAACAAGGGGCGCGCGAATCGAACGGACCGCGAATGATGCACTTGGATTGCCAGTCGTTTTTTGACTGCGACTTATCCTCTGAATGATTCGTTCTCCGTTCCCTATGTTTCCTTCTGTTCCATCCGTCTTCATCAAGAATTTGAACAGGAGAAAACGGAGACAACAGAGAGAAACGCAAACAGAGACTTCATCGCTCCTCCATTCTCGCTCCATTTCATTCGCGCGGTTGATTTGCTTATCCGCGCGATTCGAACGGAGCGCGATTAGGTCACTCGGCTCTGGTTGAACTTACGAAGTCATTTGTCGCGAGATGTCTTCAGCGGGTGACCACGTCGATATGTCGAACGGTCATTGCCGAGAGATCAACAATAGCAACGCTGGGAACGGCGACTCGTTCAATCGCACCGGGGTTGAGAACCACGGTGGAGCCAATTGTCTCCACCGATTTCTGATGAGTGTGTCCCGAACAAACCAAGTCGAACTTGCCACTGGCGATGGTCTGCTGCCACTGCCGGAAGTCATCGCCGTGCAAGAACGCGATGCGTCGGTCGGCCCAGGTCACTTCGCCGTAACGACCGTGACACACATGACCGACCAGCTCCATGCATTCTCGCAAGGCCCGTTGCTCGTAGTCGGTGTTGCCGAAGACGAAGTGAGTTTCCCAACGGTCAAAGAGTTCCACGACGAACCGCGATCCAATGTCGCCGCAATGGATGATTCGTTCGACTCCTTCTGCCGCGAAGACATCAATCGCTGGCCGAGTCTGCTCGACCTTGTCATGAGTGTCGCTGATGACGCCAATCCGCATGAGTTCGTCTGCTCCTTGCTGTCCGTCACTTGCTCTGAAACCCGGCCCGCAGCCACAAGAAAGAAATCTCACGCAGGGACGCGGAGATCTCAGAGAAGACATGAATAAGGAGAGTCTTCGCCCCCGCGAGCACCGCGTCTCTGCGTGAGACTTCTCATAGCAGCTTGTGGCAAGTTCGCTGACGATTGTCGACCCGCTGTGTCATGCGAGGCATTGCTCGATGCCCCCTCACAACAACGCTAACGGATTGCGTCGCTCTTCAAAGGTGCCGCGAGTGACACCAACTCGATTGCTGGCCTTCAACTTCATCCACACATCTCGACCTGAGATGCGGCCCGTCAGCAAGTCGCGATAGAGCGTGATGATCTCGCTGACTTCGTTCGGTGAGTGATCCAAGAACTCGACGCGGAAGTCGCGGACTCCGTGAGCAATCAAATCGGGAACAACTTCCGCCGCACTTTGAGGGACAACATTAAAGAGCGTGTTGCGACATCCGATATCCGCCTTCAGAGGATGGTCCATGCCGATGCGATCGCGGAGTTGCACAAGGTGTTCGTCACAAGGACGACCACAGTTGCTCTTGTCGGTGCCCGGCGACAGGACCGAGCAAAAGACGCAGTGCTCCATATGGAACATCGGCATGTGCTGGTGCATGACTACTTCGAGCCAACGCGGTGGCGTCGCGCGAACGAGATCCATGAGCTGCTCGGCATTGAGGTCATAAGACGCGGTGACTCGACGGCAGCCTTGTTCCATCAAGTATTGAGCCGTCAGATCATTGGCCGTGTTGAGCGAGAAGTCCGCGACAACGGGAATGTTCTGAGCCGTGAAGAATCGCAAGCCCGACAGATTGCGAACCAAGATGCCGTCCGCGCCGTGCTTCATGAGTGCTCGGAAAAGACCGGCTTCGTCCGGCTTCTGAATGCGCGTTGTCGCGAGAAAGATCTCTGCGGAAGCCGCATGAGCAACCTCGACTGCGCGGCGGTATTCGCGGATGTCTTGGAAGTCGGTTAGCACGCTTCTAATTCCACATCGCAACGCAGCCGAGAGTTGATCGAGCGTGCGACACAAGGTGCGGAGGACTGGTTGCTGAGCCTCGCTTGAAGAAGAGAGACTGTCCTGTGCTGGTGTAAGTGTTGTTGCAGTGGGGCTCGATGGTTGTTGCCCCTCACCCCCGGCCCCTCTCC
>OMIV01000349.1 GCA_900299185.1 Planctomycetaceae bacterium
ACACCATTGAGCAAATCGACGTAGCCCAGCACCACCATCTCTTCGGCATCGGTGTATCGCCACGAGAACTTCTGACTGAACTCGGCGATCTCCACCAAGAGTTTCTTCGCACCTTCCTCATCGCCACTCTTGAGCGCGGCCTCGCGGCTCAGCCACCGCAAACGCACGCTCCATGAGTACCGCGTTAAACCTTCCGCGAGCGTCTTCTGGGCGGCCTCGACATTCCCCGTCGCCAGCTCAGCTTGAGCCTTAATGATCGGCCAGTTCTCACCGTACCGATTGGCCGTGATGGCTTCCTGAGTCGCCTTGACGCACTCAGCATACTCGCCCGTCAGCAACATGCGTTGGCAGTCCACCAACTCAGCAGCACTGACCTGAGCCAGCAACATCCAGCTCATCAAGACATACGTCATCCACCCCCGAGTAACGATCGACATAGGGAACCTTTCACAGGCCAACAGCCATTCGCTCGGTCTGGTGAATGAAGGCATTCAATTCAAAAATTCAATTGAGTCCGGCGAGTGCGAATCAAGTCTTGGTGTCAGTCAACTGAGTCACGTCCAACACACTGTCGATCATCTCATCAAGCCGCTGGCAAGCCGTGATCTTCTCAGTCTTCGCCGTAGTGGCTTTGATGGTTTTGCCAAATCGCTTGCGAATGATTCGGACGAGAGTCGCTTGCCAAGTTGTAACTTTCGCTTCCATCCGGCCCTTCTTGATGCCATCCAATTCCCAAACTGTGGCCATCTTCTGGACCTCGCAATAAGTCTGCAGTTTCGAACGGAAGTTTCTCATCAAGAGCCGCCCCAATTTGCAAGGAGCACTGGTACGACTGACTGAGTAACTCAGAGTTCGTCCGACTCTGTCCGTGAAATCAGTTCGAACCTACGACGATGGTTTCTTTTGGGGCTGACGATCGATCATGGTGTGAAACCCCATTTCTCGAACCTTTGGTGGTTCCGCCATCATCTGCCTGAGCACATCGGCAATCGTCTTAATCTGGGAATCATGCAGGTCCACCGTCTCGGCGAGCTTGGCAATCTGTTGTGCCAGCTCGCCGGGCGTTGCGAGAAGGCGTCTCAACTTCACAAAGGCTCGCATGATGGCAATGTTGGCTAAGGCCGCTCGATCCGACTTCAGCACACTGCTCAACATAGCCACGCCCTGCTCGGTAAAGGCTCTGGGCGAAGACCGCCGACCACCCCAACTTGAAATCACAATTTGTGATTTCAAGTTGGATGCTTCTTGAACGGTCAACTGAAATGAGAAGTCTTCAGGAAACCTCAAAGGGTTCCGTTTAACTGCCTGATTCAGGGCGCTCACTGTGACCTCATAAAGTCGCGCAAGGTCTACATCCAACATCACTCGCAGTCCGCGAACCACATGAATCTGGTCCTCAAGACTGCCATCCGCGATTGGCAAGTTGCGTTCTCGTCCCATGCGAAGTCCCTTGGAGCAAAGCACGATTCACATCAAACAATTTGATGCAGAGGCGGACGGAACCATTCAACCAACTCACGTCCGCCTTCCCTGAAAGTGCAACATTACCGCGACTCAGAAATCAGCGTCGACTTCACGAAGTCTTCATTCAAGGTCACTCCTAAACCGGGGCCGTCGGGCACGGTGATCCAGCCATCGACGGCTTGCACCTTCTCGGTCGTTAGTTCGTGACGTAGAGGCGAGTCCTCGACGCAATCTTCGAAGATGAAGGCGTCGCGGCACGTGCTCAGCCAATGCAGGCAAGCCGCGACTGTCACGGGGCTGGTGTAGCAGTGATTACAAAGCCGCGCACCGATTTCTTCGACTCGCTGCCGGATATAGGTCGCGTCCGTAAAGCCATTGCGAGAGAGATCAACCTGATAGACGTCGAGGCAACGACCATCAATCAACGGTCGGAACGATTGCCGTCCACACTCTTCCTCGCCAGATGCGATTGGCACCGGCGATCGATCTCGTAACCAACGATAGCCATCGTAATCGTCAGGATGTAGCGGCTCTTCCAGCCAGCCGATCTTGAAGTCGGCGAAGGAGTGAGCTCGTTGCAGCGCCGTGCGAGCGTCCCACACACAGCCGGCGTCGATCAGCACCGTTCCGTCTGCTCCGAGCCCTTCGCGAGCACCTCGAACAAGGTCGATATCCAACGCCTCGTTCTGGCCCATGGGCTCCCAGCCGAACTTGATGGCTCGATAACCAGCAGCACGCCAACGTTGAGCAATCGCAGTGGTTTCCTTGCCGTCCTTACCAAACAAGATCGACGCGTAAGCCAAGATGCGATCGTGATGCTTGCCGCCGAGCAGTCGATGAATCGGCTCGCCGAAGTGCTTGCCCTTCAGATCCCACAACGCCATGTCGATCGCTGCCATCGCCGTGATCGGAACGGAACGACGACCGCAATACATCGTCTTGCGATACATCTTCCACCACAGCCGCTCGGTATCGAGCGGGTTCTCGCCAATCAACAAATGCCGCAAGCCTGTCGCAATGTTGTGGCTGAACGGTGCATCGATGACGGCCTTCACCATCTCTGGAGATGAGTCAGCTTCGCCAATGCCTTCCAATCCGGTATCCGTGCGAACTCGAACCAGCACCGAGTCTTGGCTGCTCGCCGTCTTTGCTTCGACATTCTTGATGCGCAGGATCTGACAAACGATTTCCGTGATCTTCATGAAAGGTCTTCCTCTGGAGGCACTTCGAGTCGCAAGAGAAATTGGTGGCACAACGCCCCGACATACTAGTCGCATGTCGGGCGTTGATCGTCGATACGTCTCATCGAATTTGCATTTCGACGAGGTCGCTCAGCCAAGGTCGAGTTACTTGGTTAGCTCGCGAACGTAGATGTTCTTGAAGTAGAGCGGATTGCCATGGTTCTGCAGTTCGATCGATCCCTTGGGGTAAATCGGCTTGTCGCGTTCCCAATAGTTTTCGAGCGTGACTTCATTCACGACCGTTTGGCCATTGAGTTTGACGGTGACATTCTCGCCAACCATTCGAATGAAGAACGTGTTCCACTCTCCGGCCTTCTTGTCCGCCTTCGCATCTGGGAAGCGAGGATTCTTCTGATTGTTCCACATCGCTCCCGAGCCCTTCTCGGCACCCAACTTGAAGTACGGTTCCCACTCGGTATCCCAGATCTGAATCTGAGGAGTGCCACGCAGATACAAGCCGCTGTCTCCGCCCTGTTGGATCTTCCAATCAACGTAGAGTTCGAAGTCGCCGAAGTCTTTGGCTGAGCACAGATTCTGCCCCTTGCCATCGAAGACCAACACTCCCGCTTCAGCCTTCCAATGAGCCCGCATGAGGTCATCCGCTTTGGCTTGCTCGGTAGCGAGTTGCTCAGGAGTCATGGCGGCTCGTTTCTTGGGATCAGCCACCAGTCCCTTCCATCCGGTTAGGTCCTTGCCGTTGAACAACGCCTGAAATCCGTCCGGCGGAGTGTTATCAGCGGCAAACGAGCGACCGGCACTGATGAGCGTCAGAAGTCCAAGCACGAACGGAAGCACGAATCTCTGCATGAGGTCGTTCCATTAAAAGAGGAAGTCCGAAAGGCGAGCCACACATTGCGATCGGATCAGAACAATCGCCACTCGCTGAAGCAACTCACGCGAACCGCCCCGGAGTAATTCGGTCTGCGATACGCCCTCAGTAAGCGGCGGCAGTTTCAACGCCGAGGCCACGTCGGACCTGCCGTCGGCTGAGAAGAACTCACTGCTAGCCTTGCTGCCCGAAAAAGACCGTCACAGTGTCCAAGATCTCCGAGAAAGCCATGTTCTCGTTTCTGACGCCTCGCCCTAGACTGCGGTCTCACTCCATCCCTCTCTCCGATGTCTGTTGCTCAGGCGTCGCGACCAAATCCATGTCTGACTCACCCCCCCCTGAACCACAGCTCGCTCATCGCCCAGATTCCAGCCGTCTGCGAACCAACATGAAGTTGATGCTCGCCGACGCCACGTCATTCAACGTTATGGTTGGTATTGGTGAGACCTATTTCCCGGCCTTCGCGCTCGCTTTGAATAAAGGCGAACTCATCAGCGGACTCGTGGCGACCTTGCCGATGCTGGCCGGCGCGACGCTGCAAATGATTTCGCCGCAGGCCATCGCTGCTTTCGGCTCTTATCGCCGATGGGTCGCGACATGCGCAACGGTCCAAGCACTTAGCCTTGTGCCGATGGCGTATTGCTCGTTCCAGCAAGGCATGTCGACGTTGCTGCTCTTCTTGGCGGCATCGATTTATTGGGCCGCCGGACAAGCCACTGTTCCCGCATGGAACACGTGGGTCGAGGCTCTCATCCCGACGAAAATTCGAGCCCCCTTCTTCGCGTTCAGAACAAGACTCGCGCAGTTTGGAATGCTTGCCGGCGTGATCGGCGGTGGATTGGCTTTGCAGTGGGGACGAGGCAAAGGCATCGCCATCGATATCGGAGATCTCCACTTCTCGCTGATGAGCGCAGCACCGAACGGCGTGCGCGGCGATGGATATGAACTGACCGTGTTCGGCGCGATGTTCGTCATCGCGGCAGCGGCGAGGTTCGTTTCGGCATCGTGTTTGGCGACTCAATCGGACGCGCGGATGTTGCCGCACTTTCGTGACCACAAGCCATCCAACACGACCAAACGACCGCGACTGCTCACATCGGCCAACAAACGCCTGTTGTCATACGTCTTCATGATGCAAGGAGCGGTCTATCTCTCGGGACCATACTTCGCGGCCTACATGCTGAAGCATCTGAAGCTCGATTACTTCGAGTTCGTGTTGCTCATCGCTTCGTCATACCTCGCACGCATCCTCGTACTACGAAGCCTCGGGATTTTCGCGCACAAAGCCGGAGCTCACCGCTTGCTCTGGATCGGAGCTGTAGGCATTACTCCACTGCCAGCCATGTGGCTGGTCTCGAATGACTTCGTGTTCTTGTTGGTGTTGCAGATCGTCGGCGGATTCGTCTGGGCTGCTCATGAACTTGCCATGGCCCTGCTCTTCATTGATTCCATTCCGCGGCATGCCCGCGTCAGCGTGCTGGCGATTTACAACTTTGGTAACTCTGCCGCGATGGCCACCGGCACGATCATCGGTGCGATCACCCTATATCAATTCGGCGAGGTTCCCCCGACATACCTCTCGATCTTTGCGGCGTCGTCGGTACTTCGAATCGTCGCACTGTGCCTGCTTCGTCGAGTTCCACCCGGCAAGGGAGCGACCGAACACAATCAGTCACTCGATATCGTCTGCCCTCCCGACGTCCCGCTGTTGGAGCGAACAATGCCCGAAGCCGAGCCGATCAAGATTGGCGAGACAGCCGCCCATAATCCTCGACCGGCTCGGCCACACTTCGTTCAATCACTAAGCGGCATGGGAGAATTGCAGCCCTCGCCTGAGTGATGTGTCAAAACTCCAACACCTTCGATCGAGTCCAAAACGGGCAACATGGTGACTCATCCCGATCAGCAACGAGCCTTCGCAGAAGCCGTCGTTCGCCAATTGCGAAACGCCGGCTTCACGGCACTTTGGGCGGGTGGTTGCGTTCGAGATCTTCTCTTGGGCAAGCCCCCCAAAGATTACGACGTTGCGACAGACGCTCGTCCTGAACAAGTCAGAGCGGTCTTCGGTAATCGGCGAACGCTGAGTGTTGGCGAGAGCTTTGGTGTGATTGTGGTTCTTGCTCCAGATCGAGACGCGGGCCAGATCGAAGTCGCTACGTTTCGGACCGACGGTCAGTACTCCGATGGACGTCGCCCGGACTCTGTCATTTTCAGTACTCCGGAGATGGATGCTCAACGTCGCGACTTCACGATCAACGGTATGTTCTATGATCCACTGGAACGGCGAGTTCTCGATTACGTTGGCGGCGAACGCGACCTTGGCAGCGGCATCGTCCGGGCAATTGGTGATCCTCACGCGCGTATGACCGAGGACAAACTTCGCATGCTGCGAGCCGTGCGTTTCACAGCGACCTTCGATTTTCAGCTCGATCTGAAAACAGCAGAGTCAGTCAAAGAGATGGCCTCGCAGCTTACGACAGTCAGCGCCGAACGGATTGGCCAAGAAGTCCGCCGCATGCTTGTTGATCCGCATCGCCATCGCGCTATGCAATTGTGTGTTGAACTGGAGTTGCTGCCGCAGGTCTTTCCCGAACTGAAGCCAATTCAAAGCCGTCCCGAGCTATGGCAATCAACTCTCCACAAGTTGCGACTATTGCAAACCCCCAGCTTCTCACTGGCGTTTGCGGTCTTGTACGACCGGCTCCATGAATGTGACACGGAATGCCGCGATTCACTCGCCGCAGTAACTGCAGCAGGACAACGATTACGTCTTTCAAATCAGGAACTCGATGCCACGCTGTGGCTGCTGAAACATCGACGGTCACTCAGATCAGCAGCCACCCAAAGTCTCGCTCGATTGAAACGAACTCTTTCCGAACCAGGGGGAGAGGAACTGCTCTCGCTGCTGCGAGTCCAAGATCTTGCTGAAGGTCACGATCCCAACGACTCACTCTTTTGCGAAGAGTTTTTACGAGTCACTCCCCTTGCTGAACTCAATCCACCGCCACTCATTACGGGTGATGATCTCAAGCGACTGGGACTTGCGCCCGGGCCACAATTCAAGCGGCTACTCGACACACTCCGCGATGCCCAACTCAACGGAGAACTTGCATCACACGAGGCAGCCCTGTCACACGCCAAGCAGTTAATCGATGTCCCCCGCGATTGCGTTGAGAGCTAAACGTCGACGTGCAGAAAAGCCGATAAGTTGGAGCTACTCGTTGATTCTTTGTTCAAGCGAAGCGAGCAATAGCAGCCCCTTACGGCGGCGTTTGTCGCTCGCCGTTTTGATATCTACCATCCATTACTTGCCAAGGCCGCAAACGCGGACCACAGCGTCAATCTCTTGTGACGTGTAGCCGTCCTTCGTAGGGTAACACGTTAGATGAAATTCGCTGGATGGTTCAGAACGAGAGATCCACTCACATCTCAGCGTATGGGCATCCGTAACACTTCGAATCAAATTCTTTCGACCGGTCTACAACCTGGAGGGCACTATGCTGTTACGTCGCCGTGGATTCACTTTGATCGAACTGCTGGTGGTGATCGCGATCATCGCCGTACTTGTGGCCCTGCTGCTACCAGCAGTCCAACAAGCCCGCGAAGCCGCTCGAAGATCTCAATGTAAGAATAATTTGAAGCAGATGGGCGTCGCATTGGCCGCCTATGAAGAGACCTACAAAACGTATCCAATTGGTAACAACTCAACTCCTGCGGGAGGCTGGGGGGTCTCGTTTTACGTAGGTTTGATGCCCTATCTCGATATGCAAAACGTCTTTGAGAAATTCCAATTCAATGGTGGCCAAGATCCATCATTGAACGGTGGTGTGGCCTTCTCAGACGCCAGTCCTGGCTATACCGGTGCCGGCGCCAACACAGCCGGAAACGTTAACGGTCAAACCATCAATCGCCTGATCTTCCCGGTCCTGCAATGTCCATCAAGCCCACTGCCTCCCAATAAGGACACAGGCAGTGGCTTCATTCAGCAGACGTCACAGTACGTTGGCCTCGCAGGAGCGGTTGATGATGCGGCAGGAACGCCCAATGGGTTCTTCAACACAACGCCCGCATTTAACAGTGACAACTGCTGCACATGTAACGGTCAAGGCATTCACGCTCGTGCTGGCGTACTTGTTGCGATCAAGGCCGTAAGAACCAGGGACGTCACCGACGGACTCAGTACGACGATGGTGATTGGCGAGCAAAGCGATTACGCCAAGAACGCGACTGGGGGCAATGTTCAGATCAATAACAACCACGGTTTCATCATGGGAACGGCGGGGCTCTCTGAAACTACTACTCAACGTCACTTCAACCTGACGACGGTGCGGTATCAGCCAAACGCCGTAAAAGACATTGGTGGCTCGTTGCTCGCCGGTGTCTGCCTCAACGAAGGTGCAAACAATGGCATCGTTTCGGCTCACATCGGCGGCGCACACGGACTCATGGGAGATGGTGCGGTCGTCTTCATGAGCGAGAATGTCAACCTCTCGACGCTCAAGAAAATCGCAACTCGGGACGAAGGACTTCCGGCTTCTCTCTCGGATGAATAAGCCGAACAGCTCATGGACTACGTGAAAACTCCACTGGCGCATCCCGTGGAGTTTTCTTTTTTGCTTGCAGACTTAATCCCTCGATAAGACGGAGAAATTGAGTGAATCTGATGTTTGCTAATCGAAGACAGTTTTTGGTCTCAAGCGTTCTGTCCGTCATCGCACTCGGCTGTGGCGGCGGTTCAAACTTGCCAAAGGGCGAAACCGGAACTGTTACCGGAAAGATCACCTTTCAGGGGCAGCCGATCCCGAAAGATTCCGTCGTGCTTTTTGTGAACTCCGCAAAAGGTATGAATGGTACCGGAGTCGTTGATTCCACTGGCACTTATCGACTCACGATGCGCGAAGGCTCGGCAATCATTGTGGGTGAGTATCGAGTTGCCGTTACTCCACCTCCGCCGCCAGCTTCGACTCTCTCACAAGAAGAGATTATGAAACTCGGCATGGAAAACAAGTTGCCTCAAGCGCCCGAAGTTAAAGAGATCCCGAAGCAATACCGCAATGCGGAATCATCACCTTTGACGACCAACGTAAAGAAGGGTGAAAACACCCTGGATTTCGACCTGAAACTTTAGACTTCAACGCATGCCCTCAACATTGGCATGTATCCAATCATTTACTCCAACTTGCGGCCTTTCATTCGAAAGGCCGTTTTTCTTGAAGGCACTTGGAGTGACTTGCACGAGCATCGTCTGGCTCTGTTTGACTGTGATCGTCTCGGTGTTTTTTGTTGGATGTGACCATTCGCAACTGGCAAACACTCAGTCTCCACCGATTGACCATCAGTTCGATCCAGCGGCCGCTCGTCTTGC
>OMIV01000350.1 GCA_900299185.1 Planctomycetaceae bacterium
GGCAACAAAGGAGAGGCCCCGATTGCAGCCGCCCCTCACCCCTAAACCCTCTCCCCAAAGGAGCGAGCGGAACCAAGGACACGGAAATGCGGCGTACCATCAAGGCGCCATCTCTGAAGATGCCCAGCCGATCTCACTACCGTTGCGACGATCGCTTCAATGAGACATTGAGCAGTTCTCCCGGACGCGCCGAGATTTGATCGCGCATCGCAATGCGGATCGGCAGGCCCCATTCCACGACGCGCGGATCGCGAAGCAGATGCGCGGGGATCGGTTCGATCTGCGGGCCGACGTCTTCGACTTCGGAGTTCCAGCGCGAAGCCGTCAGGCCTTGCGGTCGCAGTTCGACCAGATCGCGTACTTGTGGATGCAGCCGTTCGTGCGGCCTCACGAATGCGACCACATATCGCCCCTTGTTGGCTGCGATGGTGACGACCGGATCGCCGGCGCGAATGGCTTGGCCGGGTTCAGCAGTGATGCTCACGATTGTGCCGGCATACGGGGCTCGCAGTTCCAACTGAGTGATCCCGGCTTGCAGTTCGGCGATGCAAGCCTCTTGCACTCGCAGCGCCGCTTGATGAGGAGCCAGCAGCAATTCAACGCTCGGCAACTTCAACGCCGGGTTCTCGTTCAAGCGTTGCCATGCATCGGCGACTTGTCGTTCTTCTTCCACCAGAGCGGCCCGATTGGCGGCGATGCGTTCTGTGATCTGCTCGCGATCTTTCTGCGCGATGATGACTTCTAACTGGCTGGTGTTGCGGCCCGGTAACAACTTTTCCACACGCTCGGCGATGGCTTGCAGCCGTTGCTCTGCGACCCGGTCAAACTCCAACGCCACCTTGCGATCCAGTACCAGCAACTTTCGTCGCTGATGTTGCCACAACAGTCGCGTGACTTCGCGTTCGTGCTCTTGCGCGAGGTCGGTTTGCTGAAACGCGAGCTTCGCTTCTTCCGCTGCTCCTTCGGCTTGCAATCGAGCTAAGTCGGCTCGCAGAGTTTCGATCTGCAAGAGCAACGAGCGATCGTCTAAGCGGGCTATGAGTTCTCCGGCTGCGACTTCCTCGTACAGAGTCCAACGATGTCCCGGCGCGATCTCGATGAGCCGCCCGTTGGTTGCGGAAGAAACGACATGCCGAGTTGCCTCGACTTCGCCGACGATTTGCACGGCGTGGGCTTGATCACGCCAGAGCCAACCGGCGAGCAGTAAGCCATTCGCGAAGACCAACGCCGGCAAGAATCGCTGACAGAAGCGGCGCCATCTGACGCTCCACGGAATCGGGATGCGACCAACAGGAACGCTCGGCGCAGAAGCCGATCCGACCGGGCTTTGATCCGGCAGATGCGGCGGCTGTGGCGACGCTCCTTCACTCATTCGTTAGGCCTCCCAATCGTCTTGATGTAAGGCCAATGACACTCGCGAAAACCCGGTTTGCCCATTCAGCTCGCGCCGCAGTTCGTCATGCCGCGCGGGATCTCTCAGCAAGACTCGATATGAAATCTCGCAGTCGTTGTTGGGGCCGGGCAGGACTCGTTCAGCGGCCAACATGGCTTTCAAGCAATGTCGATCCAGCATCGCGGCCAATCGCGACCGGACGTCCTGAGTGCTGCTCATGACCACATGCAAGACTGCATCATGAGCGTGTCGGCTGCCGAAGTTCGTGACTCGCAAATACAGAAAAACGATTGAGAGACCGACCAAACCCATGAACGCTGTCGAGAATCGCTGCGTGCCCACAGACAGACCTTCGACGATCGACCACAGCAAGAACGTTGTGTCGCGAGTGTCCTTCAACACGTTGCGGAAGCGGACCATCGCAAACACGGCGAGCAGACCAAACGCGATCATCACATTGCCAGCCATCAGCACCATCATCAGGGCCACGATCACCGGCAGAACCAACAACGAACTGACGAAGGGCTGCGAGTAACTCAGCGAGCGATGCGTCAGTTGATAGACCCACGCAATGACCTGGCCAATCAGTCCCGCGAGCAACAGTTCGAAGCCAATGAGGCTCGCGCTGGCCGGCTGGCCGATATCGGCATTCAACAGTTGGTCAAGAATGGGGGGCATGAAATAGATTCCTTGGAGTGCTCCGGCTTGACGGAGCCCTCCGACTCCTGACGCTTGGCTCTCTGACTCACTGCGTCCTCGATCGCAGTTCTTCGTGTCTGGGGAGTGGGATTCGTTTCAAACTTGCTTGTCGAAAGCATGCCGCGACAAGCCCGTCTTTGGTGGCGCGATCATTCCTTTGGAAGAACGCGATGTTCCGCTGAGTCGGAGGGCTCCGTCGAGCCGGAGCACTCCAAAATGTGCTCAGCGCAGACCGCAGGCTCGCGCACACAGCACGTACTTCGCGACGGAGCTGCGTTCCAAGTCGAAGTGCCTCACCAGATCCATCATCCAGCCAGGAAAGCGGTCATTGAATTTCAATTCCAGAACCACTTTGCCTCGTAGCGTGCGGTTCATTGATGTCGATGGCGGCGGAGACGGGTTTATTGAATCGACGGCGGAAGCCGAAAACGTGCTCGCCGGAAACTACTCGTCCGGTGCTTACAACATCGTGACCGACATCAAGACAACGACGGACACCGTCGACTACGCGGGTGGTTATGGCAACTTCGGCGTCAATCATCCTTATCCTAACGGCATCACCGATGACCGCTTGGAAGACATCGTTCTGCAAGCTTCGGCCACGGTGACGATTCCGGCGGGCGATTGGATGATCGGGTTTGGCAGCGATGACGGCGGACAACTGACGCTCGGCAATTTGAACTTCGTCGACGAGTACAACGTCACTGACGCCGTAGGCAACAACCAACTTCGCTTCGAATACCCGCGCGGTCACGATTGGACCGTCGGGCATATCAACGTTCCGGCAGGCGGCATCACGACGTCGCTGACTTCGCTGTTCTATGAACGCGGCGGAGGGGACTCGTTCGAAATCGCGATTCGTTCTGGCACTCAACAAGACAACGGCATCGACACCAATCTTTGGCAGTTGTTGGGCAATGGCGTGCTGGGTTGGAGCGTGAATACTGCGGACACGGCGGGGCAAAAGACCGACGTATTGTCGCAGATGAAGGGCATCAATCCGACGAGTTGGTTGCGCATTCCGTTTAACGTGGATGACAGCGCGGTGCTCGAATCGTTGCGACTCAGCATGCGCTACAACGATGGCTTCGTCGCGTACCTCAATGGCACCGAAGTCGTGCGACGAAATGCTCCGTCGTCGCTCTCGGTGACTTCCGCTGCGACAGCCGTTCGCAATGGAGTCATCAGCCGAGTTGCAGAGAACATCGACCTCACTGCGAGCCGCAACTTGCTCGTCAACGGCTCGAATGTGCTCGCGATTCATGGGCTGAATGTGTCCTCGGGGAACTCGACGTTCCTGATCGCCCCCGAGTTGATTGGCAGCGGCTTGCACATCAGCCCGCCGCAGTACTTCGCCCATCCCTCTCCTGGAGCGATCAATCAAGACGGCTATCTGGGACAAGTGAAGGACACGAAGTTCAGTGTCGATCGAGGCTTCTTCACCGATCCCATCAACGTAGCCATCACGTCGGCCACCAGCGGTGCGACCATTCGCTACACGACCGATGGCAGCACTCCGACGGAAACCAACGGCATCGTTTATTCCACGCCGCTGATTATCCCGCAGACAACGACGCTGCGAGCGCGAGCGTTCAAGCCCGGCTACGACGCGTCCGATGTCGACACTCAGACGTATCTCTTCTTGAACGATGTTGTGAATCAGTCGCCCAACGAAGAGACGCCGCCCGGCTTCCCGGAGCCTGGCCTTAATGGCCAAGACCTGGATTACGGCATGGACCCGGCCATCGTGAACGACCCGACTTACGGGCCGCAGTTGATTGATGCGCTCAAGGCATTGCCGTCGATCTCGATCGTCACGGACTTACCCAATCTGTTTAGCTCTTCCAACGGCATCTATGTGAATCCCTTCCAAAGTGGCTTGGCTTGGGAACGACCGGCCTCGGTGGAACTCATCAATCCCGATGGCAGCAGCGGCTTCCAAATCAATGCTGGTCTGAGAATTCGCGGCGGCTTCAGCCGCAGTGGCGACAATCCCAAGCACGCGCTGCGTCTGTTCTTCCGAGACCAATACGGCGACAGCAAACTCAACTATCCGTTGTTTGGAAAGGAAGGCGCGGACTCGTTTGATGCCGTCGACTTGCGGACCGCGCAGAACTACTCGTGGTCTTTCGGTGGCGATCCCAACTACACGTTTACTCGCGACATCTTCTCGCGAGATACCCAGCGAGATCTCGGCGATCCTTACACGCGCGGCCGCTACTACCACCTCTATCTCGATGGCCAATATTGGGGGCTGTATCAGACTCAAGAACGTTCGGAAGCCGATTACGCGTCGTCGTACTTTGGCGGCAAGCCGGAAGACTACGACGTCGTGAAAGTGGAAGCCGGGCCGTATGTCATCAATGCGACCGACGGCAATCTCGATGCCTGGCAACGACTGTGGGAAAAGGCAAACGCTATCGCCGCGACGCCTACTCAGTCGGCGAGATATTCCCTCTATCAAGAGCTGCAAGGCCGCAATGCCGATGGTACGGAAGACTCAAACAAAGAAGTGCTGCTCGATGTCGACAACCTCGTCGACTACATGCTGGTCATCTTTTATGGCGGCAATCTCGATGCCCCGATCTCAGCGTTCTTGGGCAACGAAGCTCCCAACAACTGGTATGGCATCCGCAATCGCACCGCGCGCGACGGCTTCCGATTCTTTGCGCATGACTCCGAGCACACGCTGCTCAATGCCAATGAAGATCGCACCGGACCGTTCAATTCAGGCAGCGCCTACGAACGCAGCAACCCGCAGTGGATTCATCAGCAACTGATGTTCGTCGACGAGTACCGCATGAAGTTTGCGGACCGCATTCAGGAACTCTTCTTCCACAATGGAGCATTCACGCCACAGATCGCGGCGGCTCGTATGCAACAGCGAGCCGACCAGCTCGCGCTGCCGGTCATTGCCGAGTCCGCTCGGTGGGGAGATTCCAAGCGGCCCGACTCGCCTTTGACCAAACAGGACTGGTTGAACCAGATCGACAACATCAACAACTACTTCTTCCCGCAGCGCACGGCCAACTTGCTGCAACAACTGAAGGTCACGCAGCTCTATGGAGGAGAAGGCTCGGCTCCGTTGTATCCCGCGACGGTTTGTCCCGAGTTCAATCAGCTCGGCGGACAAGTGGTGCCGGGCTTTGATCTGAGAATCGCGGCGCCTGCCGGACAGATCTATTACACCACCGATGGCAGCGATCCGCGTCTGCCCGGCGGAGCGATCTCGCCCACAGCTCATCTCTTCGATAGCACCGTTTCCAACACGACGCTGATCGCGCGAGGAGCCAATTGGAAGTACCTCGACAACGGCAGCGACCAAGCCACGGCTTGGCGAAACGCGGCCTTTGACGACAGCTCGTGGTCGAGCGGCAATGCCGAGTTCGGCTATGGAGACGGCGATGAAGTCACGACCGTCGGCTTTGGTAACAACGTGCTCGATAAGTACGAGACGACTTACTTCCGCAAGTCGTTCAACGTCGCAGACCCGACGAGCATCCGACAGCTCACACTGACGATGAAACGCGACGATGGCGCGGTCGTCTATCTCAACGGTCAAGAAGTCGCGCGATCCAACATGCCCGATGGCGACATCGGCTTTGAGACGCTCGCCTCTGGCCCCGCTGACGAAACCACCTACTACGAGTTCAACATCGATCCCGCTCTTCTCATCTCAGGAGCCAACGTGCTCGCCGTCGAAATCCACCAATCGGCAACCAACAGCAGTGACATCAGCTTCGACGCCGATTTGATCGCCAAGGCGTTTGCAGGATCGTCATTGCCTCTCAATCAATCCTCGTTGGTGCAAGCTCGCGTACTTGCTGGCACGAGCTGGTCTGCGCTGAATGCCGCGCAGTTCTTTATCAACACGGCACCGTCAGCTTCGAATCTCGCCATCACCGAAGTGAACTACAACCCGTTGCCCCCGACGGCGTCGGAACTGCTGCTGAATGCCGCTTGGAAGAGTGATTCGTTCGAGTTCATCGAACTCCAAAACATCAGCAATCAAACGCTCGATCTGCCCGGAGTGAAGTTCACCGATGGAGTGCTCTTCGACTTCACCGACAGTCCTATTGCGACGTTGGCGCCGGGGCAACGAGTGGTCGTCGTCAGTGACCTCGCTGCGTTTCGAGCTCGTTACGGCAACGGTTCGCAAGTGGCCGGAACTTACACGGGCACACTCAGCGATAACGGTGAGTTGCTGACGCTCGTCGATCGAGATGGCGGGACCATCAAGAGCTTCAGCTTCGACGACGGAGTGGGTTGGCCAGATCGAGCCGACGGACTGGGAGCCACACTGGAAGTGATCTCGACAGCGGGCGACTTCAACGCGGGGAGCAATTGGCGAGCGAGCACTGAAGTCAGTGGTACGCCCGGAGTGGCGGGGCTCGGGCCGATCAGCAGCATCGTCATCAACGAAGCGCTGACGCATACCGATTTGCCGCAGGTTGATTCGATCGAACTCTTCAATCCGACGCTCAGCAGCATCGACATCAGCAACTGGTATCTGAGCGACGTCAATGGCGATTACGCGAAGTTCCGCGTTCCCAATGGCACAATTATTCCACCATTGGGCTTCAAGGTCTTTGACGAGCACGACTTCTTCACTTCCGGCGGGACCGACCCGCACGACTTCCGGCTTGATGCGCATCACGGCGACAACATTTGGCTCGTCGCCGGAGATGCGAACGGCAAGCTCACGAACTTCATTGATCACGTTGACTTCGGGGCCGCGATCAACGGTGAAAGCTTTGGACGCTGGCCCGCGCCGGACAGCAACTCGGCGACGAGTCTGCCGAGCAAGTTCGTACCGCAGGCAGCGCTGACGCTCGGCGCTCCAAACAGTGGGCCGCGCACCGGGCCGCTCTTCATCAGCGAGATCATGTTCGCGCCGCCGACTCCGCAAACCGGAGTCGCGGACGACTTCGAGTTCATCGAGATCACTAACCCGACGAACTCCGCTGTTGATCTCACGAATTGGAAGCTGACTGGCGGCATCAGTTTCGACTTCGCGGCCGGCACGATGCTCGGAGCAAATAGTTCGCTCGTCGTGATCCCGTTCAATCCAAGCAACGTCGCAAACGCTGATCGACTGACTGCATTTCGCACGGCCTATGGCTTGAGTAATGCAGTGCCGCTCGTCGGCGGCTATTCGGGGCAACTGAGCAACGATGGCGAGACCATTCGCTTGCTGCGACCGGATGCACCGCCGGTCGGCGAGCCGAATTTCATCCCCGGCTTGCTCGAGGACGCTGTGGATTACTCGGCGGTCGCGCCGTGGTTGAACGCCGTGTCGAATGGTCGGTCGCTGCAACGCAAAGGCGCGAGCTTGTGGGGACATGATCCCTCTGCGTGGGCAGCGGCGACTCCTACAGCCAATTCGTTCGTCGCCAGTCAGACGTTGATCAGCTTGGATGGCAGCGGGAACCTGTTGGTGCAAGACGCGGTTCGAGGTGGAATCACTAACACACTCACGATCGACTTCCTCGCCGCTCCGAATCAGATCTCCATTCGCGACACGGCCACGACCGTTTCGACTTCGATACCTGGAGCCGTTGTTACATCGGCCAACGAGATCCGCATTCCGCGGCTCTCGGTCACGGGTTCGCGGATCGTGGTGCAAGGTGGGGCTGGCAACGATGTCGTGACGGTTGATCTCACAGGGGGATTGGGAGGACTGCTGCTCGAAGCGCGGGGTGAATTGGGTACTGACGAACTCGTGCTGAGCGGCGGGGCGACGTCGATCACGCATCAACTCAGCGGGACAACGTCGGGCTTCGTGCAGACCAATAACTCGCAAGTCAGTTACGACGGCTTCGCAACTGTCACCGATAACGCTGCTGCGACTTCGAAGCGTTACGAGGTCGATGTCGCGCGAGTCGCGGCGGACCTCACCTTGCAAGTGGCGGTTGATTCCGCGTTGGCCACACGCACGTCGGTGTCTGTGGTGTCGATGACTTCTGCTCCGACAGTTCGCTTCATCAAAGCCATTAACCCGATGGTCATCGCGGGCGGCAACGGCAACGACTCGATCAACGTGGCCTTGGTTGCATCTGATTACACGGGGTTGCTCATTCTGCTGGGCGGCAACGGCAATGACGTGCTTAACACTTCGTCGTTGGCAATTCAGGTCTCGTTGGATGGAGGCAACGGGAACGACTTGCTGACTGCTGGCAATTCCCGAGGCAATAAACTCGTCGGTGGTCCCGGCAACGACACTCTGACCGGTGGTTCGCGGTTTGATGTGCTGACGGGCGGCGCAGGAGCCGACGTGCTCAATGCGGTAGCAGGTGGTGGCTTGCTGGATGAAGTTTTTGATGGCGACATGACGCTCACACCAACGTCACTCATAACGACGATCCAAGGAGTGACCACCGTCGACACGCTCAGCAATTTTTCGGTGGCATCACTAACCGGTGGTGCGAGTGCCAATCGCATCGATGCCAGCACGTTCCATTCGGCATATTTCCCGGTAACGCTGCGTGGTGGCGGTGGAGCGGACAACATTACGGGCACGAACGGTGCGGATGTGATCACGGCGAATTCGACCGTAGGCGTGACCGTCAGCGGCTTGTCGGGCAACGACACCATCACCACCGGGAGCGGCAACGATTCGATCACCGGTGCTGCGGGAGCGGACTCGATCAGCTCCGGCGCAGGCAACGATCAAGTCTTCGGGGGTAATGGAAACGATACCATCAACGCGGGCTTCGGTAATGACTTAGTGCTCGGACAAGACAACGACGACTCGGTGATCGGCAGCGACGGCGAAGACTCGCTGCAAGGCGGTGACGGCAACGATGTGCTCGACGGCGGAGCGGGAAACGATCGCTCGTTCGGTGGCCTGGGCAACGATCGCTTGCTGGGCGGCAACGACAACGATTCGCTCTTTGGTGATGGCGGCAACGACTCACTCGATGGCGGCTCTGGCAACGATCAACTGCGTGGCAGCTTCGGTCTCGACGACATCGAAGGCGGATTGGGGACCGATCGAGTCTCGGAAGACGGCGATACCGACTTCACGATCATCGGCCTGCAGATCTCGTCGACGTTGTTTGGCACTGAAGTCGTTCGCAGCATCGAACGCTTCAATCTCAATGGTGGTGCGGGAAATAACCGGATCGATGGTCGCCAAGCTGGGGCTGTGCTTTTCCTTACCGGGAACGATGGCAACGACACGTTGCTCGGTGGTTCGATGAACGACCTCATTAGCGGTGGCAATGGAGCCGACGTGCTCTCTGGCGGCGCGGGCATCGACACCATCGATGGTGGGATTGGTACGGACTACATCACGGAGAAGGCCGATGCGGACTTCACGCTGTCGTCGTCGATAGCTGGCTTGAGAATCCAGTCGAGCGCCACGGGTGATGAGACCGTTCTGGGCATCGAACGAGCGGCGATCATCGGTGGCGATGCCGCGAATCGATTGGATGCGAGTGCGGCCACAATTCGAGTCGTCCTGCTGGGTGGTCGAGGTAACGACACGCTGTTGGGCGGTTCGTTGCAAGACACGTTAAGCGGTGGAGCACGTGGCATTTCGCCGGATGGAACTGACAGCCTCAACGGCAACGCGAGTGCCGACACCTACGACAACGATGGGGCCGATACTCGCATCGTTGAAGCCGGAATCGACAACGTTGTGGCTGATGTCTTCGCATCGCTGCCGAGCTGGGTTGATGCGTTGTGATGGAATGAGAAGACGCGGTGTTCATGTTGACGCGATGAAACTTTCCTTCGTCACTCGCACCCTATGTGGAGACGGGCCGGGGGGGAGAGGCAGCCAAGGACCGACTCACGCCGTGAATTTATTCTCAAACAAAGTCTGCGAGATCCTCTATTGGTGGCTGCTCGGTGGTTGTAGCCCCTCACCCCCAACC
>OMIV01000351.1 GCA_900299185.1 Planctomycetaceae bacterium
GCATATTGGTCGATCGATCCCGAGACCGGTGAACGCGTGCGAAAGAAGACCGCCAACTGGTATGGCAAGTACAAGAATGCCGATGGCATTCAGGTTCGAGTTCCGCTCTCCTCGAACAAGGTCGCCTCCGAGCAGATGCTCGCAGAACTGGTCAGGGCCGTGGAACTCGGTAAGGCCGGGCTGATCGATCCGTTCGAGACTCACCGCAAGCGACCGCTCAGGGAGCACCTCACTGACTTTCGGCAGCACCTCGAATCCAAGGGAAACTCGGAGCCCCATGTCGACCTGACGGTCTCACGAGTGACGGCCGCTTTGACGGGGGCGGGATTCAAGGTGCTCGGTGATCTCAATGCCGACAAGGTCGCCAACTGGCTCAAGAAGCAACGGGACAACAAGGACAAGAAGAAGCGTTTCGGCGTGGCGACCAGCAATCACTACCTCGTCGCCGTGAAGTCCTTTGGAAACTGGTTGCTCAAGTCGGAACGCCTGGAGAGAAACCCCTTCGTGCATCTCTCGCGTTTGAATTCCAAGGTGGATGTCCGAGTGAAGCGCCGCGCACTCGACCCTGAAGAACTGACTCGACTGATCGACGCCGCTCAACTGAGTACGAAGCGGTTTCGAGAGCTGACCGGACCTGATCGCGCCGCCCTGTATTTGGTTGCGACGATGACCGGGCTGCGCGCCAATGAACTCGCGACACTCCGTCGTTCGGCCTTTGATTTCACGGCCAGTCCCCCGACCGTGGAAGTCGAAGCGAAGAATGAGAAGGCTGGACGAGGAGCCGTCTTGCCGTTGCACCCGATCCTCGTCACACGTCTCACAGCATGGATCGAAGGCAAAAATGAACTCGTCGATGCCAACGAGGTTTCCCGCACAGCTCTGTTATGGCCGGGGACTTGGGCGGAAAAGGCCGCGAAGATGGTCCGGCAGGATCTGGCCGATGCTCGTGCCGCATGGCTCAAGGAAGTAGAAGCGGACGAGGTGGAGCATACTCGTCGGACGAAAAGCGAATTCCTCGCCTGCAAATCGGCGGCGGACGAAAGCGTGGACTTCCACGCTCTCCGTCATTCGTTCATCACGCTCCTGGCTTCCTCCGGTGTTCATCCGAAGCTGGCCCAGCAGCTGGCGAGACACTCGACGATCACGCTCACGATGGATCGTTACAGCCACTGCAAGCTGCGCGATCTGACGACCGCCGTTGAAACACTGCCCGCACTGGCCCCCAAATCAACGGTCGCCATCTCGACGACTTCATCCGACAACACGGGATTCAAAGCGGTTGCGGACAGTTACATTGGCCCCTCCATTGGCCCAAAATTGGGCCCAATGGGTGACAAAAAGCCGATGGCATTGACGATGGTTGATGAAACCCCGGCTCGTCGAACCTCGCGAGAGCGGAGCGGCAACCACATGTCGGATAAGGGGTTGAGGAAAGATGACGACGACTGCGAACCATTGAGAAAAGTACGCCCGGGAGGATTCGAACCTCCGACCGACGGATTAGAAATCCGTTGCTCTATCCAACTGAGCTACGGGCGCGCAGCGTGGCGAGGAACGTGGTTCCTCGTTGAAGCGGGCGGACTATCTCGAAGCTCTAGAGAACCTGCAAGCCGCGCGAGTTCGCGAAGTTGCGATCCAATTCCGCTGACTTGGCGAAACGTTCCCCCGAGCACAAACACTCGATCAATGCGTCGCCGGTGACTAACGCTCGACGAAAGTTCGTTCCGAGATCGTGACTCGCTTTACCGCAGCTTCATCGACAGTGACTCCCAAGCCGGAACCGGTCAGAGCGGGAGCGAGGCCGCCTCGTCCCCACGTGAGATCTTCTTGAGTCAGACGTTCGCGCACCAAGAAGCGGTCGTAGCTGCCTTCGAGATAACGAATGTTCGACACCGATGTCGCGAAGTGGCGTCCGGCAGCCGAGAGAATGCCAGTCTCTCCGACTTGGCAGCCGAGCTGATAACCGAGACCAGCTCGATGAGCGGTCGCGGCCAGCTTCAACGAGTTCAAGAAGCCGCCACACTTCGACAGTCGAATGTTAAAGAGGTCGCACGTGTTGCTTTCGATCGCCGCGTGAGCGTCCTCCAAACTGCACAGGGACTCGTCGAGCACAATGGGCACGGGCACTCGCGATCGAATCGCCGCCAGACCGGTGACCTCTTCATGTGGCACGGGTTGCTCAACAGCTGTGATACCGAACTCCAACAGCGGCGTGATGACTCGTTCGAGATTCTCGCAACGCCAAGCTTCATTGGCATCGAGTCGTAGATCCATCGACCGACCAACCGCCTTGCGCACGCGACGCACCGCTTCGATGTCGTCGACTCCTTCGACGCCCACTTTCAACTTGAGCTGCTGAAAGCCGTAGAGCATCGCCAGCCAAGACTTCAGCCGTTGTTTCAGTGGCGACATCGACGTGATGACGACGCTGTAACGCACTTGAGTTTGATCCTGACGAACGCCAGCAGCGGCGCCGCATTGCCGAGTCACTTCCGATAGCGGCACCTTCAATGAGCGGCAGATAGCGTCGAGGTAGCTGATCTCGATCGCACAACGAATGGAGTTACCGAAGCAATTGCGAGGGTCATGCTGCGGTCGGGTGAGCTTCAGAGCTTCGGCCACTTCAATCGCCATGTGCAACCCGCCACAGGTGCGGCCAAGTTGCTCGGCCAGATGCGAAGACGCCAACAGCTTGAAGGCATCGTCGATGGTTTCACCGGTGACGTAGCTGCGCGGCAAGCCTTCTCCCCAGCCCACGCTGCCGTCCTCCAAC
>OMIV01000352.1 GCA_900299185.1 Planctomycetaceae bacterium
CGATAAGAAACCAGTCGACATCCGAAATCGCGTGGCGAGACAACATGTTGAGCCTTCCGTGGCAGGAGTGGAAAACCGACCTCTATCCCATACTCCTCTCTAATGTCCACACGGCCTAGTCCGCCGCACGCTGATGATGCGATTCCTGAAAACCCCATTTCAGAGGCTTGTAGATACAGAGCTGTTACAGCTTCACATGAGAGATCGCATCTGCGGGGCTCATGGTGTAACCAATGTAGAACGGACCGAACTCGGCATAACGAGCCGAAGCCTCATCAAAGCGCATCGAGTAAACGATGTCCTTGATGTGCTCGGGAGCGCGACTCCACAACGTCACGCCCCACTCCCAATCATCGAACCCCGTCGAGGCCGTGATGAGCTGACTCACCTTGCCAGCGAACTTGATGCCGCTCGTCGCATGCTCGGCCATCAATCGAGACCGCTCGCTAAACGGCAAACGGAACCAGTTCGCGTGAGGGTCGCGGATCTTGTTCATCGGATAGAAGCACATCACCGGATAGGTCGGCGGAATGTCGGGATAGAGCCGCTGCTTATTCATCGCAGGCAAGCGACCTTCATAAGCCTTGACCTTCGGTCCGTAGGTTGGATCTGATGGATCAACGCCCTCACGCTTCAGTCGTTCGGCGAATTGCTCCACCGTTGGGACATACTCAGAGACTTCGGTAATCGACACAAAGGACCAAGCTGGCACGAGCGCCGCACCAAATCGACTGGACCGAATCGCGTGCTTCACGCTGTCGATCTTCAACGGATCCGGGTCCATGATCATCAAACCCAGATCGGCTTTGCCACCCGAGATCACCGACGTCAGCAACCGGGCCGGCGCACCTTCGCGATTGGGGTCGAGGATTTGAGCAAGCTGCTCACGACCTTCAGCGCGATGATGGTCATGCACTTGGCTCAGCCGACTTTGATCGACTCGGTAATAGAGATGCAGGCAATGCCAGCCTTCAGACATCTTCACAGTCGGATCGGGTAATGCCTGGGCTCCATGCTGCGCGTAAGGATTCAATGTGGTTCTCCAAAGAAGTTGAAACGAAGTCGAAGTGGGGTTGAATCAAACAGCCGTCGATATCCAGAGAGAATCATCAACAGCTCAAGTCCCATAAGCTCGGTCACGCCAGCGAACGTCGTGCTGCGAGCTCACGCCAATTTGCGAACGACAGCAGGATGATCGAAACAATGCCCGCCATCAGCAACCAAGTCAGAGTACTATCGATCTCATAGCCACCCTCATTCTTCGTTGTGACCGGTTCGCGACGTCCCGAGCGGAGCGTGAGTAATGTCGACTCTTCAGGATCAAAGAAGTTGACCGCGAAGCGACCGAACTCAGCGTCTCCGTCTTTCACGACGTAGACCCCCGTCTGATCAAGCGGGGGAATTTCAATAATCGGAGTCCGAGTCAGCGTGCGCGACTCCGTCCCATGCACCAGCGCGAGCGGTCGCGCATCCGCCACGGCATCTTCACGACCTTCGAAGAGCCGGAATGCAATGTCCTCATTGAGTCGATAATTCCAACGTCGAAGTCCCGGCAGTTGTTCGCGCCGTTGTTCCACAAGGTTGCTGATCAAGATCGGCCAATCAGGCGTTTCAGTGAGGTTCGACTTTCCCAGCTCGATATTCAGCAGGAAGGCCGTCGTAGCCGTGCCGTTTAACTTCGACAGTAAGAACTGATCTCCCGCGCTGATGATGGGAGTGGCATCTAACTTCAGTGGCTGTACTCCGGCCCAAACAACACCGGCCAACGAGACTCCGTCTGCAAGTGCATGCCGCTTGTCGATCAAGAAGGGGCCCAGCAAATCCTTGGCAGCCTTGCGAGCCTCAGCAGAACGATCCAGTGGGCCAACGCCCAACCACCACAAGTCGCGGCGTGATGACGGCAAGCTGTCAGCAGTATCAATCACAAGCTGAGCAGTCGCTTCAGTCCCCGACTTCACATCGGGCATTTGGGCCAGCACGCGCTGCAATGCGCGCTGAGCCGCATCATCTTTCGCGAGCCGATTCATCACGGTCACAGGACGTAACTTTGGCTCGATCAAGGTCACCGAGTTATCGATCGCCAGCGGGTCATTGGGAGTCTCGGTCGTCACCACTATTTGACCTGCCCCGCCCTTTACACCGACTTCAATCGCCCGTTCTGCATTAGCCGGCAATTCGACCGATTGATCGAACAGGGCGGACTCTTCGCGCCGACCAATCAGCCTGGTCCTCGCGGCGCGAGACCCGCGATTCGACAATCGCACATAAACTTTACCATCGAGAGTTTGCGGATCTTGGCTCCAGCGCGCCGCGATGATCGCAACATTGCCTAACGACTGGCCCACCGCCACGACATCCACAGAATCGCCAATCCGAGCGTTCTCACCAGGCAGATGATCCGTCAGCAGCAAAACCTGACCGGACTTTTCAGCCACCTGAGCCGCCATATCCAAAGCAGTCGCGATGTCGTGCTTCGGACTGCTCGGCTGCCAATTGACCAGCCTCTCGCGAGCTTCCGTCCAACTGACTGCGGGACAAGCCAACAACTCGGGACGCCGACCGGTCACAATGAGCGTTACCACGCTGCCACGGCGAGCAACGGCTAAGCGTTGCTCCAATTCGGCGACAGCGCGATTCCGAAATGAAACTCCATCCGTTCCCACAGCCGACATCGAAGCCGATCCGTCCAAGACCGCGACGACATGCTGCACGCTATCTAGCTCACCAAATCGAGGCTGACTCAACACCAGACTCAGCAACAAAGCGGCGAGCAGTTCGAAGAGCAGCGACTTACTCAGCGGCAGTCGTTCTCGCTTTCGTCCCGATGTCGGCTGCTTCATGTCGCCGCCCCAGAGATGCAACCCAGCCACCAGCACCGGCGGCAAACGGCGGTGATACATGTGAATGACGACAATCGTCGGCAACGAAAGCAGAGCAATCAGTCCGAGCGGATTGGCGAAGTACATCTCAGGATCTTGGGAGCGAGGATGAAGCAGTCAGCTTTAGCCACGGCATTGAAGCAGAATCGACTCTGAGACTGGAGCGAGCAAACGACATCAAGTTCTCCCCAAGCCGGTTTCCACGAACGACCATGTTCCCCAAGGGAGCGATCCCAAACACAAGCGATACACGTCGCGCGATGTTGCAACAGACGTGATCCAGACCGAATTCGTCAGTACGGTTTCAGATCATGGTTTGATCCGATCGACACAGCCGTCACGACTCGACTCAACAGCCCCTGGCCTAGGGGTGTCACCAAATCAGCCATTCACTTCAGTGTTCGTCGGCTGTAGACAACTCGCCTAAAAGACCTCGTGATTATTCTCTGAGAATTGACGAACTTCGTTACGGAAACGCAACTCGCCCGGCATGAACTAGGTCGAACCGATCGGCCAACCGGCAGGTGATCGCGACCAGGTACGAAGCCAGTCATTCTCTGCTGACTTTCTTGCAGACCTCCGCGATCACTTGCCCCGACTAAGCAACCATCCTTCAAAAGACACATCTATCGGCAGTGCTCATCTCGAACCGAGCACGCCCCAAAACACCGCCCCGAAAGCGAGTTATCCCCATGAAAAAAATGTTCGACTTCTCGTGGCTCAAATTCCTGAGCTTTCAACCTCGTCGTCGCCGATCCCGACCGACTTACGGTCGCTTAGAGACGCTGCAACAGCGAACCGTCCCTGCCGCGATTGCTGGCATGACCACCGACGA
>OMIV01000353.1 GCA_900299185.1 Planctomycetaceae bacterium
AAGACGGCATACGAGATTCCTCTACGTCTCGTGGGCTCGGAGATGTGTATAAGAGACAGGCGAAGCCAACACCGGCATCGCTCGCTGCAAGTGGGTGTAACCCGGCAAGACAATCTCGCGGTCGCGGTCCGCTCGATCCACGAACGCAGCTTGAACTTCCCCGAGCAAGGCATCGACATGCTCGATCGCGCCGCGAACATACAGCTTGAGATCCGTCGTCACTTGATCGTTGCGACTGCGACCGGTGTGTAGCTTTCGTCCCACGTCACCGAGCTTCTTGATGAGCCGGCTTTCGACGTGCATGTGGATGTCTTCCAGCTCGGTGCGGAAAGGCATCTCGCCGCGAGCGATCTCGCCACGAATCACTTCCAACTCAGCAACGATCTGGTCGCGTTCCTCGGCGGCGATCAGCCCGACTTTGGCGAGCATCTTGGCATGTGCCTGCGAACCCGTGATGTCGCAGTCTGCCAATCGAGCGTCGAAGCTAATGGACTCTGTGAATCGTTCAACGCGTGCATCAGTCGCCTCTTGAAACCGCCCGCCCCAAGCTTTGCTGCTCACAGTGTTTCCTATCTGCGTTCAATGGTCCTACGTGTGGTGCTCTCTGATTTCGGCTGCCAAATGAAGCCCTATGCACTGCGGACGGAGTTTAGCAGCGTCGCGTGTTTCGTCCCGCTCACCGGCAAGAGAACAGGATGTTTCAAGACATCGCCACAAGTGTCCGGCACTCGAATGGACCTCGACGGACGAAGCCACCGATGAAACTTGTCATCGACGAGCCATCTCAGTGACTGCAAGGTCATCCATAAGTCCGCGCCGGCCTATGACATCTCAGAGCGGATGCTCGTTCGCGTGCGTCTGAGACGTCAGCCCCCCTGCTCTTCAGAGTTGCCGGCGCGACAATTCACTAGACGCAGCCATAAGCGAGCATCGCGTCAGCCACTTTGACGAAGCCGCCGATATTGGCACCGTCGACATAGTTCACACTGCCGTCGGGTTTGGTGCCGTACTTCAAACAGGTCGCATGTATGTCTCGCATGATGCCCTGCAAACGATGATCGACTTCTTCACGACTCCACGAGATGCGCAATGCGTTCTGGCTTTGCTCCAAACCCGAAACGCTTACACCACCGGCATTCGACGCCTTGCCCGGCGCATAAAGCACCTTCGAATCCATGAAGTGGGCGATCGCTTCCGGCGTGCAGGGCATGTTGGCTCCTTCAGCCAAAGCCTGGAGTCCGTTCTTCACCAATGTCGCGGCATCGTCTCCGTTGAGTTCGTTTTGAGTCGCACATGGAAAGGCGAGCTGAACCGGAACTCCCCAAGGCTTCTGCCCCGCAAAGTACTCGCAGCCAAACTTCTCTGCATAAGCACTGATGCGACCGCGACGAACTTCCTTGAGGTCACGTAAGAATTCCCACTTCTCGCCACGGATGCCGTCGCGGTCATAGATGAAGCCATCGGAATCAGAGGCCGTCACCACCACGCCCCCAAGTTCCGCGACCTTTTGGATGCAATACAGCGCGACGTTGCCGGAACCAGAAACAGCAACCGTCTTCCCGGCGATGGCATCTTTCCGAGTGTTGAGCATGTTCTGCATGAAATAGGTCGCGCCGTAACCCGTCGCCTCGGTGCGAATCAAGCTGCCACCGAACGACAACGCCTTGCCGGTCAGCACGCTCGCAAAGCGGTTCTGCAGTCGCTTGTATTGACCAAACATGTAACTGATCTCACGCGCCCCCACGCCGATATCGCCGGCGGGCACGTCCGTGTCTTCGCCGATGTGTCGCGACAGCTCGATCATCAATGACTGACAGAATCGCATGACCTCATGATCGCTCTTGCCCTTGGGATTGAAGTTTGATCCGCCCTTGCCGCCGCCCATCGGCAGTCCGGTTAGTGAGTTCTTAAAGGTCTGCTCGAACCCCAAGAACTTCAACACGCTTTGAGTCACTGACGGATGGAATCGCATGCCACCCTTGTAAGGACCGATCGAGTTATTGAACTGCACTCGCCATGCGCGATTCGTGCGAATGTTGCCTTGGTCGTCCTCCCAACACACTCGAAAGATGACGATGCGATCCGGCTCGGTCATCCGTTCGAGAATCGCGACATCACGGTACTTGGGGGTCTCCAGCACATAAGGCATCAGTGACGTGACGACTTCTTCCACGGCCTGATGAAACTCGGTCTCTCCCGGATTTCGCCGAACGAGCCCGCGCATGAAGTTCTGGATTTCGGCTTGGACCTTCGGATCGAGATTAGTCGTCATGAGCATTCTCCAACTGCGAATAGCGTGAGTCGGAACATCCACATGTCCTGCTTAGGCCCGGCTTCCCTCCAAGCACGTTTGGGACCACGAACCGCGGCCACAAGTCAGTCGTTCTCACGACTATGAACCGAGGGCAAATCTAGCAAAGCCTCATCGACAAGCCGGATGCAGTTGTGCGAACAAGGCGCCCCATTTCGCACACCTCACCGGAATAGCTATCCGCTGGAATCTGCTGAAGTCCTGTAAATCCCAGTACCCTCGCGTCTTCGAAGTGTGCGGCGAGAGTCCAATTCGTCGTGGCATCGAGTTTGCGTTTTTGAGCTGCGGACGATGCGAAGACGTGCCACTTGCCACATTCGCATCGAGTTCCAATCGCGGTTCGCCGCGATCGCATCCCATGCATGGGACGCCAGGGCCGTTGGGTCACAACGAGGTGCCCGAATCCTGCGTCCTCTTATCTCCATTGGAAATCATGCAACTCAGAACCAAACGCAACATCATCGGTTTGCTCGGCATCTTGTTCTTGGTCTCGCTGATCTTCGTGCAGGCGATGGAGGTCGCTCGCAAGAAGCAGGAGAGCGGACTGGCGGCGGCTCATATCGCCATCCCGGCGTCGTCGAAGCAGTGCGTTGAATGCCATGGCAAGTCGTCGCCGGGCATCATCGACCATTGGAAAAACAGCACGCACGCCGTCAAAGGCGTCGGCTGCGTCGAGTGCCACAAAGCCAACGAAGGCGAGATCGATGCCTTCACGCACTATGGGTCTCTGATTGCAACTGTTGTTACACCGAAGGACTGCGGTCGTTGCCATCAGAACGAGACCAAAGAGTTCATGCACTCGCACCATGCGAAGGCCGGCAACATTCTGGCATCGCTCGACAACTTCCTCGCGGAGACCGTCGAGGGTTCACGAGTGCCGTTCAATCCGCATTCGCCGACAGCGGGCAAACCGGACATTCAAGACGTCAACGGCATGGCCAGCGCTCAAGTCGGTTGCATGCAATGTCATGGCAGCAAGGTCGCGCTCATGGGCAAGGACGGGAAGCCGATCACTGTTGATGACCTTAAGCCCGACGAGACCGGTAAGCCGACGAACCTTGCGGCCTTCGACAACCTCGTGAAGGGTGAAGACGGCAAGCCAAAGTTCCATCCCGGCACTTGGCCGAATACGGGCATCGGTCGACTCAATCTCGACGGTTCGCTCGGGTCATGCTCAGCCTGCCATAGCCGCCATGACTTCTCGCCGCGACGTGCTCGTCAGCCGGAAAACTGTGGCAAGTGTCACCTCGGTCCGGATCATCCTCAGAAAGAGGTCTACGAAGAGTCGAAGCACGGCGTCGCGTTCCGAGATCTCAAGGATCACATGAATCTCGACGCGAAGCATTGGGTGCTCGGTCAGGATTACACGCAAGCCCCAACGTGCGCGTCGTGCCATATGTCGGCACACTCGAAGGGCGGAAAGGTGACTCACGATCCGGGGCAACGCATCAGTTGGACGAACCGTCCGCCGGTCAGTGCGGTGCTCGATACGGACGCGGATGGAAAACTCGTTACCGAGACGGATCCAGCCAAGCGTCGCTCGCTCGTCGCGTTCTCGGCCGAGCAGAAGCGGACCAACATGAAGCAAGTCTGCTTGCACTGTCATACGCCGGACTACGTCAACTCGTTCTACAAGCAGTACGACGACTTCGTGGTGCTCTACAACGAGAAGTTCGCGAAGCCCGGTGCCGCGATCATGAAACTGCTGGTCGACAAGCAACTGCGTACGAAGAAGGACTTCGATGAAGAGATCGAATGGACTTGGTTCTATCTCTGGCATCACGAAGGCCGCCGAGCCCGTCACGGAGCGTCGATGATGGCTCCGGACTACGCACACTGGCACGGCATGTATGAAGTCTCCGAGCGGTTCTACATGGGCCTGATCCCGCAAGCGCGAGAGATCACGAAGCACGCGGCTGAAGAAGGCCGCACCGAAGAAGCCGCTGCGGTGAATGCGCTGATCGACGAGATCCTCGCTCGGCCCGAGCACCAATGGTCGAAGATCGAACGACCGGCAGGCGTGAAGAAGGACGAAGCCGCGAAGCCCGAAGCGCCAAAAGGCGATTCGAAGTAGCTATTGCGGCCCAGAACCGACGTGGCGTTCGTGATGGCTCAGCGCCTTCCGATCGCCACTTCGGGTTACGTCTGATTCTTCAGACCAACGTCCATTGTGCGAGGTCGGTTCGTTCCTGCTCCGTAAGAAAAACTACCGCAAATGTGCTCCCGAGCGGATGGAATGCGGGGGCTAGGTCGCAATGGGCGGCCTCGTTGATCGATCACTGGCCCTCGAAGTTTTGAGGGCTCATCAGAATTGGAAACTGAGATGATCATTGAAGTCAGTGGAGACATACTTCTCACTCAGGCAGAGGCCATTGTTCATGGAGTCGCTCCCAATGACGATTTCGCAACGGGTCTGTCACACGCTCTCCGCGAGAAGGCACCGACGCTCTACAAGGACTTTCGCCATTACTGTCAGACCAAGCATCCCGATGCCGGTGGTCTTTGGGATTGGCAAGGTCCAGGCTGTAAGCGTGTCGTCAGCTTGCTGACTCAAAAGGGAGCTTACGGCCACGGCGAGAAGCCCGGTCATGCTACGACTTCCAACATCAACCATTGCCTACACGCGCTGAAGAAATTCATTCAGCACGAAAAGATCAAAAGCATCGCCATGCCTCGCCTGGCAACCGGTTCGGGCGGACTTGCGTGGAGCGACGTCAAGCCGCTCATTCAAAGCGTGCTGGGCGATGTCGGCATTCCAGTCGTGGTCTACAGCGAGTTTCACGCCGGCGTCGCTGCCAACGAAGGGCTGAAGTCATAACACGCTTATTCGAGTCACTACTGAGTCCGCCTTTGAACGGCATGTACTCGGAAGCAACATCTTGGCATCCAACTCTCAACTGATGCCGGGACGCGAACGACTCAAACAGGCTCTTCGTAAGCAGTGTCAACTTACCGACCAATTACAAGTCGGCACCCCGTCTCTAGATGACCGAGGGAGTCTCTACATGCTTAGCGATCAAGCTGCGCCCACTCACGGCGTTGATCGACGTGTCTTTCTTTATGAGCTCGCCGTTGCGGCGAGTGCGACTACGCTCGCTTCTTGCTCGGGGCGCCCTGAGATCGCTCAGGTGGCCGGGGATCCGAACGATGTGACACTGAAATGGTCTAAGGCGCCGTGCAGGTTCTGCGGGACAGGCTGCGGAGTCGAAGTCGGCGTTAAAGATGGCAAGGTCGCAGCCGTGCGCGGCGATCAGCAGCATGCCGTTAATAAAGGGTTGCTGTGTGTGAAGGGCTATCACTTGCCTGCCGTCCTCACCGGAGCTGACCGGCTCAAGTTTCCGATGAAGCGCAAGGCTGATGGCAATGGCTTCGAGAAGATCAGTTGGGATGAAGCTCTCGACACAATCGCTAAGAAGTTCAAAGAGGCACTTGAGCAAGGCGGTCCCGAGTCGGTCGCGATGTATGGCTCGGGGCAATGGACCATCTTCGACGGGTACGCCGCGCTGAAGTGGGTCAAAGCCGGGATGAAGAGCAATAATCTCGATCCCAATGCGCGGCTCTGCATGGCCAGCGCGGTGATGGGCTTTGTCACTCAGTTTCAATCTGACGAGCCAATGGGTTGCTACGAGGACTTTGAGATCTCGGACGACTTCGTGTTGTGGGGCAACAACATGGCCGAGATGCATCCGGTGCTCTTCAGCCGCATGCTCGAACATAAGCGGCAGCGCGGCAGTGTCAGAATTATTGACCTCGCAACGCGTTGGACTCCGACGTCTCAGTACGCCGACGCCTACATTCAAATCAAACCCGGCAGCGATCTCGCACTGGCAAATGGCATCCTGCATTTGCTCTGCGAATCAGGTCGGGTCGATATGGCCTTCATCAACGAAAACATCGTCTTCAAGCGCGGCATCGAAGACCTCGAACAGATCGGCTACGGCTGCTTTGGCGAGCAAGCGAAGGCATACAAGTTCGACGACAAGCCGATCGACAGTTCGTTCGACGAGTTCAAAGAGTTCCTCAAGGAGTACTCGCCGGCGAAGGTTACGGAGCTAACCGGCGTGCCCGAGTCGCAACTCAAGCTGCTGGCGGATCTCTATGGAGACCGCAAACGCAAGACACTCAGCTTGTGGTGCATGGGAGTTAATCAGCACACGCGCGGCACTTGGATGAATAACCTCATCACCAATCTGCATCTCGTCACGGGCAAGATCAGTCAGCCGGGTAATAATCCTTTCAGCCTGACCGGGCAGCCTTCCGCTTGTGGCACCGCGCGCGAAGTCGGGACGCTCGCGAATCGTCTGCCCGCCGACATGGTCGTGACGAACCCCGAGCATCGAAAGAAGGCCGAAGAGATTTGGGGCTTGCCCGAAGGCACGATCAATCCGAAGCCGGGCTATCACGCGGTCGACATGTTTCGTGCGCTGACTCGCGGCGACATCAAAGCGATGTGGGTGCAAGTCACGAATCCGTGGGTGAGCATGCCGAACCTCACACGCTTCGAACGCAAGCCGAACGATGGTCGCTTCATCGTCGTGAGCGACATTTATCCGACTCCGACGACTGCTGCTGCCGACATCATTCTGCCGAGCGCCGCATGGGTCGAACGCGAGGGCATGTTCGGCAATACGGAGCGGCGGACTCAGCACTGGGACAAGCTGATCGACCCGCCGGGCGAAGCTAAAGAAGACGCTTGGCAGATCATGCAAGTCGCGAAGCGGATGGGTTACGACAACCTCTTTCCGTGGCCCGAGGACGATTGGCACAAAGCGATGTTCGACGAGTACCGCCGCTTCACCGTCGGTGCTGGCAAGGATCTCGCGACGTATGAGCAACTCAAAGTCGCGCGCGGTCTGCGTTGGCCGGTCGTTGATGGGAAAGAGACGCTCTATCGCTACGCCGCCGGTTACGACCCATATGTGAAGAAGCCGAGCGGCGTACATTTCTACAAAGCAAAAGGCTTTGGCGAGAAAGCCGCCGTGTGGTTCCGACCGTATCACGCTCCGGCAGAAGTGCCCGATGACGAGTACCCGCTCTGGCTGACAACGGGCCGAGTGCTCGAGCACTGGCATACGGGTTCGATGACGCGGCGCATCAAGCAACTGCATCAAGCCGTGCCCGAGGCGTATGTCGAAATCAGCAAGACGGACGCTCTGCAATTAGGAATACAGCACGGTCAGCGAGTCCGCGTGAAGAGCCGACGCGGAGCCGTTGAACTCAGTGCCCGCATCGACGAGCGCGGCCAATCCCCGCACGGACTGATCTTCATTCCGTTCTTTGACGAACTGCGTTTAGCGAACGTCCTAACGCTCGATGCGATGGACAACATCAGCAAAGAGCCGGACTACAAGAAGTGCGCGGTGAAGATCGAGAAGGTGTGAAGCAACCTAACTCGAAGGCAGTTCCCGATAGTCCCCGAGCCTCAGATCGTTGACCGCTTGAGCAATGGCATCTGTCATCTTTCGAAGCAGCGGCCATGAGTTTGTCGGAAGAAGCAGAATCGCCAGTCGGCGTCCTTGAAGATGCTGCTGATAGCCCAGGTTTTGGTCGGCGGTGATGAAGACATCGAAGTCAGCGTTCTCAGTAGCAGTCAGCAGGTTCCCGTTTCGAAGTTCGCCCCAGCCGAGTTCTTGAGCGCGCTTCACTTCATGTCCGACAAGGGCTCGGAACAACGGACGCGGCACGCAAGTGTCGAACAAGATTTTCATCAGGCAGCGGGCCTCATGAATTGGTGCTTTGAATGTTCCAACACCGCAACGGCTTGCTCGCGGGTAACCTCGGGAAAGCAGTCAAGGAATTCATCAAGGCTGAGACCGTCCTTCAAATTGTTGAAGAGCGCCTCGACTGGACAACGCGTGCCGGCAAAGCACGGCACTCCCGAGAGGCGTTCTGGATCGGTCCAAATTGGAAGTGGCGTTGAATCAACAGAAGACATCACATGACTCACGATCTGGAAGAAAATGATGACCGGCAGTCAGTGTCGCCGATGGTCAAAGGCTTTGCTATCGCGCGAACCACATTCTTCGGATTGGCGATCAGCCTAGTAGTGACCGGCTGCAACAAGTCCGACACAAGCACGGCATCAAAGCCCGCTTCATGGAAGACGCGTGCCACGCGACGGGCTTACGACGGAGCCCCGCCGGTCATTGCGCATCCGCCTCAGTCGAGCAAGTGCGTCGCGTGCCATACTCCCGAAGGTAGCGAGCGTCCGCCGCTTGGCATCGCCCCAGCGAATCCGCATACCAAGACAGCGGGCATGAGCGAAGACTCGCGCTGTCGGCAATGTCATGTGTTCGCGAAGACGAACTCGGTCTTCGTCGCCAACGACTTCGATGGCTTCAAGCCAAACAGTCCGCACGGCCCACGACTTAACAGCAAAGCTCCGCCGACGATTCCTCACGGCGCCTTCATGCGTGAGGACTGTAATGCCTGTCACACCGGCCTCGCCGCGCGTCCCGAGATCCGTTGCTCATACGCATCCCGAGCCCGCTGCGTTCAATGTCACGTCTATCAACTTGGCCATGAAGACTTCTCGATCGCCAAGATTGAAGAGACTTCGACCAATCAAGCTTCCAAGTAACGGTATTGAGCGGCTCATTCGACCTTCAATGGCCGACGACGCTTCTCCAAAATGCGACGTTCCTCACAGGCTTTTCGACTCAAAAAACCAGCCTACTCAGATGAGCGTTAATGCTGGATTTCTGATGTCATTTCACCGACTTTTGGTCCTATGAGCTTGTACGAGCACCCTATTTGTAAGCCGCAAAGATCTTGCCCTGAGTTCGGCAAATGCTCCAAACCGTCGGCTAGCGCTATGCCCCTCACTCATTGAAGTCGTTTCGAACGCCCAGTTCACTGACACCGGAGTTATGCATCTCTCCAAGCTCAAAGGGCAGCGAACCGACAGCAACACTGCCACGCCAATCTGTCAGCTATTCCTTCACAAGCTGCACTTGGAGTTCCTGCATCTCGGGTTGACTTCGACACCTCGTAAGTCATTCGGCTGCTTAAGAACATTCACTCGCATTGTCGCCTATCGCTAACGAATACCAACGATCTGAATGACCCCGACCTCAAGTCGGTAGCATGCATTACACAGTTCAAACATCGGGAACTCGAACACTTCAACTTGTCCGACGAGCGACTCAGGCAAATTCAGAACTTCGTGTTCCTGAAGTCAATGCGATTGGTCCCGACCTCAGCAGCCTTCACTCTGGAAACGCAAACGAAGATCAAGCAACTGCTTCCGAAGGTCAAAAGCCAATTCAAGTGCCGATACTGGGCACGTCAGCTGTAGCCATCAAACTGATATTGATGGCTACAGCCGATGGTTCGTGGGCTAACTCTCTGTCGTTTCGCCTGCCGATGGAGTAACCAAACGACGACTCACATTCGCCTCTAAGTCTTGGTTTAGACTCCAGGCTGAAGTTGCTCGCACTCTCCGCCCTGTCGCCACTCGGCTTTATCTGCTGATTCTGAGGACATTCGCAATGTCATCCGTCACTGCTGCACTGAATCGCCGAGACGTTCTCAAAGCCGGCACACTGCCGCTCTTGGGATTGAGCTTGCCGAAATTACTCGCAGCGAATGAAGGACGAGGACAACGAGCTAAGACTTGCGTCTTCATTCATCAATATGGTGGCTTATCGCAATTGGACTCGTGGGACGTAAAGCCGCATGGTCCGGCTGAGATTCGAGGTCCTTACTCGCCAATCTCGACAGCAGTGCCCGGCTTTCAAGTCGGCGAGCTGATGCCCAAGCTCGCGCAATGCGCGGATCGTTACGCCGTCATTCGCTCGATGAGGCACGGCGTGCCCGTGCATGACGTCGCGAACCGCATGCTGCTGGCGGGACAGTCGGCTCCGGGGATGAATGCTCCGTCGATCGGAACAATCGCCGCCAAGCTGCGACCGTCCGAGGCCAGCGTGCCGTCGCAAGTGTGGATTCAGAAATACGGCGGAGGTGCGATGCCGCCCGAACACACTTATCTGACCGGCGGATGGCTGGGGATGGCTCATGCGCCGCTGTTGATTGGTGTGAACCCCGATGACAATCCCGCGACACCGGGCTTCCGAGTTCAGGCATTCGATACCGCAACCGGTATCACCAGCGAGCGATTGGTCGCTCGTCGCGAACTGCTCAAGCATGTGGAGCCACAATCACAGACCAGCCAGCCCGAAGAGAATCTCGACAAGTTCCGAGCCCGAGCCTTTGACCTGCTCAGCGGATCGTCGGCTCGGCAAGCTTTCAACGTGGATCTTGAACCACCCCAACTGAGAGATCGCTATGGGCGACATCCCATGGGGCAGAACTTGTTGTTGGCGCGACGGCTGATCGAAGCCGGAGTGCGATTGGTGAATGTCGTCGCCTGGTGCGGATTGGCACCGGGCGACAAGTTCCTGAGTCTCGAAACCTGGGACATGCACGGGAACGGCGGCATCGACATCTTCGGCAACGGATGGAACGGCCTGGGCTGGGCGTTGCCCTGCTGCGACCAAGCCGTGTCGGCGTTGCTGGAAGATCTCGAACAACGCGGCTTGCTGGATTCGACGTTGGTCGTGCTCGTCGGTGAGTTCGGCAGAACGCCTCGAATCAGCAAAGGAGCGTCTGCCATTGGTCGCGATCATTGGCCGAATTGCTACTCGGCCATGTTGGCCGGAGCAGGCATTCGCGGGGGAACGATCTACGGTGCGTCGGATGCTCAAGCGGCATACGTGAAAGACCGACCGGTCTCGCCGGAAGACTTCGCGGCCACAGTTCTGCACGCGCTCGATATCCCGCCTGAAACCGGCATCAGCCCTGACGGCTTTTCGATTCGAGCCAGCTCGGGTCATCCGGTACTTGGACTATTTGCGTAGGTGACGTCCCGCCGTCCGCGCTCATCACCAATCCCAAGTCACTCCCAATCCAGTCGCAACAGCGAGAGCGCTCTTCACTCCGTCTTCGTGAAAGCCATAGCCCCAATAAGCTCCACAGAAGGACGAGCGATTCTGATTGAGCAGCTCTTGATGTCGGCGTTGAGCGGCGCTGCGGCGTGTCGTGTAGATCGGATGGTCGTACTCGTAACGACCGTGGATCTTCGGTGGTGAGATGATGTCTTCGGAGTTCAACGTCACGCTAAACGTCTCCGGTGCATCAAGTCGCTGCAGGATATTCATGTTGTACGACAGCGTGGCATTGGACGGAGTAGCGTCGTTACGGATGTGATAATTCCAACTCGCCCAAGCCAGACGACGACGCGGCAAAACCGAGGTGTCGGTATGCAAGACGGCGATGTTTCGTTGATAGGGAAACTCGCTAAGCACGTCTCGTTCAACCGTCGTTGCACCAGATCCAAGCATCTTGAGAGCTTGGTCGCTGTGACAAGCGAAGACGACATGGTCGAAGCGTTCGACTCCACCAGGTTGAGATCCACGCGGCGCGACTTCGACGTCGACTCCATTGGCATCACGAGTGACACGGATCACTGGAGAGTTCAGCCGAATGCGATCCCGATATGTGGCTGTCAGTTTTTCTACATACCGTTGAGACCCACCCAGAATCGTCCGCCATTGAGGCCGATTCGTCAGACTGAGCAGCCCGTGATTGCGATAGAACTCGACAATGAACCGCAACGGAAACTTGCCGAACGTCTCGGGCGGACATGACCAAATCGCTGCGCCCATCGCAATGAGATACTGATCGGCAAACTGCTGCGAATAACCCTGCTGCCGCAAGTACTCGTCGATCGTCAGTTCTTCGTTTGAGTCATCCAGAACCGCGAGCGACTCGCGATTGAAACGCATGATGTCGAGCAGCAGTCGATAGAAGCGCGGTTGAAAGAGATTGCTGCGTTGAGCGAACAAACCATTCAACGACGTGCCGTTGTATTCAAGACCGGTGCGGTCACAGCGAACGCTGAAACTCATCTCGGTCGGTTGTGAAGCCACGCCCAACCGGTCCAACAGCCGAATGAAGTTGGGGTAGGTGCGGTCATTGAAGACGATGAATCCGGTATCGACCGAATACGTCTTTCCGCCAAGCGGCACGTCAACCGTATGCGTATGCCCGCCGATGTAATCATTGGCTTCGAAGACGGTGACTTCGTGATGCGGCTGCAAGAGGTACGCAGCCACCATGCCTGAAATGCCAGTGCCGATAATGGCGATCTTCATCCGTGTCTCAATCAAGCGTTAAGGAAAGCAATTTGCGATTCGACCGGATGGTACTTCAAAACTGAGGAGAGAATCTCGCATCGCAGATGGCGTGAATTGGAAGCCATCACAACATCGCCAAGATCCTGTACCCGAAACAATTAACGTGGGCTCTTTGTTACCCGCTCAGCGATCAGATCCACGGTGTTGGCTTCTCGCTGTTGCTTCGGCGAGCGGCGGTTGACTCCGCGTTTCGATTCAGAGGTGATGAAGTCCAAGATGCGCTGACCGGTGCTGGTTCTCACAGTGTCGCGCAACAACAAGATCGCGTCGCTCAATGAACCGGCATTACGACACAAGATGTGATAAGCGACATTGGCTTCTTCGCGTTCATCACGAGTGAAACCGGCTCGTTGCAAGCCGACTCGATTCACTCCCACACACAGCCCGCGATCATCCAACATGAAGCACGGTGGCACGTCCTGACGAACCATTGTCAGAGCAGCGATCATGGCGAACTCACCAATCCTGACGAACTGATGCACGCCCACGTTGCCAGAGATGACAGCATTTCGACCGACTGTGACATAGCCACCTAACAGCGCTCCATTGACGAGCACGACGTCGTCTTCGACTCGGCAGTTGTGGCCGACATGCGAGCCCGCCATCAGCATGCAATTGGCACCGACGTGCGTGATCGAATCCGCTTTCGTGCCGCGATGAATCGTGACGTTCTCTCGCACGATGGCGCGGTCGCCGATGCGGCAATAACTGACTCCACCGGCATAGCTGCGATCTTGTGGAACATCGCCAATGACAGCGCCGGCGTGAATCTGGCAGTCACTCCCGATCTCCGTATGACCGAGAACTTGCACATAGGGCCCCAGCTTCGTCTGCGGCCCAATTCGTGCCGGTCCCTCAATGACGCAATACGGACCAATGCTTGCGGACTCGTCGATCACCGCTGCGGGATCAACGATTGCCGAGGGATGAATTGCCATGCATGTAGCCGCTGAAGAAAGGTGAAGCCGAGTCCGCTGCGGAATGTGGCTGTTTCAGAGCACGGCGACTAGGACCACAGCACTCAATGGGCAAAGTCTCTCTAAAAAATGAAGCGGCCTGCGCAGACTCGATGTGAGATACATCGTCTCTTGGAGTTGCTCGCTCTCGACCTGCTTCTCCGCATCGACTCGAACTCACACGAGGCTCGGATGATCGCCACCCAGGATCTCTCGCAGACGACGAACTGCTCGCAAGTAGCGCATGCCAGCAGCGGCCTGAGAGAGACCTAACGCTTCAGCCACTTCCGAATTCGAAAGATGCTCTTGATGCCGCATCAACATGACCTCGCGGTCGTCTTCGTTGAGTTCATCCAGCGCCGCTTGAAAACGCCGTTCGAGTTCTTTGCGGATCGTGGCGGCTGCCGGAGTTAGTTCGTGATCTTTGAGTTGTGCAGCAAGGTCCATCGACGACTGATCGGCGAAAGCAGCATTCATAGGTTGCTCGCGATCAACGCTACGACGAGCAGCGACTCGATGCCTGCGGTGCATGTCGATCAACTGGTCTTTGGCAAGCTGCCTGAGCCAGAGATGGAACGGCATCGTGGGATTCGCGAGGTAATCCTGAATGCGATGATTGGCTTCCACGAGCACATCTTGAACGACATCGCTGGCATCTAACCGCGCGGCAATCGCTTTATCGAGCCGCATCTGAACCATCTGGCGTAACGCGTCACGATGACGATTCATGAGCGCGTTCATCGCGGATTCATCGCCGGTTCGAGCCGTCTGCAAGAGCTGCTGAGTTTGTTCCGAATCAGGCCACACGATGCAAACTCTCCCAAGGTGAAGGCCATCGTCGAACACGATGTCAGCGCGTTTTTCAGATCATGTCGAGCTTGCGAAAGCGGCGTTGTTTCGGACGACGGCAATCTTCGCACGTGCCGTAAACTTCGAGCCGATGTCCCGACTTGAGGAAGCCCATTTGCTTGGCGGCCTCTTCAATTTCACGACCAATCGACTCGTTCTGAAATTCAATCAGCTTGCCACAAGTGTCGCAGATCAAGTGATCGTGCTGCGGATATCCATAGTCGTGCTCGTAGACCTCGCGGCCGTTCGGACGAGCAACCTTACGCAGCAACCCGCACTCCTCCATCGAGGTCAATGTGCGATACACCGTCGAGCGGCTGACTCGGCGTCCGTCGGTGCGGTGCCCCAGTCGCTCAATCAAATCGTCCGGTTCGAAGTGCTCGTGATTCGCAAAAACTTCTTCAACGATGATGTCGCGTTCGCGAGTCATCCGCTGGCCTTTAGTGACCAGGTACTCGCGAAACTTCTCCGCTGGCGAAATCGCAGTCGGCAATGTCGACAAATCATTCACGAATCACGCTCCAACTACTTGTCGGCTACTCCGCAAGGAGTCGTTCGAGCAGTCGGTCGACGGCGCGTTCGAGCTTCTCCGGGGTCTCGTATGTTCCGTCGGCGATTTGCTGCTGAATCTGCGCCAGTCGTTGAGATCGAAACGCCGACTCAACGTCTTTCGGTGACGAGATCGTGCTCGCCGAACTCAGTTGCAATTCGTCTTTGGGTGAAATCGGTCGAGCCTCTGCCGTCGGCTGAAATGGTGCCGCTGACGAGACCGTGCGAATCGCTTGACTGCCACCCAAGGCGCCGATGTTTCTGACGTCCATGTCTTCTCTCCCTTTGGTGAGGAAACGGTTCGAGTCCCTGTCCTCCCGACCGAACTCGTTTCAACTGCGGGCGGAGCATAGGCCGAAAGCTCGAAACGCTTCAACTTCGAGTTTTAGCGCATCACAGGAAGCTCACGAAGTTCTTTGGGCAAGTTGAAATGCACGTGCTCCTCTCGCACCACAACGGACTCCACCGTGGCCGAGAATCTCGACACGAAAAAGTCGATCGTTTCCTGCACGACAACCTCTGGAGCACTCGCTCCCGCAGTGATCAACACGGTCTCACTGCCCGTGAATTCGGCCAAAGGCAGCTCACTCACGGAATCAATCAGATAAGCCTTGCCCGTGTGCTCGCGGCCCAGTTCCATCAGTCGACGACTGTTCGAGCTGTTTTGACTGCCGAGCACAATCACGACATCCGACTTGGGGGCCAGCAAGGAAACTGCATCCTGCCGATTGGTCGTCGCGTAGCAGATATCTGCCTTCGGTGGCGCCTTGATATGCGGGTACCGAGCCTTCAACCGACCAATGATGGCTTCGGCTTCGCTGACACTCAGTGTTGTCTGAGTCAGATAAGCCAGGCGGTCGTCCGACCCGAATTGGAGCGAATCAACGTCTTCGGGAGACTCCACCAAAGTGATGCTTTCCGGTGCTTCGCCCATCGTTCCAATCACCTCGTCATGGCCTTCATGTCCAATCAAGATGATGTTGAAGTGCTCCTTGGCGAACTTAATGGCCTCCAGATGCACCTTGGTCACAAGCGGGCATGTGGCATCAATCGTCATCAGGTTCCGTTCTGCCGCCTGTCGACGAATCTCCGGAGAAACTCCGTGAGCGCTATAGAGCAAGATCGAGCCGTTAGGCGCTTCCGAGAGGTCGTCGATAAAGGTCACACCTTGTTTGGTGAAGCGGTCGACGACGTACTTGTTATGTACGATCTCGTGATAGACGTAGATGTTTGAGCCACAACGACGAATGGCCTCATCCAGGCACTCGATCGCCATATTCACCCCGGCACAGAAACCCCGAGGATTCGCAAGCAAGATTTTCATAGGTCCGATTCGCAGTTGAGTTATGGACTCTCCGCCATCTTTGTTGGATTTGGTAATCGATCAGCCGATGAGCGCTCGCCCACGGTCCTATTTCACTAAACCGCTGGCTTGATACCAGCGGCTAATTGATCTCATCCAAAACGAATGACGGAGTGCTGAGTTTTGAGAGCCTCGACTCTATCAGCAAGCAGTCTAGAGGACTCGATGAAGTTCGCCTCGCGGTACGACACGCTGACAGAGAATTCCCCACGAGAACATCCACATTGCCGACCCAACGCGAGCCCAAGAAGACTGTCATTGGCGTCCGCTGGTGAGGCTCAATTCAGCCGATAACATGCCGCCCCGTAACCGATTCGCACGCCTACTGAAATGAGATTGAGTCATGGAGATTGTGAAGTATTGCCATCCGGTCCTGCGCTGGAAATCGTCCCCGTTGCCCGAAGTGTCGGACGACCTGCGCCGTACGGTCAGCAAGATGTTTGAGTTGATGTACGACGCTAAGGGCATCGGTTTGGCAGCGAATCAAGTCGGTCTGCCATACCGCTTTTTCATCGCCAACCTCACTGCCGATCCCGCCGAGATCGAGGAAGAGATTGTCTTCATCAATCCTCAGATCGTGAAGAAGTTCGGAGGCTGGGAAGAAGCCGAAGAAGGGTGCTTGAGCTTGCCGGCGCTCTATGGCAACGTAAACCGAGCCAAGGAACTCGTCGTACAAGCTTACGACCTCGATGGCGAAGGCTTCGAAATTGAAGCCGAAGATCTAATGGCTCGGGTCATCCAGCACGAACTCGATCACCTCGACGGCATCCTATTCATCGATCGGATGACTGAACTCGCTCGACGCGAGATTGATCCAAAGATTCGCGAGTTCGAAATGGCATTTCGAGCTGATCAGAAGGCCGGAAAATTCGCCAGCGACGAACAATTAAAGAAGCAGCTTGCCGAGATGGTGAAGTCGTTTCCGTTCCCGCAGATCTCTGACGAACCGACTTCAACCGACAACCCAACCGAGCCTTTGTAGGCAATTGGCCTGCATCAAATTCTCGGTGAGGTTTAAATCCGGAAGTTCCGGCAGCTCGGTTCGTTTGCCCAACTGCCGCCAAGCACCGACCTCGAGTCGCTGCTATTTGTCGCTTTGACGCTCAATCAAAACTTCACGCTGTTTCGCACGCTCATTGAGCCGCTTGGGGTCATCCGTCGAGATCCACACGAACGGCTTTCCCGCTTCATCAACCAAAACTTCGCGCACCAGATGATGCGGGCTCGTCGCGTTATGCAAAACGATGCTCCACATCGTGCGTTTGGGAAGCAGCGAGAACTTCGCTTCGGCCAAATCCACGCCTCGCGCGGCGATTCGCCAACCGTCGACCAGCACCGGGACTTCGCACTCTTTTGCAGCGCGAGCGAACACGTCAGGCAAAGCCGCTTCCTCAATCTCGAGCGGCAGCACTTCGACCAACTTCGGAGTGACTTTGAGTGGAGCCTTCTCCAGCGGCCAGCCCACAGGCCAGACCCCAGCTTCTCCGAGGGGAACGACAACCAATTCCAATTCGCCTTCAGGAGTGCGCCCGGGACGAAATGCTAGCCCGGCGTTCGACAGAAAAATCGCCAGCGAAGTGCCGCGACTCATCCCCTTAAGTTCCGCCTGCAACTTCCAGTCGCGCGGCAACTTCCGAACCTGGTCGGCGGCTTCCGCAGTTAACCTCATCGACAGACCACGATTCACGCTCACGACTGCCAGCGCTTCATCGAATGGCAACCCGGTGCTCGACTTGGAAACGGACATCTCCAACAACCGAAACAACTCGTCGAATTGTATTTTCGACAGTCCGTAGGCCGGTTTGCCTTCGGGACGCCCCTGAGCGCCATACGTTCGCAACTCGATCAACCAGTCGGCCAACGCTTGATCCCGATCAGCAGAGAATCGACGCCCCGGAACAATCAGCACGCCATTGGGCTCCAAGATCGCAATGATCGTCACCGCCCGCACCGAGCCCTGGCGATTTTCACGTACTTCCGGCTTGGCTTGCTGAGCACTCTTCGTTCGGACTTCGACATTGAGCTTTTGAAAAACGGCTCCCCAGCGTTGAGCCTCCAGCGCTGTTGTCGGTGACGTGATCAGTTCCACCGACAGCGTCGTCCGCAACTTCAATTTCGGCTCGCGAGTCCCTTCCAACGGCGGTGTCGGAGGCTGGCCAATCGCGTTCCTCGCCGCCAAGACACAATTTAAGACGACCAGTTTCAGAAACTCGCGCCGCATCGCCAACTCTCCTATCGCGTGTCGCGAAAACGAACCGAGGCCAGGCACAGCAGAGTTCAGACATTCCATCTGAGTTGCTTTACCGACGGTAATGCAATTCGATTTCGAATGTCCGCTCTACGATGCCCAGCCTCGCCGTGCGAAACCGAGATCTCCATGATTATGGAATGATAAACGCTTGGTCGAACTGGAAGGTCCCAGGAGCCACACCACCCCATCCAAATGGCTCTTCGCCAATTGTCAACGGAGCGGTCCAGCCAACACCGTTATCAAACAACGGATCGTATGGAGACCCATCTAACAGGAATGTGTCGCCGGATTGGAAACCAGAAATATCGAAATCGCTTTCGACGCGGAACGTACTCGCCCCCAGACCTGGAAACTCGTAGCTATCGGCAAAGGACCCCAACCCCGAAGCACCGGGAGCGGGCGGCAAAGTCGTAAACGGCCCCGTGCGAAATGCAATTCGTTGTGCATTTCGCCTTCGGGCCGCATTCGTAAACGGTCCGCCTGGAGTCGCATTATTGAGACGCGACTTAAAGACACCGTCCGCGTCGTTGTAGAACGCACCAACACTCGGAGACTGTCCTGGTGCAGCGGACTGATTTCCTTGGCCGGTCGTAACGTTGATCGAATCGCCTTGATTGCCTTTGAAGACAAGATTAAGCCGCGCCAGCGGATCGCTCTGATACGCCATCACCGTGAAGGTCATGGCGTCCCAAGTACCCGTTGAAGTGACTGGGTCTACGGTTGATGTAAACGATTCGATGTAAACGTCATCGCCAAGGTTTCCGTTGAACGTATTGTTCGCAATGCGAGCATTGATACGCCCATTGCCAAGCAATGCCGCATTAACACCGACGTCACCTTCGAACCCTTGGGTGCCGGTTGCGTCGGCTGTTGCGAATGGGCTGCCACCGCCGTTGTTCGTACCAGCTCGAATCACCAAACCACCGCCGATGAAATCACCAAGGTTGTTATTCGCGGAAATCTCATTCCGACGAATATCCAACACCATATCCGCCTGGGAGAATACAACGGAGCCGTCGGCATTCAGCGGCTGAGACGAGTCAACGGCATTCGACTGAGTTCGAGACGCAGTGTTGACAACATAAAACCCTTCCAGCCCGTTCGAAGTGATGTGATTCACGCCCGCATTCGTATCGTCGCCGAACTGAATATTCGAGGTCACCAAACCCATACTCAGAATGTCAACGCCGCGACCGGCGTTGTTGTCAATGTTATTCGCATAAGCAAAGAGATAACCCGTGTCACTTACTGTTCCACCCTCATGCCGCCACTGCAAACCATCGCCACCGTTGTTGACAATCGAGTTTCCACGCAGCGTGTCGGCCCGGAATAGAATCTGATCAGCATCAATATTAATACCATGAGAACTATTTCGTTCAATGACATTGTTGTTGATCTGCGATTGGCCGCCAGCTTCGATGAAGATACCGGTCAGCCCGTTGTTATGAATGTGGTCCCCGAGACTCAAACCCGTAACCGGGTCTGTCCCCAACTGACCGATGATCAGCGCTGTCGAGTCGCCGCTGACACCCGAAATCCGAATACCATGTTGAGTGTTGTTGCGAATGGTATTGCTAACCCAAGTACCGCCGAGTGTCTCGATATCCGGCGCGACGTTTTCGACACCAGTCACGTGGATACCGTTCAACAGATTGTTCTCGATCAAGTTGCGAGACAGATTCACAACCAGATTCGCATCGGCCTGACTCTCAAATTGAATACCGTTACCGGTGTTGCCTCCAAATTCGTTGTCGTCGATTTGGAAAATGTTATCCCCAAGCCCCAGCAAAGCGGGATCTCGCCTGCCATTCATGGCATTGACGAGCAAGCCATGCACCGGACTGGCATTATTTGATCCCGTGTTATTGCGAACGATGTTGCCGCGAATATTGACTGCCGCATAATCCCCGGCTCGCGGATTGACTGCATCGATCTTCGAATCGTCGAAGCGTTCGAACTTGATACCAGCATCGCCATCGCCGGTGATACTGCTATTAGGATTAATGGTCACCAGCGTCGTCGAGGTGTTGTTGTTACCTGCGTGCCCAATCTGAATGTTTTCAATCAAGAGATCTTGAATCGTCGTCTGTTCGGACGAGAGCACGGCAATACCGGATCCCTGCAGGCCGAGATTCAGATTCGTGAAACTACCAATAACGTTACCCACAATGTCTGACCGAGTGAGGGTCGCAGTCGCATCTACCAGATTCGTTGACCCAACCAGGCTCACGTTGACACCGTCGCCGCGGTACGGCGTCGTAACATCGTTGTCGTCTGCAATTCGGGTGATCGTATTGTTCTGAACGCTGAAGGCGCCCGTCCCTGTATCACTCAGCAGGAAAGCCACACCGGCTCCGCGATTGCCGCTGAAGACGTTTCCGTCACCCGTATTCGGACCACCGACGGCGACATCGAAAGAACCACCGGTCGCGCTAACCAACAAGCCCGGCCCACCCGCCGGATTGTTATTGAAGTCACCCACGATGTTGTTGCCTCGGAAGGCCGCTTTAATAGTACCGTTCTTGCCAACAATCGAGATGTTCCCGGTGCCGGTTGTGTTCGTGATAATTGCATTGCCACGAACTTCGGAAAGGTCAACCGTTCCACCAGTCGTGGTGATACCGAAGGCGAGTCCGCCATTGTTGGTCAACGAGTTATTGAGGATGCCTCGATCGAGCAGGCCGTTACCGTTACCTCGATTGAGGAAGCCGTCGGCATTAGTATCAGGCTCGTTAGCGTCGCGAACTCCGTTGTTGTTGAGATCCTCGTTCGCGTCTTCACCCGGATCGAGAACATTGTTGCGATTGAAGTCTTCTGAAGCCGTCACCAGGATCGTGCCAGCGTTCGTCGAATCGAAGTTGATACCATCGCCGTCGTTATTAGCGATCGTGTTTAGAGCGATTTCGTCAAGTACGACCATCGCCGCGTTGGCTTTGACAACCAAACCGTTGCCGGTCGATGTTGTCGTCACACCAACGACTCGTTGCACGCTGTTGGTAATACTGTTGTTTGTAACGCGAGCATGCAGCGTTCCAGCCTGCGTCGCAGCCAGCGAGATGCCGGCTCCGTTGGCGTCGATAGTGTTTTGCTCGATACGGGAGACGGTCAATGCGCCGCCATTCGCCTGAACGTCAATCGCTCCACCCAAGTTATTGGTGATCTTGTTGAGGAGCACATTGGCATTGAGGATCGCGTTGATACTGTTGTTGGTCGACAGCGAAATGCCGTTTCCGTAACTGGTGCCACCAGTTCCCGAACCGTTGCCATTGATGGTGTTTCCGCGAATCAGCACATCCTGAATGTTGCCAGCTTCGGTCGCGTTAAGAATTAATCCGCTGCCACCGTGATTGGAGATCGAGTTATTTCGGATCACCGACGAAAGCAGCTTCGCGGTTCCGCCGACGTTCACGCCAAAACCGGTTCCGGTTCCGAGGTTGTTCGACGTGGGCACAAACTGAGATGCCAATGCATTGTTCGCGACAGCTTGCATCGTCCCCGTCAGGACTTGGCCGCTGCTGAACGTCGCGGTGATGGCCGACCCAATGTACTCGTTGCCGAAGACATTGGCCGGGACACCGGCGCGATCAACGTCGATTAAGTACGAGAACGTCTCTGGAAGATCTTCGCCGGCATCAAGGACTCCGTTGCCATTGGTGTCTTCGCCCGTGTCGAGAACACCATTCGGTGCGTTGAAGTCTTTGAAGGCCAGGTCCAGGTTTGTCGCGAGGTTATTCACGACGTAGGGGTTGCTGGTTCCGTTGACCGTCGTCAGGCCGACGGTCGTGTCCGTGTTGTTCGAAGCTTGGAAGACTTGGCCGTTCGCACCCGTGGTATTGAACTGCAAGTTCGCTGCAGCAATGTCCCATTGGAATCGCGACAGGTTGATCCCAGTCGTAGACGTATTGCTGAGATCAAACGGTATTCCAGTGGTGTCGCCATTGAGCAAGAAGCCCAACGCTCCGCCGCCGAGCCCGTCGATGGTGTTACCAATCGCGGCAATCTGGCCTTGAGCGGTGCCAGACAAGTTGAAGAGCACGCCGCCGCCTCGATTTGCAACGATGTCGTTGGAGTGAATCGCCAAGGCGCTGTCGAGCGCGTTATTGCCGTTGAGATCCTCACCAATATCAAGCAAGCCGTTGAAGTTCTTGTCTTCGTCGTACAAGAAGCCCAGCTGCAGATTCAGAGTTCCTGCATCTGCATTGAGATTCAAACCGGCTCCACCATTGCCAGTCGAGCGATCGTCCGAGCGTCCGATTTTGTTGCCCACAACCAACAGCGACACACTGCCGTTGTTCGTGATGTTGGTTCGGATGCCGTCGCCACCGTTGCGAATGATTTGGTTGCCAACAATGAGCTGAGCCCCCGTCAGCAGGCCATCGGCATTGCCCTTGTTGAGGAAGCCGTCGCCATTCAGGTCCTCGCCAGCATCGAGTTTGCCATTGCCGTTTTTGTCTTCGTTGGCGTCTTCGCCAAAGTCGAGACGGCCATTGCCATTCGTGTCTTCAGTGAGATCGAGAACTCCGTTGCCATTGCTGTCTTCACCAGCATCGAGCACGCCGTTGCCGTTCTTGTCTTCTGAGAGATCCAGCCGACCATTGCGGTTGCGGTCTTCGAAACCATCCAGCAGGCCATTGCCGTTGACGTCTTCGCCGATGGAGCCTGCGTTGATTGTGGAGCTATTGGCCGCGAGCACGACCGCGCTGCCGACGTTCTCAGCAATCAAGTTATTGACCATCCGCAGGTTGATCGTGGCTTGGCTCGCTCCCGCAGTGAATCGGAAGCCTTCGCTGTTGCCAGAGTCGATTACTCCGTTGTGGTTGAAGTCCTCACCGAAATCGAGCTTGCCATTGCTGTTGGCGTCTTCACCCGGATCAAGGATTCCGTTTCGATTTAGGTCTTCTGTCAACAAGATGCCGTTGCGATCGATGTCTTCATGCCCTGTCACGTTGCCGACGACATTCGCATTGATCACAGCCTGATTACGTGCGGTGACATTAAATGCCACACCGGTGTCGAGTGTCCCGTTGTTGTTGCGATCTTCGTCAGTATCCAGCACTCCGTTGCCGTTGGTGTCCTCGCCAGTGTTACCGTAAGCAAAGTTACCCAGGGCAGAGCTGTCTCGACGGATGTTGTACTCGGTGGCTCCGAGTTCGAGATCGAGAGTGCCAACTCCCGTGTTGTTGATGACAAGACCATTCTCGGAAATGCCGGAACGTCCCAGGAAGAAGTTCGAGTAGATCTGACCTGGGTTGCCTGCGGCGATCGTTCCCGTCGCGTTGTTAAGGGTGATCGCGTTCGTGTAGTTGCGGAAGGTGTTGTCGTGGATGCTGAAGCCCGAGATGTTTGATCCAGTAATGATGTTCGACGCTTGAACGCCAGCATTAGTCGTCCCGTCGAATGTCACTCCGGCGATTTCCGTGTTGTTACCTGCGAGCGTGATGAGCGTGCCACCCGTTGGATTACTCCAAACAGGCTGCACCGCAGTCGCATCGAGGGCAGGTAGAGGCACCGGACCAGCAGGAGTGTTGATGTAGACCGGGTGCGAATTGATGTAGTTGACCGAGAACAATCGCGAGTTGGTCTGCATGGTGAGCTGACCGGTCAAGCTGCCGTCATCGACGACGAACAACGTGTTAGCGCCAGCTCCTGCGAAGCCCGTGAAAGTCTTCAACGGACTTTCGAAGGTACCTGTACCTTGCACTGTGGCATTCGGATCGACAAAGACGATGTTCGAAACATTGATCGGAGTCACGCCATTGACCGGAGCACCAACTGGCGGAGCCACAAGCATCCCGGTGCCGTTGACCTGCGTGACTTTGTCTCGGCGATGAACGGTGACGCGCGAGCGACGTTCTTCACGAGCCAACAATCGCTCGGCGGGCGTCTTGGGACGGAACCAAGTCTGAGGTCGTCCATCGGGCAGAGTGAGAGACACAGTGCCGAAGACCTGAGTCTTAAAGACTTGGTCGTTGGTCACATTGATTCCCAAGGTCACGTCGTCAGTGACTTCGGCATTAATTCGAACAGACGTACCAGCGAAGTTCTGGTCGTCATCGGCTTGGAAGTAATAGCCACCGACATAACCTCGGAAGCCATATCGTCCCAAGAACGGCAGTGGACCGCCGATTTCGGCATTGAGTCCAGCGTATGCTGATTCCGTGTTATCCACGCGATCCAACATGACTGAATTGCCGGTGAATGTCGGATTGACGTAGCGCGTCGAGACCGTGTTTGTATCGGTCGAGACCGGCAGATAGCCGTTGATATAGAAGTCGACCCACTGACCAACGGATTGGAAACTCAGCCCGACTTGCTGGTAGTCAAAGCGGTTGCCGTTGTCGTAGTCGTAGTATCCAGCGAAGCCATAAACGCGGTCGTGAGCTTGGTCGTAGTAACGCACGCCCAGCCCACCGCTCGCTGCACCTCGCCCGTTGTAAGTTGCAGTACCTCGACCATCGACGAAGAAGATCAGATCCGAGTTAGCCACGCGCCACGGTTGGAAGACGTTAAAGCTCGCGTCGCCCTGATCCGCGCTTCCCAGCCATTCGCCGATGCGCGTTTCGAGACGGAAGCGAGTACCAACGTCGTCTTGCCAAGTCCGTTGGCGACCTTGATTCCCGTACTGGAACCATTCGGCACCACCGCTATTGAACTGCGGCACGTATTGCGGCAGTTGATAGCTAGGAGGACCGGACATCTCCGACTGAGACGATCCGAGCGAGGCGACGCCATCAGGCGAGGCTGGTGGTGCAGTGTTCGCTACACCCTCTTGGCCATGAACCTGAGACGTAAGTCCCGAGAGAGTCGAGGAGACGATGAGGGCTCGAAAGAGTCTCGCAGGCTTCTGCTTCTTCATCGATGGTCCCGATCGTGATTGCGGTGAGGCGCGAAGCCGCTCGGGAAGAGCATGCTTCGGTACTACTGAGGTGAGATGAAAGATGTGAAGAGGCACGACTCGCCATGGCAGAGGCCACAACAGAGACCGCGCTCAGTCCGACGGAATCTCGCTGTAGAACCAGCGTGCGACTCAATCGAACAACGAACGAAGGGTGATTTGCGGGGGTGGGGGTTCGAGGTGTTTGAGTTTTGAAGTCAGTCCGAGTGACCACTTCGCAGCGATCAGAAAATCGCCCGATCGAATTCGCTCAGCTCGCACGACAGAGCGTGCGGTGGCCTGGCAATTGAGATCGGAAACACAACGAACGAGTAACGAGAATGGGAACGGAGATGCTCGGCTGAGTGCCTTGCGTTGCGGGAAAGGAGTCAATGGAAAGGGCTGACTGAAAGGTGCTCTCACCCAAGGAAACTGGGCACACAGCACCTTGCTCCGAATGGAGCGAGAGACGGGGATCGAAAATTAGGTCGCCGAATCGAAAGGGGTCAATATGCACTTTGACGTCGTCAACGGGCATTTTGTCGGGATTGCAAGAACGACAATTCTCGTCGGGCAAAAGCCTCAGCTTGGCCAATTCCCGAACTATCGCGGTGATTGCCTGAGATGTTGCTGTGAGCGAGTTCGATAACCAAGGCGATCGCGCTGGGAGCGGACGTTGCCATTTTGATGATGTACATCAACGACTCTCAGCCTGCGACTATTCAGCGGTCATCAAGGATTGAAGCCGCTGCGCGACACTCACTTAGGCAAGCCATGTTCTCTGAGGAGTCTCAAGGATGAGCCCTTGCGACGGTTGTCATGCCGGCTGTTGTCGAGCGTTTGCAGTGCCTGTCACAGGCGCAGACATCCTGCGAATTGAACGCGGATTGGGACTCGACTTCTGGGACTTCGTGTGCCGCTGGGCCGATCCAGATGGAGCCATCGCCGCGCGCTACGCCCCGCACTTCTTCTTTGAGGACGAGCCCAACACGCCCTTTGTGATTTCGCTCAGTCACGGCCCCAGCAATTTCTTGCCCGGAACAACGAAGTGTCAGTTCCTCGTGGAATGTGAACCTGACGAGCAGCATCCCTTGGGAGAGGCTCGCTTTGGGATCTATGCCTACCGACCGCAGCCCTGCCGCGTCTTTCCCACGAAGTTCAATGACTCATGCGAGATCGCGCTGATTCACGACATCCCTGACTGGAGCCGTGACAAAGGCAACTCGGCCTATGAACTTTGCCCCCGCAACTGGCTGCCGGATGATCTCGACCCCGTGCAACCTCTGCATGATCTCGTGGTCGCGCAGTTCGAAATGCAGCTCTTCCGCAACTTGGCAACCGTCTGGAACAAAGCGCCGCGACCGTGGCAGCTCTTCCCGGACTTCTTGCGGATGATATACGAGCGACGTGTCATGCCCGAGCCGCAGTCGAATCCCGACGTGCTGCCCTTCCCCGGCGTTGCCCAGCAATCGCCACAAGAAGAACGTCGAGCAGCCTAGATGTCAGTCGATATTCCACCGGCCCACGTACCAGTGTTCCGCGGCAACTGAGGTGCGTCTCTTGCGCAACTTTGGTCGCGTTTTCGACCGCCTCAAGAGCTTGCTCTTCTCCAGTGCTGCGACTGACAGTCTTCACCGGTGTGAGTTGTGAACTCATCACTCTCAACCCGTTGAGCGTCACAAAAAATGCTCACGGTTGAGCTGCCTTCATCTTCCTGTCGCAATATCTCCTGTCTGAAATGCTTTGAAGACAGAAACATTTGAGTCAGGAAGATCCCAGTCACTGAATTCTGAAGCGAGGCTCTCCGCCATATCTGTGGTACATGCGGCGCGGGTGCATTTCATGACACAAGCTGAGTGGCACGCGAGCCGCGTGCGCCACAAGACTCAATGACATTGGCGGAGAGCCAGAATTACCAACGAGCCCACTCCACGAAGCTCTTGTCTCACTCGCAGCGCCTCGCAATCCCGCTACGCGAGAGCCAGTTGCTGCGAACGCACCATCGTTCAGGCACGCCCTTGCTTGACACTCCCGGCTTGCGGCCAATGCTTCCGCTCCATCGCTCGCGACTTTGAATTCTCGACCCTCTTTCTCTCAACGAGGCTTCTGCATGACTGCTCCGATTGCCTTTGCTGGCGAAGACCGATCCAACGCTGTTCGCAATGTTATCGCGACTCAAGAACCCGTCGCGCTGCGAACGTTTACTCCCAGCCAAGCTGTCCTCGCGAAGTCTGCGGGTTGTTTTCATTACACCCCTGAAGGTCGGCGTCTTTACGACTACAGCTCGGGAGTACTTGTCGCGAATCTTGGCCACAATCCTCGTCGCTGGATGAAGCGATTCATGGAGTACCTCGGCTGGGGGCCAGACATTTTCTTAGGCGGCGATGGCTATCGCCCCGGCGTTCCGCTCACGGCTTACAACGCTGTTACGGAGATCGAAACGCTTGCCGTGCAACGGCTCATCAAGAGCGTGCAAGCCACTCCGCTCGGCAAGCGATTAGACACGGTGATGTGGGCCGCCTCCGGTTCCGAAGCGGTCATCAAAGCTCTGTGGGCCTGTCTCGCCAGGACGCCCGGTCGCGACATCATGGTGGCGACGAGATTTGGATTTCACGGCAAGAAGGGACTGGCCGGTGCTGTGACGGGTTCCGAGAAAGACAAAGATCGAGACCCCCGCGTCCGCTTCATCAGCTTTCCGATGGAAGAGATTTCGGACGTCGCTGACTACGGCCAACCGCTGGATCTGTCGAAGTACGAAGCCGAACTCAATGCACTCAAAGCCGAGTTCGGCAATCGGCTCTGTTGCTTGATCACCGAACCCTACATCGGCGGCGGCGGCAGCTATCACCCGCCAGTCGAATACATGCAGTTGCTGCAACGCTTCTGTAACGAGAATGACATGTGCTTCATTCTCGACGAAGTGCAGGCCAACTTCGGTCGCACCGGCAAGATGTATGCCTTCGAGAAGTACGGCGTCGAACCGGACTTTGTCACGATGGGCAAGGGACTCGGTAACGGTGTCGCCGTGAGTGGTGTTGTCGGTCGAGGCGACGTCATGGCGGCTCTCAAGTACGGCGAAGGCTCGGACACGTGGAGCGCTAACCCCATTGCAATGGCATCGGTCGTGGCGACTCTCGACGAATTCGAAACTCAAGACGTGATCGGCCACGCGGCCAAACTGACTCCCATCTTCTTCGAGGGTCTGAACCGGCTGAAGCAAACCGGCCTGGTCAACAAGGTCCGCGGCGAAGGCATGGTGTTCGGTATTGAGTGCGCCGATTTCGGCGGCAAACCAGCCAGTGAGATCGCAACCACGATAGTCCGAGAATGCTACCTCGGCCTTCCCGATCGAGGCGGCATCCACTTCTTGGGAGCGTTGGCTGGCAAAGTGCTGCGAGTCAGTCCGCCACTCACGATGACCATCGAGGAAGCTCACGACTCGCTCGAACTGGTCTATGCCATCTGCCAGAAGATCGCCGGGAAGTAACGCCGTTCGAATCTTGGAGTGCTCCGGCTCGACGGAGCCCTCCGACTCAGCGGCACTAGGCTTTTCTGCATATGTCGAATCGAGCGTCACGATTAGCCCAAGCCGTTCGGTCCGCCCCAAGATCAATACTTGAATTTGAAAAGCACCAGCGCGGGTCCATCTCAGTCGCGGAGCGACTGAGCTACGTAGCCGAGTCGCTCCGCGACTCGGTCTTATGGCTTGAACCGGCACTGATAAGCCGCCTCAAAGCTAAGCACACCAAGACTCTGCCCATCAACGTGTCCCCATAGAGAGACCTCGCCGACGTGATTGAACTTCGCAATGTGACCAAGACGCATCATCGCGGTGAGACTGAAGTGCATGCCGTGCGTGGCGTGACGTGCTCAATCGAGCCATCGTCGTTCAACTTCATCGTCGGCCCCTCGGGCAGTGGTAAGAGCAGCCTGCTGTACTTGCTGGGCGCGCTCGACAACCCGTCCTCGGGCGAGATCCTCGTTAATGGTCGCTCATTGACGAAGTTCACCGAGCCCGAGCGAGACGCGTTTCGCCGCTCGGACGTGGGCTTCATCTTTCAGAACTTCAACTTGCTGGCGAACCTCGACGCCGTGGAAAACGTGCTGGTGCCATTCTTGCCTCAAGGCGTTTCGTCCCAGTTAAGAGACGAAGCCGTCGAACTCCTGAAGCAAGTCGGGCTGGGCCATCGGCTGCATCACCGCCCTGCTCACCTCTCAGGTGGCGAACAGCAACGAATCTCAATCGCGCGAGCCTTGCTCAAGAAGCCTCAACTGGTGCTGGCCGATGAGCCCACCGGAGAACTCGACAGCAAGACGGGAGCCGAAGTGTTCCAACTGCTGCGGGAACTCTCGTCACGCAACAACGCGACTGTCGTAGTTGTTACTCACGACCAAACTTACTTCCGCCCCAGCGACCGCATCATCCGCATGCGCGACGGCCAGCTTGCTCCCACCGAGTAGGCCGAACGTCGTATCAGTCGAATGCGACCATCGTCGTCTTTCGCTCCGCGAAAGAACGTCCTTTCGCGGAGCGAAAGGCGACTATCAGCTCAGCTTGAATTCGTGAGCTCGCACGACGTCCCAATCGACATCCACGCCCAGCCCTGGCCTGTCGCTAATTGTCACCAGCGGCCCGTTGATATCGATGGGATTCTTCACGATGCGGACTTCGTGATAGACCGGACCAAGCATGTCGCCGGGGAACTGCTCGACCTTCATGTTCGGGCAGGCCACGACCAGATGAGCCATCGCGGCGGTGCCGATATCCCACTCTAAGTTCGAACCAATGCTGCAGCCGACTCCATGCCGTGCAGCGAATTCAATGATCGCCTTCGACTTACGAATGCCACCATTCTTGCCGGGATAAACGCTGATTAGGTCGCAAGCGTTGTTGTGGATCAGCTCTTTGGCGTGAGCCATATCAAACACGATGTCGTCAGCCATTACCGGAGGCTTGGTCTCGCGTCGGCATCGCGCCAGCCCGGCATAGTCCCCATCAGGCGTCGGCTGCTCATTGAGAGCAATGCGGCAATCGTCGAGCGCATTGACGCAGTGAATTGCTGTGTCGACATCCCAACCGCAATTGGCGTCGATCGTCAGATCTCGCTCCGGCCCAATGGCTTCACGGACGGCACGGACTCGAGCGATGTCCGTCGCCGCATCTCCGCCCACCTTCACTTTGATGGTTTGGAAGCCTTCTTGGACCAACTCCAAAGCGCGGCTGCGAGCCCGATCAATCTCATAAGCCCCCATTGAAAACCGGCACCGCACGGTCAATGGCCGGACGGCTCCGCCCAACAACTCATAAACCGGCTTGCCAGCGGCTCGACCTTGAATGTCCCAACAAGCCATCTCGATCGCGGACTTTGCAAACCAGTTGTGTCGACACGCCTTATCCATGCGTCGGTCGACCTCCGCGATGTCTGCGGGGTCGCAACCGAGGACTACCGGAGCCAGCACTTGATCGACGATCGCCTTCGCTCCCCAGATCGTCTCGCCGCTCCAATTGGGAGTTGCTGTCGCTTCACCTACACCTTCCAATCCGGTGTCTGTGATGACTCGCACGAGCAAGTACTTGGACTCGGTATGCCATCCCAACGCCGTGACCATGTGCCGCGCGGGGATCAGGGGAATGCGAACGGGAATGGTTTCGATGCGAACGATCTTCATCGGGTGTCCTCGGAGAGAGTGGCTGGGCCGAACGTCAACGACTCGCAAGATACGCAGCCAAGGTTGCCATCCGACAGTGTCCGGTGTCAGTACGACATCAGAACCATTCGCGCTCCGTTTCTTTCCGCGGCTCGTCTGAATTCATTCCGCGCGAATGGAGCGAAGCGCGAATAACAGACTGGAAGACATCGACGCCAAGCTGCTTGAACGCCATTGGCACTCGGTCACGACCATGCCACGCCGCAGCGAAATCTTTGACGAGCCAATCTCAGTCGCGGAGCGACTGAGCTATGTAGGCGAGTCGCTCTGCGACTCGCTGAAACCGACCGCTTGATCGCAGCTATTGCCACTTGATGGGATTCACGATTCCCGCAGCGAGGCTGATGCCAAAGATGGCGGTGCAGACGCAGGCGGTGCGAACTCGTTTCAACGTCGACTCGTGGCCGTTGCGTTCGACCATCCGCCGCAGCACGTTTGAGAGTTCCATGATCTTCACAGCGTGATACCAGCCCAACCCGCTGAGCAGAGTGATGACCAAGCCCACTAACAATTGCGGTGTGACCAACAGAAAGACTCCTGAAACAAGCGACTCAATCCAACCAGCGCAACCGTAGTGCATCAAGCCCCAACGGCAAGTCGCTCACCCAGCGCGCTCTAACAACTTCGGCTGTGCCAGATGAGGACTCCCTCCTGTGTCTTCCTTTGCGACCTTGCGCCTTTGCATCTTTGCGTTGAAAGTCTGTTTCTTAACGCCAAGGTGCCAGGGCGCCAGGATGCAGAGGAAAACAGGATGTAAGAACTCCGACTCTGCATGGATCACCCAACTTTCGGCTGGGTTGGATGAGGACTCTCTCCTGCGTCTTCCTTTGCGCCCTTGCGCCTTTGCATCTTGGCGTTGAAAGGTCTTTTCTTAACCCAAAGGCGCAAGGGCGCAAAGGAAGACGCAGGAGAG
>OMIV01000354.1 GCA_900299185.1 Planctomycetaceae bacterium
AAAACGCTTGAGCGGACATTCTGGGACTCCGTTGAAGTTGCGACTTGAGAACTCACAACCCCAGCTGAACCAGTCTGTCCGCTCTTTACCAGTTACCCCCCACGGTTTTGCGATGAGCCGGGTTTCTCGCCTTTTTCGTCGTACTACATCATTCCGCTTACTGGTTTCATTATTTGCGGACTGGAGTTTGGATTTACCCATCACGGCTCGTTGTGCATCTGGGCCAAAGTAGTGTCATGCTGTTTTTTATGGCGACCGGATTCCTGTTTTGGTCCAAGTTGATACGAGGAGAGAGTGGGCGAATTGATTGGACTCGCTTGTATGTTTCAAGAGTTCTGCGACTGGCTCCTTTATTCTGGTGCGCGGTTGCGCTGTTACTCGCCGTTGTCGCCAAACAGTCGCAGTGGCAATTGGTGGAATCGCCATTAGTTGTTGGCAGGCAGATTCTTTATTGGCTGACGTTTAATGTGTTAGGCGTTTGTGACATTAATGGGATCCACGAAACTTGGCGGATTGTGGCCGGCGTCACGTGGACTCTGAAATACGAATGGTTCTTCTATTTGTCATTACCGGCCTTTGGTCTGTTTCTTGGTAAGAAGCCACCGTTTGGATATTTGGTATTGAGTCTCGTTGTTTGCGCTGCGTGTTTCCTGACCGCGCCATCTCCGTATCACTTAGGCGGGTTCTTTGGGGGGATAGCGGCGAGTTACCTGGTGCGTTCCAAGCGACTTTGTAACTGGGCAACATCCAAGTCTGCGACGCTCCTCACGGTCGGCGCTGTTGGAGCCACCGTTTCCTTCTACGGGACGGGATATGCAACAGTTCCACTGTTACTGCTCTCGTTCACATTTGCCGTCATTGCGTGTGGCAATAATCTGTGTGGCGTGTTGACAAATTCAGCTGCTCGGAAGCTTGGTGAAATCAGCTATAGCAGTTATTTGCTACATGGGTTGTTGCTATACTCTGTGTTTCATTTCGTGTTGGGGCCTGAGGTGTCAGCCAATATGTCCGAGGTCGAGCATTGGCTGCTCATTATGGCTTTAACACCCATCTTGGTGGGGATCTGCGGGCTTACGTTCCACATGATCGAGTTACCGGCCATGAATCTGACTCCAGCCGCCACGGACCTCGTTCGAAAGATGGCTGATGCCGTGGCTCGACGGCTGCTGGGTGTGAGAGATTGCGACTCTGATTCGAGAGGATTGCCGGTAGATGTGTCGAATGAGGCCTCTTCAAAAGCGGTTCGAGCTGAGGTCTGTCGCGTTTGAAGCATGAGCGGACGTAGAAGTCGCGGAGACCGGAGCTGCTCACATTAGAGGTTGGGGGCGGTCGCTGATTGATGATCGAGCGACGGGCTCGAGCCAGTCGACGTACCTGAATTGAATGGATTGCGGTTGAGTTACTCGAGGCTGCGGGCTGGTCTTTGGCTTCCGCAGCGGCATCACTAAGCTCCCGCCCGCTCAAAGTTGGCTCGTTTCAATTTGCCTTTTTCACCCGCAACGGACTGTCATGCTCGATCTCAATTTCATCTGCGACAACGTTGAAGCCGTTTCTGCAAACTGTCGGAATCGCGGCGTTTCAGTAGACCTGCAGGCCATCGCAGCGCTGCGCCAAAAGCGCAATGAGCTCATCACGCAGGGGGATAGCGTTCGGAAGGAGCAGAAGGAGTCGGCAGCTCTGATTCCGAAGGCAAAGGATCCGGCTGAACGTGAGGGATTGATCGCGCGCGGCAAGGATCTGCGTGAGAAGGTTGGATCGCTTGATGCGGAACTCGAAGCCGTCGAAGGACAGTTGCGCGAGCAGCAGATGCGCGTTCCAAACATGACTCATCCCGATGCACCGGTGGGTGAGCTGGAATCGCAAAGCGTGATTGCTCGAACTTGGGGCGAGATCCCGAAGTTTGACTTCAAGCCACTCGATCACGTGCAGTTGGCTGAGAAGCATGACTTGATCGACTTCGATGGTGGGGCACGAGTCGCTGGCAGCGGCTTTTATTTCCTCAAAAACGAAGCCGTCTTGCTGGAGATGGCTCTGGTCCAATTCGCAATTGAGAAGCTTCGTAAGGAAGGCTTCACGTTGCATTCGACTCCAGACTTGGCTCGGCAAGAGGTGCTAATTGGCACCGGGTACAATCCGCGTGGCAATGAGACTCAGATCTACTCGATTGCGAACACGGATCTCAGCCTCGTTGCAACTGCGGAGATTACGCTCGGTGGTTTGCTCCGAGATTCGATCATCGACTTTGAGAAGCTGCCGTTGAAGTACGCGGGTGTGTCTCACTGTTTCCGGACGGAAGCAGGAGCCGCCGGCAAGGCGAGTCGCGGCATCTATCGAGTTCATCAATTCACGAAGGTCGAAATCTTTGGCTTCACGGCGCCTGACGTCGCGGCGTCGGATGCGTTTCACAAAGAGATCGTTCGGATTGAGGAAGAAATCTTCCAGGGTCTGGGCTTGCCTTATCGCGTGCTCGATATTTGCACGGGCGATCTGGGCGGTCCGGCTTATCGCAAGTTTGACCTTGAATGTTGGATGCCGGGGCGTGGTGAGTACGGCGAAGTGACTTCAGCTTCGAATTGCACGGACTATCAATCTCGGCGTCTCGCGATTCGCACCAAGATGCCCGATAAGAAGGGCAACGTCTTTGTGCATACCTTGAACGGTACAGCGGTCGCCGTTTCGCGAGCACTTATTGCTGTGTTAGAAAACTATCAGCAGGCCGACGGCAGCATCTTGATTCCACCGGCCCTGCGTAAGTGGGTCGGGCAGGACAAGATTGGTTAAGGCGCTGCTTGGAACTGATTCAATGAAGGCGGGATTCGAAGTCGGATCCCGCCTCTTTTTTTGAATGCATCAAAGCTGCTTCGACATTGCAGTTCGGAGACTGAAGTCATCGATCGTCGGAAGTCTCGTTGTAGCCGTTATCGTTCGTTGTGCTCTCGCGTCGCCGGTAAGTCACATGGCAAGTACGAAGCGGATCTGGTTCCTTCAAGTCTTGATTGAAAGGCTCACTCCATGCGTAAGTTCTTGTTGGCGAGTTTGTATGGAGCTCTGTTCTTCGCAATCGACATTCATGCTGCCGAGCCGAAAGGCAACGAAGCAGCACTGAAAGCCATGTCCGTTGAAGAAGTTGTTGCAGCCTCGAAGGCATCTGTGGTGGTCGTGACGATTGCTGATCGAGATGGCCAGCAACTCGGGCTAGGTACTGGCTTTGTCGTTCGATCCGATGGACTCGTTGCTACAAACCTGCATGTGATTGGCGAGGCTCGTCCGATCGCTGTGCAGCTCGCTGACGGAAAGAAGTTTGACGTCGAAGAAGTCCATGCGACCGACAAGAAGATGGACTTAGCGGTGTTGAAAATTGACGCGAAGGGACTGAAGCCGATCGACATCGGCGATCCGGAATCGTTGCTGCAAGGTCAGCAAGTCATTGCGATTGGCAATCCGCTCGGTCTGCGGCACAGCGTGGTCAGCGGTGTTGTTTCCGCCAAGCCGGAGATCGAAGGTCGCCAAATGATTCAGGTCGCGATGCCAATCGAGAAAGGCAACAGCGGTGGGCCATTGCTCGATCTGTATGGCCGAGTTCACGGGATCATCACCCTGAAATCGCAGGTTAAGGACGACTTAGGATTCGCCGTCCTATCAAGTTCGCTTAAGCCTCTGCTCGACAAGCCGAACCCAATCCCGATGGCTCAATGGGTCACGATCGGAGCGCTCGATGAACGCCAATGGAAGCCGCTGTTCGGAGCGCGTTGGCGACAACATGCTGGCCGTATCATCGTCGATGAGTCTGGGCGCGGGTTTGGTGGCCGCTCGGTATGTCTATCGAAGCAAGCGGTTCCTGAAGGCCCGTTTGAGGTCGCAGTGAAGGTCAAGTTCTCTCCTGAAGATGGAGCAGCGGGGCTCGTCTTTCATTCCGATGGCGAGCACAAGCACTACGGATTCTATCCAAGCAACGGCAAGCTGCGCCTCAGTCGCTTCAATGGCCCAGATGTCTATTCCTGGAAGGTTCTGGCCGACGTAGCGAATTCAGCCTATCGCCCCGGTGATTGGAATCATCTCAAAGTTCATGTCGAGGAGGGCAAGCTGCAGTGTTTCGTGAATGGCCAACTAGTCATTGAGTCCGACGATACGGGCTTCAAAGCAGGGTCTGTTGGACTCGCGAAGTTCCGAGACACGAAAGCTGAGTTCAAGCAGTTCGCAGTTGGCAAATCTCTGGCTTATCCAGACGAACCATCCGCCGACGTTTTGCGCCGCATCCGTAACGCAGCCAATGAGGTCACTCATAACAACAGCGGTTCGAACGAGCTGGTCGGCAAGCTCTCGTCGGAAGACACCGCGGCGATGGATGTCTTACGAAGGGAAGCCAAGCAGCTCGAACAACGAGCTGAACGTCTCAAAGAACTCGCCCATGCAGTTCATGCGCGGCGCGTGCAGCTCGAACTGTCAAACCTCGTGAATAAGTCTCCAAACGATTTCGACTTACTCAAAGCAGCGCTACTGATTAGCAAACTTGATAACGAAGAACTCGATGTCGACGGCTATATGCGAGAAGTCGAAGGCATGGTTGAGGAACTCAAACGTTCTTTGCCCGCAGACGCAACGGAACCCGTGAAGCTTGCCGCCTTGAATCGATATCTTTTCGAACAACGAGGTTTTCACGGCAGTCGTACCAATTATTACAGCCGCTCAAACAGTTATCTCAATGAGGTGCTCGATGATCGCGAGGGCCTACCGATCACGCTCTCGCTGTTACATATGGAAGTATCGCGTCGCGTTGGATTAAAGGTCGTTGGCGTTGGATTGCCTGGTCATTTTATTGTGCGATTTATCCCCTCAAAAGACGACCCGCAATTGCTTGACCCTTTTGAGGGTGGCAAAGCGATGTCACTCGATGACGCCAAGAAGCTTGTGCAAGAGAATCAGCGCCGAGAATTAACACCAGAAGAACTTGCCGCAGTCGTCGAGCAGTCGCTGGAACCAGCATCCTCGAAGTCGATTATCTTGAGAATGCTTTCGAATTTACGCAGCGTTGCCGAGAAGGATCGCGACACAGATGCCTTACGGCGCTACGTCGACACAATGCTGGTCATCGATCAGGAACACCTTGAAGCCAGGGCCTTTCGAATCGACCTCAATATCCGCAGCCGACGCTTCAAGGACGCGATTGCAGACATCGATTGGATGCTCGATAAAAAGCCGGCGGGTCTCGAAGTCGATCAGGTGCTTCGATTGCGTGGGCAGCTTGAAGCCGAGCTCAAGAGCATGATGTGATGGTATCCTTTGAAGAATACTCACGGACCGAAATGTCTAAGTTTCCGTAGGTCGGCGACCCTTGAAGATCTTCCGGTCCAGTCGCGGCATAAACGGAGTCCACGCCGAGTCCGTGTTTGGATCGTCGTTAATCGTCCGAGAAAACTCATGCACCTTCGCGTCGAGATTATCAAGATGGTGTAGCGCAATGGCCTCGGGAGTCATCGGGAGTCGCGAACTGCCGTGCTCATAAATGCCATGATGACTTAGTATCATATGCTTAAGACGCAGGGATAACTCGTCTGGAAATCGCTCGCCGGTCAGTTTCTCCACCGCTGCGATTTTCTCAGCCAGCATCTCGACGCCAATTGCCATATGCCCGAGAAGTTGCCCCTCATCGGTATAGGAGAAAATGGTATCGAAATCCATTTCTCGAACTTTTCCAATGTCGTGCAGGAAGATGCCCGCTAGGAGTAAGTCGAAATTGACTTCGGGATACAAATCTCTAATTCGAACGGCTGTTTCTAGAATGTTGACAACATGCTCGACCAAACCACCTGGGTAAGCGTGATGAGCCTTGATTCCGCCCCCAGTTCGCTGCATTCGCTGCATTAAGTTTTCATCAATTAAGAAGCACTCCATCAGCATGTTAATGGCGGGGTCTTCGATTCCCCGCAAGATTTCTGACATGCGAGAAATCAGCTTGTCGAGCCCATATCTTGGCTTTAGCTCGAAGTCTTCGGTGTTCTCGGGAGTCGCTTCGATGCGTTGAATATGAGTGAGAATGACCTGCAACGAGCCTTGGTAAAGCTGCACTTTACCTTTAGCGCGGACATAGTTTCCCGCTTCGAAATCTCGACATTGGTCTTCCCTTACATTCCACATCAGACCATTAATTGTGCCGGTGCGATCTCGGAGTGTTGCGAGTAAGTAAAGGCTGGCGTTTCGATTGGCTCGAAGTTGTTTGTCAGTCAACAAGAAAACTTCATCGACCGGCTCGCCGTCTTTTAGGCCTGCAACAAATCGTCGTGTCATTAGCGCTCCTAATCCAGAATTCTCGTGCAACTGATTATTCGTTGTTATTGACGTTGTCGTCCTGAATGCGGTCTCGATCCAGCTTCCATCCCCAAATGACATATTGCAGCGCTGCGACACCTACCATCCCAACCAGCAAGAATACAACGAGTAGAAAGCCAGAACCCAAGACCATGGCGACGAGGCCGGTAACTAGGCCAACGCTGCCAATTACACCAAATAGAGCCACCAGTGTAGCAACATCGCGTCCACCAGAGTTCGGGGTACTCATACGGAAACACCACGAATAAAGAATCGTTGCAGTTGTAACTATTTGCGCGTCAAAAGCTTTTCGAGACGACTGTGACGATGGTCAAAGCCAGCTTCAAGATTCTCTAAGACGCGGTTTGCCGTGATCAGCAGGCCGACGACTCCGTCCGGCGGCACAAAGGAAATTCGATCAATGACCAGCACACCGCTTGAGGTTTCTTCGAACTCGTGTTCGTGAACCCAATGCTTCATGGGGCCTGTCGTTTGTCGCTCGACGAATCGCGAGGATGGATTGAATTCGGTGACCTCATGGACCGCTTCGCGAATGACCCCATAAGCCTGAACCTTGAAGTGCATTTGCGATCCGAGCGAGAGTTTGGGTGGAGCGCTTACAAAATACAGTCCCATCGAAGACGGACTAATTGTTTTGATGTTCTCAGGTTGAATGAGAAAATCAAACGCTTCAGCGATCGTGCATGGTAGTGATACGCTGGCTTCGAAGATCTCCATCGATTTCCCCAAGTGTGGCGAATTCTCATGCCCTGCGAGTTCACCGGTATCTGTGGCAATGAGAATTTCCAGGCGTTACTTGCAGAGCAAACGATTTGCTCCCAGGCAGCGAAGCGTATTTGCAACGGTGTGACCGATGAGTTGCGCTGCATCCAAGCGACCCTTGGCCGAGGTCTCTATTCTCTCTTGCCCGTCCGCGCTGAGGACGACAGCGGCAAGCGTGAGCATGCCGTCACCAGTCATGGTCGACATGACGCCGAGCGGTGCATGGCATCCCGCTCTCAGTTCCGCGAGCAACGTTCGCTCGGCGGTAACAGCAGTCATTGTATTGGCATCTGTGATTGAACCGAGGACTGCCCGGACTTCCCCATCGTCATCCCGACATTCGATACCAATTGCTCCCTGACCCACGGCGGGAAATACGACTGGTGGCTGCAGTAGCCCGCTGATTCGCGATTCCAGGCCGAGTCTACGCAAACCAGCTTCAGCCAAAATAATCGCCTTAAATTGCCCCTCGTCGAGCTTTCGAAGGCGAGTATCAACATTGCCGCGATTCTCGATAATGTTGAGATCTGGGCGAGCATGGAGAAGTTGTGCTTTGCGTCGCAGACTGCCTGTACCAATCGTGGCGCCGTGCGGGAATGATGCCAGTAACTCGCTACCAGATGTGGACTGTTTCCCGAACCCAGCTGGCATAATAACTGCATCAAAAACTGGGGCGCGATTAGGGACTCCCGCCAAAACTAAGCCGGGAGTCCTTTCCGTCGGCAAGTCTTTAAGGCTATGGACTGCAATATCCGCTCGGCCGTCTAGAACTGCAGCCTGGACTTCGCGAGTAAAGACACCTTGACCACCAAGTGTTGCGAGAGCTGTCGCTCGGTCACGATCACCTTGCGTGCTGACTTCTACAAGTTGGACCTGCAGGCCCACGAATGTGGACTCTAAGAGACTCGCAACGTGTCGACTTTGCCACAACGCCAACGCGCTCGCTCGCGTTGCTATTCGCAGTATCCGATTGTAATTCCAGGAAGCCACTTCAAGTCACTTACCTTTCTCCGGATTACATACTTAGGTCAAAGTGCCAACAGCGTCTCGAGGACTTTGTTACCCATTTCACTGGTTGAAAGTGCTGGGCCACCGCGAGCGATATCCTTGGTTCGGAAGCCATTGGCCAGAACCTTATCAACGGCAGTTTCGATGCAGGCTGCCTCGGCTTCGAGTGAAAGCGAGTGGCGGAGCAACATCGCTGCGGCCAGGATAGTTGCCAGAGGATTGGCGATACCTTTGCCTGCAATATCCGGGGCAGATCCGTGAATCGGTTCGTAAAGACCTGGGCCCGCGGAACCAATCGAAGCTGATGGCAACATTCCGAGCGAACCAGTCAGCATCGAGCCTTCATCCGTCAGAATATCTCCAAACATATTCTCGGTGACGACGACGTCGAAATCTCGCGGTCGCGAGAGCAAGTGCATGGCCATTGCGTCGACGAGAACCACATTATATTCGAGATCGGGATATTCTTTACTGATGATTTCGGCTGAAACTTGTCGCCAGAGTCGCGAGGCTTCTAGCACATTAGCCTTATCAACCATGGTCAGCTTCTTGCGACGATTTCGGGCAGCGTCTGCAGACAATCTCACGATCCGAGCAACTTCTTCGGTCGAGTACTGCATCACGTTGAAGGCTTCTTCACCGCTCGGATGAGGGCGTCGACCTGATTCGCCGAAGTAGATGCCGCCGGTCAGCTCTCGGAAAAAGAGGATATCAACACCATCGACAATCTCTGCTTTGAGCGGAGACGACTCCAGCAGGGCTGCGTAGGTCTTAATGGGGCGCAGATTGGCGAAGAGTTGTAGCTCTTTACGAATCTTCAGAAGTCCGACTTCGGGTCTAGTCTTCGCTTTAGGGTCATCCCACTTCGGGCCACCAACGGCTCCGAGAAGTACTGCGTTCGATTCTTTACAGGCTGCCAAGGTGTGGTCGGGAAGAGCAGTGCCGAATTCGTCGATGGCACAGCCACCCATCGGGAATCGCTGCATTTCAAATTCATGCCCAAACTTAACAGCCACAGTTGCCAGGATTCGTTCTGCTTCCAGTACGACTTCAGGTCCGATGCCATCTCCAGGGAGTGAAACGATCTTGGCCTTCACGGGACAGTTCCTTTCATGAGCATGATCTAAAGGCATCTCGCGAATGCCGTCATTTGGTCTAGATAACGGCCCGCGCTCGAACGCCGGTCGCCATGTCGCGCCGGACTATATGGCACCAAGTCGATCTCACAAGCCTTCTCCTGAGCTCGAAGAATGCTGCTCGCTCGGTCTTAACGATTTGTCATGACGGGCTGTTAAGTCACGTTGGCGCTGCGATCATTGAAGTGACTCAGGTGCTAGCCACGTCTTGCGAAACTTGAAGCGTAACCGACTGTCTTATTGCATGTTATGCCGAATGTCGTGATGTTCCGATTGGGACGATTGTCGCAATGGCACGGCCTGTGCGATCTTTGCGGTCGTTGACGATTGCATCGAATCGGCGGATTCGGCAGTTGGCATCCTGAGAAGATTGCTCCCTACCGACGGTGAGAGGTCGGAGTTGGGATTGAGTAGCGAGTGTGGCGAGAGAGAGACCGCCATCGCGTGCTTCGACGACCTGAGAGACCGTCGAGGCCGAGCCGTCGAATCTTTGGCGTATTGATCGGAAGGTCCGCAACACCTTCTTTTCATGCTTACGCTGCGGAGTTCTGCGGTTCGTTGAGTTCGACTTGCTCAAGGCAGCACCAAGAAACACGTCTAGGAATTGAGAGTTCCGCCGGATGTTGTTTTTCGCTGAAGCCCCTGTGGTTTCAGGCTGCCTTGGGCAGTCGCCTCAGACCGCCCGATGAGGGCGCTGTCCGCGTTGGAAAACTTCGAAACTCTTCTTTCGTCGAGTCATACCACTGATGAGAGAGGAGAGACCGATGCGACGCTTCTTGAATCGTTTTTTGCGGGATGAAACCGGTGCGATTATCACTGCGGAGTTCATCATCATTGCGACCGTTGTCGTGCTGGCTTTGGTAACCGGATGGAACGCTGTGTCCGGGGCCTTGGTTGGAGAGTTGGCAGATGTCGCGACGGCGTTTGGCTCACTGGACCAATCCTACAATTACCGTGGAATTAAGGCCGTGTCTCGAACGGGAGAGCATGCTCACTGCAGCGGTAGCGGATTCAATGACTCCGGAAACCAGCTCGCGCTAACCACGAACATTCAGACGATCGCCGGCGGCTTTAGCACGAAAGGGATCTCCACGACGGGAGGCTTCGCGGCGATCGGCGGTTTTAATGGCGGCAGTGTCAACGGAGGAGTAGGTGTTGCTGCCGCGGCACCGGCAGGGGCGGCAGCAGCTTCCGCCGCGTCGACTCCGGCTGCGAACGTGGTCGAGGGAGCCTTTGAAACTGAAGAGATCATCTCGAGAAACGCTGTTGGCGAGGTTGCCAATTCCGCAGTGGTAAGCAGTCGAATTCTGAGTGTTTCCCCAATGGCTTCGGATGCGGCGGCAGCACGAGCGTTCTCCGTCAAGAAGGATGATTGTGAGCGGCTAAAGGACAGGATTCGCGCTCTCTGCAAGGAACTGAGTGAGATCGAAGAAGCATCGACAGTGCCTGCCAATCTATCGCCAAGTCCGGCACCATAATTGCCCGCACATCGAGCCTCTTCGGAATAATCCAACAAACCGTAAGCCTAGCCAAAGTCAGCATTCTACGCTCGCAGCACCACGCTCACGTGGTGCTGCTGTCATTCGACCCGGACACGACTGGTGTGCCCGAAATCCCGTGTCTGTCAAAACTGACTAACGGAGTGAGTTGTCACGTCGTTCGCAGACTTAATCACCTGTCGGAAGCGAAGCTCGCGACGATCATCCCGATTGCGGCGGCCCAAAAATAATCCGCATCGCTGTAACGCCTGAGCCGCAAGAACTTTCCGTTGCGATGCCGCGTGGCGCAGTCTCGCCACAAATGGCTCGAAGTTGCCGCCTGACAGGCTTGGCACACACGCTGCAATTGGGGCTCATCGCAAAACCGTGGGGGTAACTGGTAAAGAGCGGACAGACTGGTTCAGCTGGGGTTGTGAGTTCTCAAGTCGCAACTTCAACGGAGTCCCAGAATGTCCGCTCAAGCGTTTTAT
>OMIV01000355.1 GCA_900299185.1 Planctomycetaceae bacterium
GACGGCATACGAGATTCCTCTACGTCTCGTGGGCTCGGAGATGTGTATAAGAGACAGCTTGAGGTCTGGTAATCATGCCAGAAACATACACCATGAAAATCCTGCAGGCCATGCAGGATTTTCATGGTCGAATAATCCGACGATTTCCGCCTCGCATGAGCCGCCAACTGATTCACGGAATGCTTTTGGCGATCCGCGAGTTCGCGAAATTCGCCGAGCTTCATAACGAAACACATCCATTACTTACGGCCAGACACTCATTAACGCACGAGTAAGAAGTCGCGACTATTGAAGAGGCTCCACATCAAGTCTTGCGCGGCTTCGCGGCGTTGTGGATCTCCATAAGCTTGGAAGTGAGCTTTGGATAACTCCAATTCCTTTGATGTCGGTCGGCGAGAAAGTGCCCACAGATAGAGATCGTCGATCAATTGGTCATCTGGCAGTTTGGCGTTGATGAGTTGAGCAACTCGGCCGTTCCCATCGGTGACTCGACGCAGGATCGACTGACCGTTGATGAGATGCAGAGCCTGAAGCATGTTGCTGTCACCGTCGCGTTCGCATTCACATGCCTCAGCTCGTTGAGGCTTCCCGAAGAGCTGCAAGAAGTCGCTTGTCACTTCTGCATCCGGCAATTGGGCAGCCGTGAAGCCAGCCGGAGCGCCACCGAAGTTCTCTTTGACGCCCGTCGCTTGAACGAGCGAATCCAGCAACGCCTCAGCTGGGATGCGTCGCGGAATCGAACGAGCGAAGTTCAAGGTGTCATGCCGATTACTGTCATTCGCCACGCTGCTGCGCTGATAGGTCTGAGACGAAACGATGCGACGCATCAAGTGTCGAATGTCGAAACGATGCTCGATGAAGTCCTTCGTTAGAGCGTCCAGCAACTCAGGATTCACGGGCGGGTTGGTTGTTCGCAGATCGTCGACCGGATCGATGATGCCTCGCGAGAAGAAGTAGCTCCAAAAGCGGTTTGCAAAACTGCGAGCGAACATCGGGTTCTCTGACGTCGTCAGCCAGTTGGCAAACGCAACGCGTCGATCGACACCCGACTTCAAATCAGGTTGGCCGCCGCCGAGGTATCTCGGAGGTTGAGCTCGTTGAGATCGCGGATTCGTCGCGAAGCCGGTTGGCAAATTCAGCGTGACAGCTCGTGCGTTTGCAACTACTGCCAGTCGAGGATCATTCTTGGGAGTCACTTGATTGAAGAAACTCGCCAATCCGTAGTAGTCCTCTTGAGTCCAATTCTCGAGCGGATGCGTATGACAGCGAGCACACAGCATGCGAACGCCACAGAAGACTTCAGCGACTCGTTCGAGCGTGTCATTGGTGTCTTTGCTGATGAGGTAGTACGCCGCCGCCGGATCGTCAGCCGCGCCGCCCTTGCTCGTCAGCAACTGGCGAGACATCTCATCCAGTGGCATGTTGGAAGCGACCGCACTGCGAATCCATTCTCGGAAGCCATACACGGCTGGCTCAGTCAGACGCACGCGCGAGTTCTGCAGAAGGTCGCCCCACTTGAGTGACCAGTGATCGACAAACTCCGGTCGAGCGAACAACACGTCGACGATCTTCGCTCGTTTAGCGGCATCGGTATCGGCAACGAAAGCTCTTACCTCGGTCGGCGTCGGCTGCAAACCGATCAAGTCGATAAAGACGCGTCGTAAGAATTCCTCGTCCGTCGATACATCGGACGGAGTCATCTTCAAATCGTTTAGCTTTGTAACGATGTGCTGATCGATGAAGTTGTCAGTCGGAATCGGCGTCGGCTGAAACTTCGGATTGGGTTTGAGCACGATCAGTCGAGCTGCGGCGAACTTTCGTTCGAAACGAGCCACTACCGCCGATTCACCAACATCTCGAGATGTCACAAAACCGACATCGTTGACCTCAGCAACTCCGTCTGTGTTGACATTGAAGATCGCTAGCTTGGTGACATCTCGCTGAGTGCCGTCGGTGTAATGAGCAATCAATTGCAAGCGGTGCGAGTAGCCCGGTTCCAACACGAATCGTTCGGGGAAGATGCTCACAAACTCGACGTCGTTCTTGTCGTCGAGATCGCCCTTGGCTCCTTGGCTGATCCAGGTCTGCAAAATGTGCTGCGACAAGCTGCCCTTGCTGAGCCGAATGCCGCCGCGATGTGGGACATCTCCCAATGGCTTCGTGAGCAACAGACTGTCGGAGGGACTCAGCAAATTGACACGACGTCCGAACTGATCCCCAAAGACGGCTTGGTAATCTTGAGCGGCCTCGCCACCTCGCAACGAGAGCTTGAAACCGTTCTTGCCCAACGAGTACCCGTGGCACGCTCCCATGTTGCAACCGCCCTTCGACAGGACGGGCATGACTTCGTGCTTGAAGCTAAAAGGCCGCTCGGTAGGTGGAAGATCTACGACAACCGGAACCTGCACCGTCTGGCCAGCCGCTTGAATGGCGATCTGAGTTTGCCCCGACTTCAGCGGCCTTACCCAACCATTCTCGATGGCGGCAATCGAGGGATCGGCGGACGTCATTGCTGACTTAGCGGAAAGATCGACGGCAAATCCTTCGACCGTGCGGCCACTGACAATCAGCGAGTGCTCGTGTCGATGCTGAGTCAGCTTGAGGGCTGAAGGAACGGCTTGAATCGAAGTCGGATTCGGGGTCTGTTGAGCGAAGCTGGGCACCGTCGACAGCACAACAATCAAAAACGGGGACAGGCATCGAGACAGCATCAGAAACCTCGCTGAGACGTGGAGCATGAAAAAACACGCACGAGGCGATGGTATCCCTGACCTCGGTATCCGTCACCCAATCTTTGATGCGTCTGAGACTTCGAGCGATCTGTCCATCGCCGTGATAACAGCTCCTTCAAAACAAAAAGCGACCGTCGTGATCGACGGTCGCTTAGAAGAGGTGTGGAGCTTGAGCACTCCGGACTTGATCGAATGTTGCCTGAGTTACTTCGCGGTGACGTTGATAGTGGTCTTCACGCTGAGTGAGTTGACCGAGTCTGTGAGCGTCATCGTTTGTAGTCCGACGGTGCCGAACTTGTAGCTGAAGACGTGGACTCCGGCGTCTCTGCTGCTGAAGGAGTAGCTGGTCGAGCCCGCCTTCCCGTCAGTACTGCTTAAGGTCACCTTACCAGTGTAGCCAGTCGCGATGTTGCCGTAGGCATCGTAGACAGTCAGCGTCACGTTGATGCTAGAGCTGGCAACAGCACTCGACGGTGCTGAGAGCACGAATTGAGTCGCCACTCCTGCGGTTACGGTGATGCCGGATTGCGTACCGATTGCAGTTCCGATCGCGGCATCCTTCACCGTGATGGATTGAGAGCCTGCCGTCTTAAGCGTCGCTGAAAAGGTATGTGATCCAGCATCAGCGGCCGTGAAGGTGTAGCTGGCCGGAAGTCCGGCCTTCACGTCGCTGCTGCTGAAGTTGATCGTGCCGGTGTAGCCGGAGATCACGTTGCCACTGGCGTCACGAGCGGTGACGGAGAAGCTCTTCGCAGTTCCGGCGGTCGTGGCCGGGAAGCCGCTGACTGAGAAGCTCGCGACTTGAGCAATCACTTGATTCACCGTGATGCCACTTTGAGTCGCAGTGATCGCAGCGTTGGTCGTGTCGGTCACAGTGATCGACTGCGTGCCGACGGTCTTCAACGTGACGCTGAAGGTGTGCGTGCCACCGTCCTTGTTCGTGAAGGTGTAATTCGCAGGCAGCACGGCTTGTGCGTCGCTGCTCGTGACCGTCACGGTGCCGGTGTAGTTCGTCACCGGGTTGCCGTAAGCGTCAGTCACCGAGGCCGTCACGTTCTGAGCGACTCCGACATTGGTGCTCGAAGCCGTAGAGAGCGAGAGCTTGCTCGCGGCGGCAGCCTTCACAGTGCTGGCGACCGATCCCGTGACTGCGGAGTTTGCGCTGTCGGTGAAGGTGATCGATTGCGAGCCAGCAGTCTTCAACGTCACGCTGAAGGTGTGAGTTCCCTGATCGGCGAAGTTATAGGTGTAGCTCGACGGTGCGCTGGCTTGCGCGTCGGTCGTGGTGATGCGGACGGTCCCAGCGTAGTTGTCGATCGCATTGCCGTAAGCGTCCGACGGAGTGACGATCAGATTGATGGTTGATCCTGCCGTCGTGTTGCTGGTGGATGCACCCTTGATCGCGAACGTGCTGAGCACATCTGGAGAGACCGGAATGTGCAACTGTGAGTAAGTCATCGTCACCGGTTGGTAGTACTGGACGACAACAACGGGCGTCGTCGTGTCCGCGATCGTGAAGTCCTGAGTGCCCGACTGACGGAACGTGACCGGGAAGGTGTGACTGCCCGCATCCGCTGCCGTGAAGGTGTAATCTGCTGGAAGTGTGGCGAGCGTGTCGGTGCTCGCGAAGGTCACGGTGCCGAGATATCCGGTGGCCACGTTGCCGTAGATGTCGCGACCAGTGACGGTCACGTTTTGAGTCGCTCCAGCCGTCGTGGCTTGGAGTGGTGTGGCCGAGATCGACGACACGGTGCCTGCCGTCACAGTGATTCCCGTTTGAGTGGTCGTGATACCGGGGTTTGACACGTCCGAGATCGTCACTGCTTGCACGCCCGCTTTGTAGAGCGTCACGGGAATAGTCTTCACACCGGCATCAGCCGCTGAGAAATAAACGTAGCTGTAGACTCGCGAGTCTCCCGGCGAGGTGACTGCCACGACGCCGGTGTAAACCGTCGAGACATTGCCGAACGAGTCGTAGACCGTCAGCGTCGTGTATTGAGTTTGTCCGGCGGCGGTCGTGCTCGGCAGAGCGGTCGCGACAAAGCGTGCTCCCCAACCAGGAGTCACATTCACGACACCGCTACCCGCGATCGAACCATCGACGACATCAGTCGCCGTCAGAGTTTGCGGTCCCATCACAGTCGGAGTGAAAGTCAGAGTGCCACTCCCATTGAAGAGGGCCGCATCATTAGAGACTGTGGTTCCCGCATCAGACGACGTGAGATGCACGACTCCGTTGTAGCTCGTCGCCATGTTGCCGTAGGCGTCGAGAGCATGCACATAGACGGCATTCACCGAGCCAACGTAGCCTGTAGTCGCCGTTACAGTCAGCGAAGCGGCTGCGGCGGGAGTCACGCTGACGAGCCCCGAAGTTCCTCGCACGGTGCCCGTCACCGTGTCGCTCACCGACACGTTCTGATAGCCGACCTTCTTGAGCGCCACTTCAAACGTATGACTGCCTGCGTCATCGACGGTGAAGGTGTAGTCGCTCGGCAAACCGGCCAGCACATCGCTGCTCGCGAGGTGAACGGTGCCGTGATAATTGCTCGCCGCATTGCCGTAAGCGTCGAAGCTGCTGACCGTCACGCCGGTTGAAGTGCCCGCCACGGCGGTCGTCTGATTGGCCGTCACTGTGAACTTCGCGGCTGGACCAGCCCAGACGTCGATCGTTCCTGACGCATCGGGCAAGAACGGTGAAGTGACCGTGTATGTCCCCGCTCCCACCGCGAACAACTTCGCTGCATCAGCGATGGTGTGAACTCCGTTGTCGCTCGCCGAGAACGTGTAGCTGACCGGAATCGTTCCCGCCGCGCCCATGATCCCGACAGTCCCTTGGAAGCCCGTGACGACATTGCCGTCCGCATCGAGTGCGGTCACCGTGACTGCAAACGGAACTCCCGCTTGTGCCGAAGCTGCGGCACTCACTGAAATCTGAGTTGCACCCGCCAGAAGCTGAATGTCGTTGTTGCCATTGATCGTGGCACTCAGACCAAGCGACGTTCCGCTGACGGCATCCAGGCTGCCATCGCCGTTGATATCTCCCAGCCCGATCGTCGTCCCTGTCGCGGTACCGTATGCGGTCGGTGCATAGAACCCGCCGTTGCCTCGACCGAGCAACACCATGCCGTTGTTCCCCACAACGTCTCGCTTGCCATCACCATTGATGTCGCCCAATTCCAGGCGACTCGCTCCGGCCAATGGGTACGTGGTCGGAGACTGGAACACCGAGGAAGCCGCTCCCGCGTAGACTGAGACCGTGGTGCCGTTTGTCACCACCATGTCGGCCATGCCATCGCCATTGAAGTCTGCAACCTTCAAGTCTTGAGACGTCATGCCAATGTTTTGAGTGGCCGCCGACACGAACGTGCCATCGCCGTGCCCCACCAATACCGCGTACCAACCGCCGCCATTGGACTGCACGAGATCGAGGTTTCCGTCGCCGTTGACGTCAGCCCCTTCGATCTGCAAACCGGTCGGACCGATTGCCAAATTGTGACTCGGCAAGAAGCCGCCGAGTCCATCGTTGATAAAGAGCTGGGTTGTGCCGCCGTATGAGAAGCTCGCGGTAAAGACGTCTTCGAGACCGTCGTTGTTGATGTCGCCGACATCAATGTCATTGGGATAAGCACTGGCGTAGTAGGCAACCGGAGCTTGGAACGAACCGTCCCCGTTCCCCTTGAGTAAGTCGATCTGATAGCCCTCGACCGTGACGAGATCGACATTTCCATCATGATTGAAGTCGGCAGACGCCATCTTCGTGCCACCGCCGCCGGCTGCTGAATTAATGCCAGCTTGAAAAGATCCATCACTGTTGCCGAGCAACACGCTGACCTGCTGCGCCGTCGAGTTCAGCTCGACAATGTCATTGATGCTGTCGCCATTCATGTCTCTCACTTCGACCATCGCCACTGCAGCGCCAGAACTCACGCTGACAGGGGCAAGCATTGTCAGCACTTGTCGTTGTTCGAGTGACTCCGACGAACTGCGGTAGCCTCGACGACGATTGCTTGCCCGGCGCGGCCGCATGCAAAACAGGTTCTCGAACCAAGAGATCTTCATGACGCAACTCCTACCCCGTGTGATGAAAAGTCCAAACCGGAGTTGCGAACCAAACCCATTCGACCGCGCCAGGATTGCATCTCGAAACGCTCGTATTCGCTCTCCAACTAGAAGAGCCGAATTGGTCCGAGAGATCCGCCAAAGATTTCCTGAAGATTCTTTTGGCATGAGAACTTTGATTGGCGCGAGCCTCTCGCATTGCCGCTCAATCACTCAAAAGTCCGGCAAAACTTCATCACCGGCGCGAGTCGCCAAAGCTTCCATCAGAGTGACGTTGCCGACTCTGATCTTGGCGGCCTGATAGGCAATCGTTCTGACACTGCCGTCGCCCATACAGAAGTTGCCGCCAGCCGGATGGCTCGACCAAAGCGAATGAAACGCGCAGTTATCCTGCACGTTCCCCGGTCCGTAATAAGCCGATTCCGGACACGAGCCAAAGATCCCGTTGCTATAGAAAGTCTTCTTACCAACAGTCGGCGTGATGGTGTCTTCGATGCAGCATTTCGAATCCCACCAGCCCCATTGCCCATCCGCTGGCGGCGGACGCTCGCCGAGCAAAATGGTGTTACTCAAGCCATCCGTCACATGCGCCACTTTGACTTTAATCTTGGGTTTGGAGTCCGTGTCGTCGACGATGATGCCATCGTTCTCGGTCTTGTAATGCGAGTAAACGCCGACGTACCAAGTGAAGCCATAAGTCGGAATCTTGTAGGTCGCGCCGCGAGGATCCGAAGGACAGCCAAAGGTCTCAATGGCATCTTGAGCCACCGCCCGATCGTGATTCAGCAAGCCTGCAATCTGCCGCGGCCAAGACTCGAACGAACCGCTCTGCCAATCCCATAAGTTGCCTGGAGGCTGAGCGTTGATGTCGGTCACTCCGCGCGGGCGAACAGTGTTGCGTGGAAAGATCCCTTGAGCATCATGAAACGCGATGCAGGTCAGACCAAGCTGCTTCAGATTGTTTCGACATTGGGCATTCCGAGCTTGCTCACGCGACTGTTGCACCGCCGGCAGCATAAGAGCCAGCAAGATGCCCATGATGGCAATCACGATCAACACTTCGATGATCGTGAAGCCTCGGGGTGTCTTGGATTGGTGCAATCGATGAACAATCACGGTCACGGAGTCCTACCGCAGAAAGTTGCGAACTGATTCTTCTAACGGCTTCGACGGCTGCAAACTTAGCACGCGCTGCAACGATGACTCGACAGCGGATTTGTCTCCCATCTCAGACCGAGCCACGCACAAGAAATACTCGCTCCACAAGAACTGAGGCCGTTGAGCGAGGCACCCTGCGAATGCAACCTTCGCTTCAGGCCAACGCTGCTGCTGCTGCTGCAAGCAAACCGCCTGCAGAAACCTGGCCACAAACATTTGAGGCTCAACATTTAGAACGTCCTCAAAGTCCCGCACTGCCGCATCGAAGTCTCTGTCCCGCGCGCGACGCACTCCATCCAGCAGCCGTTCTTCAGCGAGCTTTTGCGGAAACTTCAAAGCCTGCTCTCGAGCAGCAGCGGCATCGGCCACTCGCTTCAGTTGCTCAAGCAATCTCGCTCGCTGCAGATGGACCGCTCGAGATGCGAACTCATGTGTTTGGTCGAGAAATCGCAACGCCTCATCCGGTCCAGACTCAATCGCCAGCAGATCCGCTTGCAGCAAAGTCAGCCGCTCTCGTTCAACGGTCCAACCGGGGTCGCGAGGAACGGTGAATTCCAAAGTTTCTTCCAAAGCTCGCTGAGCAACGGGCAAGGAGTCGGCATGGAGCTGCGGCAATAACATCGCCAGCAACATGGCTTCATCACGACGAACATCGAACTCGCGCGGGGGCACGTGCCACTTGAGTTGCCGCTGCAACGTCGCGCGTCGAGCGTGATCAAGCCAGCCAGCGACACTCGATTGCTGCTCAGCCAACGCGGGCTCGGCTTGGACCAACATCCAAGCTTGCAAGTAACGACCTTGAGCCAACTCGGGATCGTCGGCATCAAGAGCCTCTTGCCCGGCTTTCATGTGTGTTGCGATCTCAGCTTGAACCGCTTCGAATCGCTCGTGCTCTTGGAACGCCGCCACCGCACTGACGACACCGGTCACCAGCAAAGCCACGCTCAGAATCGACGTCAGTCGCGCATGTCGCCGAGTCCACTTTTGCGATCGTTCGCGCCACGAAGGTTCGGGACAATATCGCAGAGGCAAGTGATTCAATTGCCGTTCGAGATCCTCATGCAATTCAGCCGCCGACTGATAACGCAGTGACGGCTCTGGCGCGAGACAACGCAACACAATCGCTTCGACTGCTGGAGTGACCGCAACGTTAAGCGACGCCAAGCGCGGTCTGAGTTCTCGACGGTCTCGTAACATGACGCTGAGCTGGGCATCACTCGAACCCTTCACTGCGGGAAACGGACTTTGACCGCCGAGTAACTCAAACAAGATCACTCCCAATGAGAACACATCGCTGCGCGGATCGTTGCAAGCATGCCGTAACTGAAACGCAACGATCTGCTCGGGAGCCATGTAAGGCAAAGTACCGCCGACCATCTTTTCGCGTTGGTCATCACTGCTCTTGAGATCCGTCGACAGGTTGAAGTCGAGCAGCATGGGCCGTCCGTCGTCGGCCATCAGCACATTCGCTGGCTTCAAATCCAGATGCAGAATGCCGCGTTCATGAGCGTGCTGCAGACCGTCAGCTAACTTGGCCCCAATCCACAAGACAGATTCGACATAAGTCAGTCCCGACAAAGTCTTGAGGTAGCCGTCATAAGCATGCTTCGCTGGCAGTCCCCGCGGCTGATCGTCGTCTGAAGGACTCGCAACGCCTTCGGTAAGGTCATCTGATTTAGACTCGCCCAAATTCAGCCCCGCCGCAGACGCATCTGCGGGGAGCACGTTTTCGGTCAAACGACTGGCCGCAGCTAAGGTGTCGACAATGGCTTGTCCCGAAGGTGGCAACACTTGCTTGCCATGTAGCTCTCGCGCCACATCAGCCAACGTAGTTGTCCCGAAGTACGGCATGCACACCGCCGAGTTCCGACCAACTTGATGCACCGAATAGATCGGAACGATGTTGGCATGCTGCAATTGAGCGAGCTTGTCGGCTTCGGCAAATGACTCAGCGGAGACCTTTAGCACCACCAAGCGATTCGCGAGGTCGCCTTGTCGAGCCAAGTAGACTCGACTGAAAGCACCGCGCCCCAACTCACATTGCAGGTGAAACGCATGCAGGTCGGTGCCAACAGTCGGGAAGCCGTTCTCGCTTAATGGATCCAACTGCGAGTAACGGTCTTCGTGCCCCTTCGTAACCGAAACAGGTTCCGTCTGCGGATAACTCGCAACTCGCGGCCAAGTCTCGGAATCGACACCAAAACGCTGAGCATACTCCAGCGAGCTGACAATCTCTCCCGCCTGCCGTCGAGCACGAAACTCCTCAAACGCAAGCTGGCCGAGAGCATCCAGGTCACTCAACAAGTCTGGAAACTCGGCGCGATAATCATCAAGCGACTTGATGTAGCCATTCTGCCACCGCAGTTCGAGGTCGACACGCAGCAACTCGACATGAATGGCGAGAAACTGCGGATGCATGACATCAGGCAAATAGCCAGCGACGTCTGGTGGCTGGCCGGAAGACCAAGCGAGCTCAAACGACTCGACGAACTCGTCGATCGCCAACCATGCTTGCTCGCGGATGCCAGTGACCATGTCAGTTATCCTCGCGAATCAGCTCTGCCATCTGTTCGCGGAACCCTTGCAAGATGCGTTCGACCGAACGCTTTGACCGCCCCAGTTGTTCTGCAATCGCAGCAACTTCATGACCTTCAATTCGAAGCTGAATGACATCGCGATGAGACTGAGCCAACCCGCTCAACACTTCGTCGATCGTCATCTGCAAGATGGTCATCGAAGCGGCATCGTCGTCCGCCGCAACCTCTGCCACTTGCTCCAACTCATCACTTCCCACTGTCGCCTTCACATCTCGCTTGGCAGCTCGATGAAACACGCCAACCGACTGAATCTTATGAAGGCCAATGACCAAGAAGAGCTTCCACAGCTCTTCACCGTCAGGCACGTCGTAGTCGCCCTGCTTCACACGTCGAAAGAACGTTCGAAACACAGACTGCACGATGTCGTCTGAATCAACGCGAGCCTTCAAATCCGGCGCGCACTTAGACCGACTCAATGCGTGCAAGCGTTGGGCGTAACGCAGGTACAACTGAGTCGCCGCATCCTCGCTACCAGTACGCAACCGCCGCACCAATGACCGATCGGTCGCATCTTGAGGATTGCTTCTCACGTCAGCGTCCCGATCGGCCATTGGCTGTCTCTGCATAGAGGAAAGTCGAATTCACGCCTGCCGTCCGCCAGCAATTCTGAAAAGTTTTTTCAGCAGCAAAAGATGCGTCTTTTAGCTCGGGCTTAAAACCTTGAGCAGCCCGATCAATGCGACGTAACAACCGACCTAGATTTCCCATCTGAGTTGTGAGAAGGACAACGCGAATAGCACCGCGACTCAGTTCACAAGACGGTTAAGTCGCGAAGCTCAACTCTGGAGTTCCCGTCCTTAACGCAGATCGGTCCGACCAACTACTCATTGAGGGCGAATGCCTGTAACTGCGGAGCTTCACACAGAAGCAATAAGTGACGAAGACCGGACGGATCGGAGTGCGTCACGATCTAAGAAAAGAGCGGCGTCGCTGAATCCAGTTCAGCGCCGCCGCTCTTCCGTTCTCTGTAGTCGCACCACATCGAATGACTATCGCCATTCTTGATGGGACGAAAACTACATGTTGATCTCGAAGCCCTTGCGGTTCTCTCTCGCCAAGAAAGTGTTGGCCTGAGCGTCGCCGACGATCTCGCGTTTGACGGGGTCCCACTTCAGCTCGCGGCCCAGACGCATTGCGATGTTCGACAGATGGCAGATCTCCAGCATGCGGTTGTGAGACCAGACATCAGAGATCGGCTGCTTGCGACTCTTCATGCTCTCGGTGAAGTTGGCTGTATGGTTGGCACTGACCTTACCGCCGTAGACCTTCTCAACAGCACCATCAGGCAACGGCTTGTCTTTCATGTCTTCCACGGGTTTGCCAGTGAGCTTGCCGCGATTGACGAAGAACCGCCCTTCCGTGCCTTCAAACAGAATGCCGTTATCACCTTCGCTGGTGATAATCAGCTCGACGCCGTTCGGCATATCGGCGCGGATGGTGAATTGAGTCGCGGCGTTGTACTGATCAGCGACCGTCGGATTTCCATCTTTGTATTCGACCGGCAGCTTGTAGTTGATCGGAGTAATCTTGCTGGGACCGGTCTCGGTCGCGCCAAGTGCCCAACAAGCGATGTCGACATGGTGAGCTCCCCAGTCAGTGAGCTTGCCGCCGGAGTACTCGTGCCAATTGCGGAACGAATAGTGGCAGTTGCTGTAGAGCGGCACTCCGCCGCCGTAGCCCTTCCGCAACTCGGGCAAGGCTCGGTAAGGAACCTTCGGAGCAGGCCCCAGCCAGAAGTCGTAATCAATCGACGCCGGAGCGGCGACTTCCGGAATCACAGGAGATGCTTCCATGCGATCGATGCCGCAGGTGACCTTCTTCACCGTGCCAATGCGACCGTCTCGAATGAGAGCAATCGCCTTCAGAAAGCGCAGTTCGATCTCCGTGCGTTGCATGGTGCCGACCTGAAAGACTCGGCCCGTCTGCTTGACGATCTTCTCAATCAGCTTGCCTTCATCGATCGTCAGCGTCAGCGGCTTTTCGCAGTAAACGTCTTTGCCCGCGAGCATCGCTTCCACAGCAATCTTGGTATGCCAATGGTCGGGAGTCGCGATCATCACCGCATCAATGTCCTTGCGATCGAGGATCTTGCGGTAGTCCTTATAAGCATCGGGCTTCTTGCCCTGAGCTTTTTCAACCTTAGCGACGTTGTCCGCCAGCACGTTCGAATCCACATCAGCCAGTGCCGCAAAGTTCGCGAAGTTGAATGACTTGCTAGTAATCGTCCAGCCCTGATTCCGCAGCCCAATGGTGGCAAACACAGGCCGCTCGGACGGTGTCTGATAACCCAAAGCCCATTGAGCTGATGGAAGAAAAACGCCAGCTGCACCTGCGGCGGTAACGCCCTGCAGGAATTGGCGACGTGAAGTTCGCAGAGATGTTGTCATCGTTGAGGATCCTTAATTGAGTATGTCACGAACACTTCGAGCGTCTGGAACCCACGTAGATTTCAGCCACCAATTGAGCACGACCGTGGACGCGATTGAGTGCGGCCTGAAGCTGAACGATTCAAGCCACCGGCGATTGAAGTCCGGCACGTGGTTTGTCGCAAGTCGCGCTACCCGGAATTCTACCCAGTAACAACCATTCCACGACGCTTCGAACCCAACACGCCACCATTTGAGCTGATCACAATTAAGCCGATTCACATCCGAAACAATCGAGGCACTCGCTGAATCACTTGCTCACATTGATTGGCCGCTTCAGCCGCGATCTGGTTCAGAGTGTCTCGCAAACCTGCTTCGCGCGCGGCAGCGACCATCTCTGAATAACTCAATCCGCCAGACTGGCGACTCATCTCGGCGTCACAGTGCCATTCGTTGCCAACTTGAGTCAGCTTGTAATCAGGCAGCAATCGTTCGAGATACTTCTTCAAGTACCGCCGATTCTCTTTCAGTACGAAGGTCATCAGCGCTTCGTCGCTGGGCGACCAAGCGTTCGAGAAGTTGGCCGCCAGCATGCCACGCGGGCGAGTCACTCGCATGGCGTGCAGTTGCACCGGTTCAACCGGCGAGTTCGCGAGGTCTCTCAGTAGCTTGGACCAATCGAGACCCAGTTCATTTACACCGATCTCGTGCCAGGTGACAAGATCCTGCACCGGGCGATTGCGAGCCGTATAGAGGCCATCCAGCAACTTCATCTTCAAGCCCGGCCGCACCGACTTGATCATCGAATCGCCGACAATGTGAACCAGCCAACCGAACAAATACGCGACCTTCGATTCGCCTGACGGATACAGGTCAATGGCGTCCTGCATCGTCATCGCGGCAAAGTCGGATAAGTGATCCCACGGCACCGTGTGTTGCCGATCTGCGACGCTCCAGCCAAAAACCACATGTGCTCGCCCATAGAACCGCTCGTGAATCTCGCGCGGTCGATACTCGCGTCCGTCGTAGGTCATCGTCCACGGTTTGACTTCGCCACCCGTGATTGGGCTCTTCGAGATCGGCACCGTCCCAAACCCGATCTCTTCACCAGTCTGCACACAGATTGCTTCGGGCAACGTCTGAATGTCGCAACCCAGATAAGCCCCACAGAGAAAACTGGCCCACTGCCGCTTCAGCAAATCCGCAACTCGCGGTACCCGCCCCCGCAACTCCCGCTCCGCCAACACCGCATACATCGAATGCCCAACGATCCCGCTCATCGCAATGGTTCCTCCGAGAGCGTCATATCACTGTGGCACTCAAGACTGACTGCTTTCCGTGAGTGGTAAATCAGTGACGCTATTCGACACTCACTTCTCACCCTTTTTATTCGTCATTCATCAACGATTGAACCTCGCGCCCACGGCGAGATCGAGCGGCAAGATCGAATCTGCGAACCACCCATTTTTCCGCATAAGCATTGTCGAGATTTGGCGACACACAACGATTTCCATGCCCTAACTTCCCAACTCACGATCTTGCGAATAATGTAAGCACACACTTACTTATTAGAGAGATCCGCAATGGCACGTCACAGCCAGATTGACGAACAGCGAAAGAAACTGCTGCCGATTGTCTGTCAGACCTTTAGCGAGCTGGGGTATCGGCGAACGACGACGGCAGAACTGGCGCTGCGCTGTGACGTGCGGGAGAACATCCTCTATCGGCTATGGCCCGATAAGAAGGCGATGTTCCTCGCAGCGATTGATGACATCTTTCAGTCACGAGCCGAGAAGTGGGCTGAAGTGCTGTCTGATCTCCCCGACCCGGACGCACGGGTCGAGCGGTTGATTGCATATGAAGCTCAGCATCAAGGTGAGTTTGGCTTCTACCGAGTCATCTTCACCGCGCTGGCGGAGACCGACGACGACGAGATGCGCGACGCGCTCATTCGCATGTACCGCCAGTTTCACAAGCTCGTCGTGAAGCAGATCGCGACCGGCAGTGAGCACGAGGAGGGCAAGCTCACCGAAAGTGATGCCGCCTGGGGGCTGATCGGACTGGCCACAATTTCGAACATCATTGTGGAATTGAAACTGCTCGGACCTAGGCAACGCCAGCAGATGTTTGCGATGGTGGCCAACGCTCTTGTGCAGGACACGGTTTAAACATCTTCTCTTTTTTTGACCGTTTTGTAAGTGATTGCTTACGCGTTTTCTTTCAGGAACAAAATCATGACCAACATCGTCAATCGTCGAACCTTCTTGGCCGGTGCGTTGAGCGTGCCTTGCTTTGCAAGCAGCCTAATTGGAGGCAGCAAGGCGTCTGCTAACGAGCCACCTCCGACGCTCGACATTCACGTGCATTTGTTTGGTGTCGGTGACGGCGGGACCGGGTGCCGCATCGCGAAGTCGATCACTGAGGGATTGCAGTTCCGATACCTGATGTCGTTGCTGAAGTTGCAACAGCCGGGCAAGACCGTCGACGAGCGGTATGAGGAAGTGCTTGCGGAACAGGTGCGGGGATCAGGACTCACGCAGGCCGCAATCCTCGGGCAGGACGCAGTCTACGATGCCAACGGACAGCCGGATTGGAATCGCACGTCGTTCTATGTGCCGAACGATTACGTGTTCGCGGTCGTGGCGCGGCACTCGCAGACTATGCTCGCGTGTCCGTCGATCAATCCGGAGCGTGCTGATGCGCTCGATGAGTTGGCTCGTTGCCATGCAAAGGGAGCGCGGCTTCTCAAGATTCATCCGCCGACTCAAGGAGTGAATCTCGCGGATCGCAAGCACGCGCGGTTCTTTTGTCGGTGTTGCGAGTTGGGCATGGTCGTGCTGGTTCACACCGGACACGAACACAGTGCGCCTGTCATCGACAAGAACCTCGCCGCACCAAAGCGGTTGGAGCTGGCACTCGATCAAGGTTGCACCGTTGTGGCTTGTCACACGGGAACCGGTTGGATCACCGACACTCCCGATCAACTGCCTGAGTTCGTCGAACTTCTGAGGCGGTATCCGAAACTTTGGGGTGATACGTCGGTGCTGGGAACGGTCGGTCGAGTCCGAGATCTCGGTCGGCTACTCGACGACGCAGAGTTCGTGCGCAGTCGATTGCTGCACGGCAGCGACTTTCCCTTTCCTGCTTCGCCGATTGCACATGCCGGGCGGATCGGAACCGAGCGAGCACGACAGCTCGAACAGGAAGGCAACCTGTTGAAGAAGGATTTTGAGTTGAAGGAAGCAATCGGCATTGGCCGTGTGAGTGCGCAGCGCGGCTTCGCCGTTGCCAATAGGTGCTGAAGATTTCCGGCTCTCCGTCATTCCTCTGGTGCGACTCAAATGGCGATGCGACGACTGTTGATTGTGATGAATCCTCGCAGTGGAACGCGGTGCGGACTGACGGTGATGGAGCAGGTCACTCCGACCTTTGCCGCTGCCGGGATTGAACTCGACGTCCGAGTGACAGAAGGGCCGGGGCACGCGCGGAGCATGATGCAGAGCGCTGATCTCTCGGGCTTTGATGGCCTATGTGTCGCCGGTGGTGACGGCACGGTGCATGAGGTTACGGACGGATTGATGCAACGCGGTGATCCGATCTCGGTTCCGTTGGGAATCATCCCGGCGGGGACGTGCAATACGCTCGCGCAACATCTTCAGTTCGACGATCCGCTCGAAGCCGCGCGGCAGATCGTCGCGGGCGAGACGTTGCCGATTGATGTGGTGCGCGTCCTTCTCAACGACGAAGTCATCTATTGCCTCGACATCGTCGGCTGGGGCGCGGTGTCCGACATCAATGCCACTGCCGAGCGACTGCGCTGGCTCGGCCCGTCGCGGTATGGAGTGGCGGCACTCTGGCAAATCCTGCGAGCCAAACGGCGGCGTGCGACTCTCAGCCTCGACGGCCAAACCATCGACGATGAGTTCCTGTTCGTCATCGCCTGCAATCCGAAATACACCGGCTCGGGCATGAAGCTGGCACCTCATGCGGAGATCGGAGACGGGAAGCTCGACGTGATCGTCGTCCGCCGCGCCACGCGCTGGCAGATGCTGAAGCTGTTCTCGAAGGTCTTCGATGGATCTCACCTGAAGTTGAGTTGCGTCGAGTACCACCAGGTTCGGTCGTTCGCGCTCACGTCCCAGACCCGCGATGCCCTCGACCTTGATGGGGAAATGAAAGGGCACACTCCGCTGTCTGCGGAAGTGCTGCCCTCGGCGCTGCGGCTGTTTGCGAAGGCAACTTCATCAAGCTCCCGCTGAAGGAATCGAGCAATGTCATCGACCCAACACACCGTGCAGAACTTTGGCCGCGATGTGAGCTTCACTCCGCAGAAGTCGTATCAGCCGACCTCGGAAGCGGACGTGCTGCGGATTCTCGCTGAGCATCGCGGTTCGCGCATTCGAGTCATCGGGCGACTGCACTCCTACAGCGAGGCCGCGTGTTGCGAGGACGTCTTACTCGATCTGCGGCTGATGAACTCGGTCAAAGTCGAGCAGCGCGGCGATCGAGTCTGGGCCACGATCGGCGCGGGTTGTCAAGTGAAGCGCGTGTTGGCTGAGCTGGATCAACAAGGACTCACCCTGCCCGCAGTCGGCCTCATCACCGAGCAAGCGATTGTCGGAGCGATCTCGACCGGCACGCATGGCTCGGGCAAGCACAGTCTCTCGCACTACGTCGCTGAAGTTCGCATCGCCACCTACGACGCCGAGACTGCCGAGCCAGTCATTCGAACGATCAATGCCGGGCCGGAGCTGCAAGCCGCGCGCTGCTCGTTGGGATGTCTGGGAGTCATCGTCTCCGTGAGCTTGTGGGTACGTCCGCAATACAACGTCGAAGAACATTTTCAGCGGTACGACACGCTCGCCGAAGTCATCGCAGCGGAAGAGCAATTTTCGCTACAGCAGTTCTATGTGATTCCGTGGCGCTGGGATTACTGGGTCCAACATCGACGCGAAGTAGCCGCCCCTCGCAGTTGGCTAGAGTGGCTCTATCGAGCCTACTTCTTCATCTGCATGGAAGTCGGATTACATCTGGCGGTGATCTTCCTCTCGCAGTTCTGCCGACACCGCGCGGCGACTCATTTCTTCTTTCGTCGCGTCTTGCCGCTCACGGTCATTCGAGGTTGGAAAGCGGTCGGCAAGTCGCAGGACATGTTGGTGATGGAGCACGAACTGTTTCGTCACGTCGAGATTGAACTGTTCGTCAAACGCTCGAAGCTCGAAGACTCGCTGAACTTCGTGAGAGAACTCGTGAGCTACTTCGATGGCAACGACTTCGCGCTGTCAGCAGCGACGCGCGAACGATTGGGGCCACTCAATCTGCTGAAGCCGACGGACATCGGCGCGTACACGCACTGCTACCCAATCTGCATCCGCCGCATCCTGCCGGACGACACCCTGATCTCGATGGCCAGCAGCGACCACGAAGACAGCTATTCGATCAGCTTCAACTGCTACGCGAGGCTGGCGGAGTTGCACGGCTTCAATCGCTTCTGCGAAGTGCTCACTCACTGCATGGCCCACTTGTTTGAGGCCCGTCCGCACTGGGGCAAGATCAGCCCGATGAATGCAGAGTTGGTGAAGTCGCTCTACCTGCATCTCGGGGACTTCCAGCGCATCACTGCCCAGTTCGACCCCAACGCCAACTTCCGCAATGACTGGGTATCGCGGTTGCTGTTTGCCGATTCGAATGGAAGTACTCAAACAAAGCCTCGAAACCGGAATTGAGCAAATGCGAGCCGTTTCATGCCATTCCCCTTTGGCTTGGCTTGACGCAAGGACTAACGCGCGACTGGCTCCAGTTGGATGTCGTCCAATGAGACTTCACCGGCTGCGGCGGGTTGCAGAACGAAGCCGAGATATCGGATTCCCTCAGGCACAACGAGTTCGGTCTCGAAACGAGACCAATCGGCTACTGCGGCGACAGCGATCGGCTTCTGTTCGGCCTTCGAATAGCCGTCGTCCAAACTGCGGATGTGTCGCACGACAACGCGCCAACCTCCGGTCGAGCGATGTCGGCACGAAAAGCGATAGGCCGCTCCCGGCTCGACGACGATTGGCACATACGGCGAGAGATTCGCGGCGCTTGGCGCGTCCTTGCGTTTGAGCGTGACGAAGACCTTTCCTTCCGGAGCACCCTCGCGACGCCATGACGTCACACCGCCGTTGTTCGCGCTGAGTTCCCAATGACTCTTCTCCGGTCCTGCATCCGTCAGGACTTCAAACCCCGGATTCGGGATGAGATTCCCTGACTCATTTCTCAGCCAGCCGATCGAGTTCGCCAGCAGGCGATCGGTATCAAGTTCGTCGCCGCGTTTCGCTGTCGGCTTACTGTTGCCGAGCGATTGGAATTCGTTGCCTCCTTGCGGATCGGGACCGATCAACAGCGCGATACCTTTGCCGAAGCGTTGATAGGCCATCAATGAAAAGGGACCACCGGCCGCGAGAACCGAATGAGCCTGCGGCCCGAGTCGCATCAGCGGTCCGTCTGTCGCTCGCAAGAGATTCGGAACGCCATAGGTCCAGTTCTCTTTGGGAGACGCGACGGGATAGCCGAACGTCAGTCGGTGATAGCCATCGAACTTCGACATGAAGGTCGTCGTGCCCGTCGGGTAGTAGCCGCTCGCGTCGAACAGCTTTTGTTGGAGCATCCATTTCGCTCCGCCCCCGACAGCGAGCACTCGCCCGCCGCTCCTCAAGTGCTGATCAAGCCGCTTGCCGCTCATCGCATCGAGCGGCAGATCTTTTCCCGCCAGCACAACGATGCGATGCCGCGACAACACATCGGCATCGAGTTTGTCCGAGCGCTGAGACGGCACGTCGATCCGCTTGAGTGCGTCGTGCATGAAGCTGATGTCGGTGCTGTCGAGCACCACAACATTAGGCTCAGCACCATGTAACAGACTTCCCCCGAGTAAAAGCACTAACGCGGCCCACCTCATGGAGTGCCCTCCAGAATCCAGCGAGTGACCTCGATGCAGAGTCGATCCGTCGGCGAGTACGAGTTGTCGCCTTCCGGGTGAGGACTCGAGACCACGACTCGTCCCAGTCCGTACCGTGAGGCCATCACAGCGGCGCAGATGTTTTGGTTGTCGTACCAACCAATCACGTCGCAGCCCGGTCGCGGGATCATGAAGTCGCCGTTCTGACGATTGATGATGATCTGCGGCGGCAGGCCAATCGCGGCAGGATGCTGTTCGGTCATTTGCACCTGATGCGGGCCGTTGCCGCGCAGGTAGTAAAAATCACCCGGCACGAAGCGATGTCCGTTCGGATGCCCGGTCGCGAAGAGTTGCCCCGCACAGATGCCGAACAATCCGCCGCCGTAACGCAAGTAGCGTCGCGTCTGCTCAAGGCCGAATGGCGAGCACTGAATGAGATGATCTCCGGCTCCCGGATAGCCGAGCAGCGAGTACCGCGCAGCGAGCCCTTCACTGCCTTTCTCATACGGAGTGAGGAACGGCATCACATCCCAGTCGAGCCCCGCCCGTTCCAGTCGATGCGGCCAATAGAACCAGCCGCCATGTAACGAAAGTGCCACTCGTCGCGACGTCGGTTTCTTCACAGGAGCATTCGGCAACTGAGTGCGAGCGATATCGCAAAGTGCTTCCGGCCGCGCTCGATTATTGAGTGTACTCGCGTACTTAACAGCTTCAGCAACGCGGCCTGCTTTCGCGAGTCGAATCGCAACGAAGCGTTTCGCGTAGTCATTCTCCAACGGAGCGGCTGCGACTTCCTTCAACGCCGCGTCCGCATCTCCGGCTTCGATGAGTAGCGGCACGAGCACATCTCGCAGCGCCGCATCCGGCTTGCCTTGCAGAGCCTCGTTCAAAGTCCGACTCGCGAGCGCCAACTGTCGGCAATCGAGAGCTGCTTCAATGACCTGCGGCAGAATAGCTCGTCGATCGTCGAGTGCGTCGATCTGCAACGCGTCTCGGCATGCGATCGAGAGTTGCGTTTCAACGGTCGCGCTGTCACCGAGTCGCTGTGCCACAAGAGCAATCTGACTCCGCGCGACGCAACGCCAACCGGAGTCCTTGATGTGGCTCAACTGATCGACCGCAGCAGCCAGCAACGGCCGCGCGGCGTCAGTTTTCAAGAACTTCGCGGCATCGCAGAGGGCTCGGACTCGCGGCCATCCGCGCGGCACATGCTCGCTCACGGAAAGTGCCTGCTCGCCGAGCTGCTGCTTCCCACAACTCATTGCGAGCACTTCCGCCAACGCCGGTCGATCATTCGCAGAGCAATCGTTGAGCACCGTCATCAGCTTCGAGAACGACCCTGCGTCCACAGTCGGCGCGAGCGTCAGAAGCTTCGCTGCCGGATGCTTGATCGATTGAGCGATGCGCAACTGAGCGACGCGCGTTGCGGACTCAGCATCGCCGTTTGCTGACACAGCGAATTGCTGAGCTGCGACTCGCAGAGCAAAGTCGCGTTGATCGTTGTCTTTGATCTTCGTTGCAGCAGCGATCAATGAGTCGATGCGAGCCTCGAACGACTTCAGGTTCTCGCTGATCATCAACCGACTCTCGACGCGGGCCCGCGCGAGCACCGTCATGTGCGGATCGACTGCTTGCCCTGCGATCTTTTGAGCCTCTTCCCAGTCATCCTTCGCAAGCAGTGACAGTGCACGCTCGCCAGCCAGCGCCGACTTCCAAACGGGATCGGGAATGAGTTCCTCGCACGCGCGTCCGAGTTCCGGCCGTTCGATGCGATAGGCGATCCGACCGAGCGCACACAACAGCGAGCTGCCCATTCGCAGATCAATCTTCCGCCCCGGCTTCTTCGCGATGTTGAGGGCTCGACGAATCGTTCGCTCGGCGGACAGAGCGTTCGATGCTTCAACGGCATCGCGAGCAAAGACGAAGCACGCGAGTAAGTCGTAATCGCGCTGATTCAATTCGGCTGCGAGTGCTTCTGCTCGATCATTCTCCCCGAGCAGCCAGAACTCGCGCGCGAGTTCGACCTTCGTCTAATCGCGGTTGTCGGCATTCGAATCCTTAGCGACGAGTCTCGCACATTCTTCAAGAGCCTCCCTCGCTTCGGCCTTCATCCCGGCCATACGAAACGTCGCTCCGAGCCTCATCGCAGCGGTCGTCCGAGTGTCCCCCGAATCCGACCGCTGCTTGGCCAGCGTCAACGACTCATTCAACAGCTCCGCGACGGTCTTCGTTTGCGCACTCACGTTTAGCGTGTCGACTGCGATAAGCCAAATCAAGAGCCCTAACCACGAGGCCGACTTCTTGAATGCAGAAGAAATTCGACGATTCATAGTTCACTCCAAATCCATCGTTTGAGTCTTTCGACCATTCATTTGGATCATGGATTGCGAAGCCGTCATCCGCAGTCACATCTTCGGTTTCTCAACCGTCAGCTTGCGACGAAAGATTTTCGTGCCGTTCGCGACATAGAGCGTACTGTGATCGGCTCCGGCGAGGATGCACGTTGTTAGCGGCTGATCTTTGTCGGGCTTCGGAAGCACGCCGCAGGGACGGCCTGTTGGGTCGAAGACTTGCACGCCGAGGTCGCTCGTCACGTAGAAGCGACCGACTTTGTCGACGGCCATGCCGTCTCCCTTTGAGGACGCGACGTAGGGCGGTGGCTCGTTGAATTTGAACTCGCCTTTCGGGTCGATCGCGAGACGCATCGGCATCGTCGGCATCTTGGCGTCGAGCACTCCGCCGGCATTGACTCGGAAGGTCCATGTATGAGTTCCGCCATAGTCCGACACCGCCAGGGTGCCGCCGTCGGGTGAGGTCGCGATGCCGTTTGGCTTGCTGATGCCGTTGTCGGGAGTGCTCTTGTCGGCAACGACTACCTCGCGGGTCTTCGGGTCGATACGCGTGACTTGAGACGCTCCGGTTTCCGTGATGAGGATGAAGCCGTCGGTCGTCACGGCGATATCGTTCGGCTTCACGCCTTCAGCAACGACCTTCACTTCTCTGGTCTCGGGATTGATCGAGATCACGCGGCTCTTCGCTCCCTGACAGCCATAGAGCAGCGTGCCTTCCGGATTGAATTCGAGCCCGCTCACAGACTCCTTCGCGATTTCTTTCTTCGTGCCGTCAACTCCGATGCGGACGATCGACGGAGCCTTCATATCGCAGAAGTAAACGTTGCCCGCTTTGTCCGCGCAGAGTGCATCCGCGAAGCCGAGTCCTTCCGCGACCGGCTGCCATGACTCGCCACGAATCAAGAGGTTGAGCAGCGTCAGATCGCCGCCGAGATCACCGCGCGTGTCGAGCACCGGACTGACGACCTCTTTGCGCCACAGCCACTTCATCGCTTCGGGGAACAGCTTGCCGCCGAAGTCGGCGTTGTGCGCGTAGCCTTCGGCCCAATCGAAGTGGACGTCGTAGCCCGCGTACTTCAGCGCCGAGTGCATTAACTGATTGGACCACGGCCAGCTTCCGAACGCGTTGTCTACATCGCCGCTCGTGTCGGCCATGTAGACGCGGATCGGCTTCGGTTCGGTCTTCCTCACCAGCGACGGATAGACGTTGCCGCCGCGCAGATTCGTGAAGCTCCCGACGCTCGAATAGACCTTGCGGAAGAAGTCGGTCCGTTCCCATGCGGCGGTGAAAGCGCAGATCGCGCCGGAACTCGAACCGCCAATCGCGTGCATCTCGGGATCGTCCGAGATGGAGTATTTCTTACGCACCTCGGGAATGATCTCTTCAATCAAGAACCGGGCGTAGCGGTCGCCGAGGCTGTCGTACTCGAGGCTGCGGTTCGAGTGCTTGCCTTGCTGACGCGGCTTGTCTTTCTCGTGACCGGGATTGATGAAGACGGCGATCGTCCGCGGCATGTCTCCGCGAGCGATCAAGTTGTCGAAAACCGTCGTTACGCGCCAGCGGCCATTCGGGTTCTTCATCCCTTCGCCGTCTTGAAAGACCATCAACGCGGCGGGCTTGTCCTTGCTGTATTGAGCGGGCACGTAGATCGACCAATCGCGCGTCGTGTTGGCGAAGACTTTTGATTCGAAGACTGGCTGTTGCTCGACGGTTCCCTTCGGCACGCCGTCCTTCGCGACGGCATCGGGATGAGGCTCCCAAGCCGGCTTCGTCTCGACGATCGGCATGTTCGAACTCTGAGCGTTGTCGTCCCACAACCACTTCAGCGCTTCAGGCAAGAGGTCGCCGCCGAACTTGCCGCTGTGGCCGCCGTCGGTCATTTCGAGCTTGTACTTGTAGCCCGCGAACTGCAGCGCTTGAGCGAGATCCTGATTCCCCAGCGGCCAGTTGCCGTGCAGGTTGTTGAGATCCTCGCGGCCATCTTGCAGATAAACCTTGATGGCCTTCGGCTTGTCCTTCGACTTGCGAACGAGCCCCGGATAAGCCCAGCCGCCGCGAATGTTGGTGAAGCTGCCGATGTGACTCAGCACTTTTCCAAATTGCTCCGGCTTCTCCCAAGCAAGAGTGAAGGCGCAGATGCCGCTGGAAGAAATCCCACAGACCGCGCGCCTCGCCGGGTCGCTTGAAACATTCAGTCCCTTGAGCGCGACAGGTAAGAATTCATCCACCGTAAAACTGCCATAGCGGTCGCCCATCGAGTCGTACTCAAACGACCGATTGCTGCGGTCCTTCGCCCCCTTCATCGTCGCCGAGACGTTGCCCGGATTGACGAACACGGCAATCGTGACGGGCATCTTCTTCTGATGAATGAGGTTGTCGAAGACGGTCGGAACTCGGAAGCCGCCCTTCGTATTCTCGTACCCGCCACCATCCATGAAGACCATGAGCGCCGCCGGTTCCTCAGCCTTGTATTGAGCCGGAACATAGACGCTGTAGCCGCGCTTCGTGCCGGGATAAATCTTGCTCTCGGTGAATTGCCCCGAGGTGACTTTCCCCTGCGGCACACCGGGCTGCACGACTCGATCGGGATGATCCTGAGCGACCACCTGAAGGCCGAGTCCGGGTATGGACAGACACAATAAAAGCAAACCATGTTTAAGCGACTTCATCACCAATCTCCGAGCTTTCTAGCGAGCGTTGCACGCGATTGTTTCGATGACCGACCAGCAGAGCACTCACAACCGAACTGCTGTGGCTGGAGTCTGATTGCTGGTCGCAACAATTTCACGTGGACGATGACTTGAAACGATCGTCTGAAAGCAGGACATGCCCTCGATTGCTGGTCCAGAATGGACTATTCGAAGACACGTCGACTTGCTCGCGCATTCGTTCGCGAGGAGCACAGTGGCTGAGATTGTAAGCTCGTCAGAGCAGCTTTCGGCATCGCCGCTAACTAGCTCGATCCGTGACATCGCGTAAGCAAGTCACTGAGGGACGCAATGAAGTTCGAAGAGAGCACACGAGGCTGATCGCTATCTTCGTCACGAGACAATTCCGTAAACGGTTGGCGCGACGAAAGACGCCCCAGGTTGAACAGTTGCATGAATCATCTGCGAGTCCATCGCTGATTCGCATTAGACACGTTCAACGAAGTTCTTCAGCAGCGAGATGCCGACGGTCTGACTCTTCTCCGGATGGAATTGAGTGGCGTTAAGGTTGCCTCGCGAAATGGCAGCCGTGAATTTCACGCCGTGTTCGGAACGAGCCACGATCACGGATTCGTCCTGTGGAACCACGTAGTAGCTATGGACGAAATAGACATACGCGCCATTTGCGATGCCGTGTAGCAATTCTGTCGGTCGAGCGATCTCTAAAGAATTCCAACCCATGTGAGGAATCTTGAGATCGGGCTGATCCGCGAATCTCACAACCTTGCCAGGCACAATCCCCAGCCCTTCCCACTCACCGTCCTCGTAACTGACATCGAACAGCAACTGGAGACCGAGGCAAATACCCAGAAACGGTTTTCCGGATTCAACATAGTCCTTGAGCGGCGTCACGAAGTCTTTGCGTTTCAGCTCGTTGATCGCATCTCGGAAGGCCCCAACGCCCGGCAAGACTAACTTGTCTGCCCCCTGAATCTGGCTTGGATCAGTAATGACTTCCGCCTGAGATCCCAGCTTCTCAAATGCCTTCTGCACACTGCGAAGGTTGCCCATGCCGTAATCGACGATCTTGATCATCTCTAGGTCACTTGATTCCTTGAACGGTCTCACGATTCACAACGCGCCGGCGGCCAACGGTAGAGACGGCTCGATCGCAATGTTGGTCCCGGTCCGCATCGTGACAACCAGCGTCTGAATGAAAAGGCCCGACAAAGATTGCCGGGCCTAATGAGAAACTCGGAACTGACGAGGTTCAGTCTTTCGGCAATTCCTTCTCCAACTTAGCTAACTGAGTGCGGAACCACTCTGGGTCATAGTCGGCCGCTGCGTCCAAAGCGTCTGGCAACTGTGCCGCGATCACGTACTCCACACCGGCAGGAAGTTTGAGGCGCAACCGACTCGCAAATTCATGCTTGGCCAAGAGGTCGTCAGTCTTACGGAACGAGTCCAACTTTGGCCCCTGCTCCCACTCGCGAAACATCACGAGATTCTGCAAAGCACGTTCTTGAGATTGTTTCGTAGTCTCGCCAGTCGCTCGAGGTTTGAAGGTTGGATAAGCAACTTGCAGCTCCGACTGAATCGTTCTGAAGACCCACAATGTCTGACGAGCCGAATGGAAGTCGGGATAGTCTTTGGCATCCAACGCAACGACAGCCTTGAGTGCACGCTTCGCGTCTGCTTCTCGCACAGGGCTCTTAAAGATTTCTTCTGCGAGGTTGTCGAGCCACGCCACTAAGCCGCCCTTGCCATCAGCTCCATGAGTGATTGAGCGAATGTCTTGAGGTGCTCCGAACGGCTGCTTGTCGAGCACTCGTCGCAGTTTTTCGAGGTTCGTGTGGAACTCGTCCCACTGTGCCTTGAATTTTGCGTCGTCGTCGCCTGCTCGGTGACGAACCGCGACTTTCACAAGAGCCGTTGGCCACGAATAGAACTGCGGACGACCTGGAATTGATGCTCCATATCCTCGATCGCGTCGCCAACTCTTGGAGCGCAGATCGTGATGGCAAGCGGCACAATCGAAGACAGCCAACTCGGGCCAAACCGAAGTCTCGTGTTTATCGACGGCTTGTTCGCCAAAAAGATTGAGCGACTCTCTCAACGCCATCACGCCGCCGATGAGCGTCGACTTGGTGCGTGCCAGGTCCAATGTCGGATCTTTTTGGTCGGGGAAGTTGGCAGCCAAGTACTCCTTTTGATTGGCAAACTCACCGCGTTCTCGCAGCGTGCGCCAGTGGAATGGCATCTGAGAAACGAAGGTCTCTATCTCGATGCTTGGCAACGGCGGATGTCCTGCAGCATACATTTCGTGAGTGACAACTTTGCCTTCAGTCACATTCCCGATGTGACACGAGAAGCATTGCCGAGCGCGACGAACAGGATTTCGAACGTCGATGAAGCCTGCTTCTTTCTCTTTCACGTCGGGTTTGACCTTCCGCCAATCCACTTTGTCGTGCGGATCTTTCCACTTCGAGGCAGCGCCATGACACGACTCGCAAGTCACACCGAATTCGAAGTGCTCTGGCTTCTCAAAGCCTTCCTTCCAATGCCAATTCGAGTGGCATGCCAAACAGCGTTTGTCTTCAGTGACCTTATAGCCCAGCAACTTTTCCATGCGTTGGCCGAGGTCGCCCTTCAGTAACTCGAATGCCTTGATGTGCTTGTCGGTCGTCTCGAACGTCTTCACTTCGTCGAGGGCACACAATTCTCGATTCTGCGCCAACGCCGATAACGACGACGGATTGCCTGCCTGCAAAGTCTGGTTGTGGCAAGCGACACACGTCGCCACTCCGAGAAACTGAGGCTTCGACTCTTGAGCTTGTGCAACACTCAAACTTGCTCCAACAGCAAGCATTGCTCCACACGCGACCGGCGATCGCCACCATTGAGCCACGGCCTGACGCAGACTGATCGACATAGAACTGTCCTTCTTGATTCAGCACTCAAGGTCGCAAACAGCAGAAGCAATCGCTCCGACCTAACGCGCGTTAATTTCAAAACTCATTTCGCTTCGAACGCCCCTCGAATCTGCTTCAACTTCTCTTCGATGTTGGCATCAGGTGTCTTCAAGTACTTGAGGGGACTGTCAAACCCCGGTTCGAACTTCAGCACGTCTCGTAACTCGCACAACTGAGAGATGGTCTCTGCACACGGACTTGTCGCTGTGTCAGCCAATCCTTGCATGTCTCGATGAGCTCGGTTCAACGCAACGAGCGACAAATAAACCTGAGTAGCCTCATCCCAAGACTTATTCGACAACGCGCCGCCTTCCGACACGATCTTCAGGAAGGCAGCCGACACGGCGTCTGCAGATAGCGACTTCGTATTAAATTCTTGCCCCAACAGGTTAAGTCGAGTCCGAAGAGCCTCAGCGTGTCCGATCGCGACTTGACGGTCAGGTAATGGCTTCGACATCTCATGACTGAGTGCCATCAGCGGGCCGTCCTTTTCACTGATTCCCCCGGAGCCAAGCGCGGCTGCATTTGGCACCAGAGGCAGCAACCATGTGCCCCACGGGGCTGCTCCAGGTTTGCGATTGCTATAACCGCGAGCTTGCCGCCAACTCGGAGACGCCAAGTCGTGATGACAAGCAAAGCAAGCCGTCTCTGCGAGTTCCGGCCACGCCGGAACGACTTGCGATGACGGGTATTTTTCAGGCCGCCCCGTCGAGGCTCCTGATGTCTTCGCCCGATGGATTAGCAGATCAAGCGCGGCCTCAGCAGATGCCACTTGGCCGATCGCCCACAACTGAGCTTCGAGTGGTGACTTCTCGACCTTCGCCCCCTTCACTGCCTGTTGAACGCCAGCGGCTTTCGCTCGATCAGTCTGGCGATCCCAGTGCGTCGGCATCATCGAATGAAATGCCGAAAGCTCGAAGAACAGACGCGGATGCCCAGCCGCATAAAGATCGTGATTGACATCTCGCCCTGGAGCTCCGACGTGGCAATCAGCACAGAGCTTGGCTCGTTGCCAAAAATCCTTCGTGTCCCGATAGCCGAACTCTGCCTTTTGAGCGACAGATTTGGTCTTCCAATCCGCTCGAACGTGCGGTCCCAGCCATTTTGAAGCCGCACCGTGGCAGGCTTCGCAACTGACACCTTCTGTCACTAGATCTGCATGAGAACCCGCAATCGACGCTGGAAACGGAGCCTCCGAGACCGGCCCGTGGCAATTCAAACACAGCGGCGATTCATGGGCGGGCTTTTCCAACTCCAGCAGCTTGGCCATTCGCTGAGATGTCTCATTCAACAGCACGTTGTAAGCATGAGCGTGCATGTCGTGCTGCAGCCAAACCGTATGCTCGCTGCCCACCACACTCTTCGCCGGATTACCACCATGACAACCAGCTGCGGTGCATGACGATGTCCCAACGAAGCCGTGCAATTGATCGGCCTTGGCGGGTACTGGAACTGGCACCGCAACTGGCAAAGTCGGCTCAACGCCGCGACACACGGCAATGCCCGCCGCCATTGCAGCAATTGCGATCGAGAGTTGAACGGCGAATCGACTCATGGAGGAGTCTCTTAATGGGTCAAAATGATGAGTTACGAAACTTACGCGTCCTCTGAAACATTCATATTCCCGTCTGCAACATCGAAGCTTCGACTTAGGAACCAGACCGAATTGACTGCGATTAGATCCAGAACGCGCACAATCCAACTAGGGTTGTTTCAGAGGCTCTTGGTTAGATCGACCTTTCAAGAGGGCATCAAGCGGCACATCGCTGGTGCCAAAGACTGGATTCCGATGACCCACAAACGCTTGCTGCGCGTGACCGTGGTAGTTGTGGCATTCGACACATCCACTTCGAGCGCCAAAAACGCGAGAGGTCAAACCACCGCTAGCAATCACTGGAGTCTCTGAGTGGCACTTCCGGCATAGGTTGATTCCCGGCAATAACACATCTCCCGTGTCTTTGCTGTGAAAGACACCGGGCTGAGGCAGTTCGCTCCGACCGTCGTTGTCATCCTTGTTTGCCAGACCATGACACTCGGCACAGTTCAGCATCTGATGACCCTTGTGGCTAAAAACAGAATGTGACTGCCAGCGTGTTGGGATCGAGGGTTTCACGATCGCCCACATCTCCGACTTCTTAGGTGCAGACGAATCACCATCTTGAATCCCGGTATCAACGCCAGAGTAATGACACTTCACACAAGCAGATCGGACACCAAGTTCGCGTCTGCCAGTTAGCGACTCAGCTGTTGACACCAGTTTGAGCAAATCGCCCTCGACCTTGGCAACTTGAGTTACCACCGTCTCCGCTTCTAACTTGCTTAATCGCGGGCGTTGTTGGCGACCAGGAATACCACGATCGGATTCGCTCAACTGCAATCGCTCCGGAGATCGCACGGCTGCCATGGTGAAGTAATCCGTTAAGAAACCTCGAACAACTTCCGGTGACTCGTGCGGTACCTCCCGGTCACCGTCGAAGTAAAGCTTATGACACTGATTACAGTGTTGCTCGAAGTTGATCGCCAACATGTAACGGCCGTCGGCATCGGTCTTATGGCATAGCTGGCAGGCCTGAGTCGCATCCAAGATCGAAGCCGGATCGATTCCGTTCAACGATTTTGTATCTATGCCTAGCCGCTGCAAGATTGCGAAATTCGGTTTGCCATCCGGCCCCGTAATAACTTCCAGATGCTTGGCGTGATTGAATTTTATCTTGCCCTTATCACGCCAGATCGACTTACCGCCTTGATCAACTTGCTCCAATACTTCCCGAATCTTGTGAGCCGCTCCAATCTCACTGGCTTCTGAAATCGCCGTCGAAGAGGTCAGCCGTCGAAAAGCGAATTCGGGATGTCCGTCGTGCTCCGTAAAGCTCGTCACCGACCGTTCGAAGCTCGGCGATTTTCGGTCGTCTTTCGCTAAGAAGTGTGTGTCAAGCTTTCGATGACACGCCGTGCAAGTTGTGTCCGATAGCCTCTTGAGATCGTGGTCGCCAACATGTTCTAGGTGACAGAACGAGCACGAAATTTCTTCGTGAGTTGGAAGCTGAGCGTGATGATGTTCGTTCCCAGGATGGCACGACAAGCATGCGGCGTTTGTTACCGAATGAACTTGGCCGACGAGGTCAAACTTGACCAATCGCTGCAACGGAGCCCACGTCGTATGACACTTCGAGCAATCGTTCTCAAACATGCGATGGGCAATCGCCAGGTCACCGCCTTCGTAGATGTGGTTCTCACCGTTGGCGCCTTCGAATCCCAGCCAAGCAAGGCATGATACCGATAGCCAAAGCGCAGCCCACCACGTCATCCGTCGAAAGCGATTGGGATGTCGCTGAGCGTCCTTCTCGACGCGAGCGGCAAGTTCGCGACTGGTCTGAAACAAGGCCATGAGAATCAATCCATGAAGTCGAGAAACAGAGTTCGGTGCCTAATCTACTACCACGGCACAACGCGAAGCGCCACGATCACATGCACAACGAACAACACCAACAAAGCAATGGAAAATGGAATATGCAACACTAACCAGTAGTGAAGCAAATGATGGATTCTTTCCAACTGAGAGAACTGCCGATGCTCATCACACCGTAATTCCAACACGCCCAGCGATTCATGCAGCTCGATCGGCAAGATATCACGCATCCGAGCGAACTCGCGTTTTGCGTCATTTGGATTTGCGAATCTCCCAGATCGTCCATCTCCGGTGAGAAATGGACGCACGATCGAGACATAAAAATCACGAAGCTCGCCAGTCCTTAATACCGGAGCATTGATAACCTGCATCGTCACAATTGCCGGAGCTGCGGAGAGCCCTTCATCTGTCTTCGATACTCCGGCTTTAGCCTTCATGAGTTCCAGAGGCGACTTCGGTTTATCGACGGTTGCTGCTCCCACCGCTTCCCCTCCTTTAGCAGCCATCTTGGCCTTCATCTGCTCGAGAGGCGATAATGGCTTCGGCGGAGTATCTGCCGTCCCTGAAACCACAGTCGTTACATTCGCCGCGGGAGTAACACTTTCGGCAGCAGCTTTCTTTGCAGCCGCCTGTTGCTTCATCAACTCCAAGGGACTCAGTTTTTTCGCAGGCTCACTTCCACCAGAGGCAGTATCAACTTTCTGCAAAGGCACTGCACCGTCAGCTGGGGTGGCCGACGACAACGCAGCCTTTTTCGCGGCTGCCTGCTGTTTCATGAGCTCCAAAGGACTCAGTTTCTTTTCTTCGATTGGCGGCGCCGCATCCAATACGACAGCACTGCCGCCACTCGCCGCAGCGGCCTTCTTGGCCGCCGCTTGCTGCTTCATCAAATC